>CAYSCH010000393.1:0-8715 GCA_964429355.1 uncultured Planctomycetaceae bacterium | reverse complement strand
GCTCTATGAGCGGTACCACACCCGCGAGATCAAGGCCTACGGCGGGCTTGCGAGGCGTTTGCCGGTCCTTTCGTTCTTCATGCTGCTGATGGCTCTTTCCAGCATCGGGCTGCCCGGCATGAACGGCTTTGCGGGGGAATTGCTCATCCTCATCGGTGCGTTTCAGAGGGCCTGGGCCCAGGCCGTCAGCGGGCCTGTGGTTGTCTATCGGGCGATTTCCGTTCTGGCGGTCTTCGGTGTCGTCTTGGGGGCTTGGTACATGCTCTGGTTGTATCAGCGGGTGTTCTTTGGACCTCTTCGCGAGCCTGTCCCCGAACATCCGGGGAAGGATGGCGAGCCGATCCGAGATCTCTCCACCCGCGAGGTTGCTTCCCTTATCCCGCTGGTGGTGCTGATCTTCTGGATCGGCCTGCAGCCGTCGTACTTCCTGGAACGCATGGAGCCGACCCTTGATCGCTTGACGATCGGGGCGATGCGGACGGCCGACAACGAGGCGCGACCCTCTGTGGACGAACTGATTCCGAGATCAGGTCCCGCAATGAGAGGAGAAAACAGAAGTGTCGAGTGAGGTGGTCTGGCAACTCGGTCCCGAAATTCTCGTCGTCGTGACGGCCGTGGTCGTCTACCTCGGCGGGGCTTTCGCCGTGCCGCGCGCGTCCTGGTCGTGGTTTGGCGTGGTGGGACTGGGCCTGGCCGGCGTCTGCCTGGCGACGACAATTCCCCTTCCGTCCGCGGAGCCCCTCCTGATCGACAACTTGGCCTTGTGGACACGATGGGTTGCGCTGGGCCTGGGAGCGATCCTTGTTCTCCTCTCGTGGCAGCCGAGTGCCGATCCCGACGCCCCGGAACTGGTGGGGTCGTTGTTGCTGGTAGTGGCGGGCATGATGCTCGTCGGCGCAGCCGGTGAACTGATCCTGATCTTTCTTGGACTCGAGCTGATCTCCATCCCCACATATATTCTTCTGTTCGTAGATCGCCGCACGATCGAAGGTCGTGAATCGGCTGCCAAGTACTTCTACCTGAGCATTCTCGCCTCGGCATTCTTGCTGTTCGGGCTGTGTTTCCTTTACGGTTCGTCAGGCTCGACTTCAGTCCACGTGATTCACGCCCGACTACTGGGCAGCGCCAGCCCGCTGGTTGCTGCCGGACGGCTGGCCGTTATTTTCCTGTTTGCCGGACTCAGCTTCAAAATCGCCGCCGTTCCGTTCCATTTCTATGCGCCCGACGTTTACCAGGGCACCACGAACTCCAACGCGGCCCTTCTCTCGGTGGCACCGAAACTGGCCGGTTTCCTGGCCCTGATCCGCTTGATCGTCGTTGCCGCGGAAGGGGTCCCGTCGCATTCATGGCGGATTGCCTTGGCCCTGGCCGTGCTGACCATGACGACCGGCAACGTGCTGGCTCTCTGGCAAGACAACCTTCGCCGACTCCTCGCCTACTCCTCCATTGCCCATGCGGGCTACATGCTCATCGGACTGACCGTTGCATTGGCTACCGGATCGGGATCGACCGGGGCCTTCGACGGCACGGCCGCGCTGCTGTTCTATCTTCTGCTCTATTCTGTGGCGACTCTGGGAACCTTTGCGGCCCTCAATTGCCTCGGAACCCCGGATCAGCCCCTGGATCATGTTGATGGTCTTGCCGGTCTGGGGTGGAGTGAGGAGCCACGCCAGCGGATGCTCGCGTGGATGCTCGCCGCTTTCATGTTCAGCCTGGCGGGCGTTCCACCATTGGCCGGTTTCTGGGGCAAGCTGGCCCTGTTCGCCGGGGCGATCGGCGTGGGAGGTGCGGACTCGGCAGTTCGGATGTGGCTGGCCGGCCTGGCATTCGTGGGCGTGGTCAACGCGGCAATTGCCGCGGCCTACTATCTGCGGATCGTGGGCGTGATGTTCTTCCGGATGCCCTTGGGCCGGATCCCGGCCAGTTCCCGGCAGACAGCACCGTTGACGGCCGCGGCAATTTGTGTTCTGTTCGTTCTGGTGATTGGCATATACCCCGCTCCCTGGTACGACCGCGCTGATACGGCCGTCCCTCGGAGAGAAGAGGCTGCCGTCAAACTGGCCCAGGTGCCCGATAGCCGCGCTGAGCCCAGTCTTCTGACGGCACCCTGAGCCCGGATGTCGGTAGCAGGCTCCGGTGAGTCTCTGCTGTTGACTGATCTGGGCGGCTTGGCTGGCTGACAGTGGCTTGATTCCCGGGCGGGTGCCGGGATTCCCTGTGCCGCCGAGCGGCGTGACAGACTGAACCCTGAACCCTGACAATTGGCGTCAATGTCTCGGGCGAAAAACCGGAGTACCCAGTTGGGGCGACTGCTTGATGGAGCATCGCAGCCCCTCTACCTTCTGGACGAAGACCGGAGGTTCGTCTTCGGAAATGCCGCATTCCGGCGCTGGCTTGGGGCAGTCGCCGAAGAGTTACCAGGGCGTCGCTGCGTCTACCATAGTGTGTCGGTGGCATCGGGAGTCGATGGCCTGACGGCCGCCCTGTGCCCGCCTCCGGCGGCGTTTTCCGGCAAACGCTGTGTGAGCGTGGTCGCCCGCTGCGACGACCAGGGCCGATGGAGCCGCCGGCGAACTGCCTTCTTGCCCCTGGGCGACGCGGCCGAGTTGATCGCCGTGGTGGCGATTGTCGACGATCTGGACCTCCCCGACGATTCTCAGGTTCCATCTCCGCTGGACCCAGAACCGGCGAGCGAGTCCGAGAAGCTGCATGAGATGCTACGACAATTCCACCAGAGACAGGCAACGGAATACTCCCTTGATCGACTTGCGGGATCGAGCGCGGCGATCCGCCGTGCTCGATCCCAGGCGGCATTGGCTGCGGGCACGCGATCGAGCGTGGTGATCATCGGCCCAAGTGGGTGCGGAAAAGAGCGTTTGGCCAGATCGATTCATTTCGGCATAGATGCCCGTCAGGCGGGAACGATCGTGCCATTGGATTGTGCCGTTCTCGGCGGCGACCTCGTGCGTTCCACTGCCATCGCCCTGGCGGCTCAGGACTCCGGCAGCGAGCGAGCCGGCCGCAACACGCTGCTACTCAACCGGGCTGATACGATCAATCTTGACGCCCAGGTCGAACTGGGCCGGATCTTTCTCGAACGTCCTTTTCCCTTGCGGATCATGGCAACGTCCGCTCGCTCGCTGGTCGAGTTGGCCAAGGCGAGGGAATACGACAAGAAGTTGGCCCTCGGGCTCAGCACGCTCGAGATCGAGTTGGTCCCTCTTGCCGATCGCATCGAAGACCTGCCCTTGCTGACCCAGATGTTTGTCGAGGAAATCAATGCCGAGGGAGGGAAACAGATTGGCGGCGTGGCATCGGAGACTCTCGACGTGCTGACGGCCTACCGCTGGCCGGGCAACGTGGATGAACTTGCCTCCGCGATCGCCGAAGCCCATGGTCGCGCCGAGGGGCCCGAGATCCGGCTGAACGACATTCCGGAGAAGATACGTCTGGCCCTGGATGCGGCCGCCAGACCTCGACGAAAAGAACGATCGATCCAGATCGATGAGTACCTGGCAAAGATCGAACGCGAGCTGATCGAACGAGCCATGGCCCAGGCCAAAGGCAACAAAACGAAGGCGGCGGCGATGCTCGGCTTGAATCGTCCGCGACTCTATCGCCGCCTGCTGCAGCTTGGCCTGATCGACGAGGAGACAGACAGCCCCGACGTGGATTAAGGAGCGGTTTGAAATCGGCCTCGCGACAACAAGGCCTTGCCAACGGCGAACTCCCTACCTACCATGAATAAGACACTCGACAGTGGCGATGCGAGCCAACCCAACCGGGTAGAACCGGCCCGTTTGATCGTGTGGGAAAAGGATGGATCCTGGGCTCGCCATTTGCGCCGCCTTTTGGCGCCGGGCGGGTTGAGGGTGTACGAGTCGCGAACCTTCGACGTCTGCCGCGAAATGCTCAGCGGGAGCCCGGCCTCCATCCTGGTCGCCCAGTTGGCTCCCTCCGTGATCGCCGAGTTCAGTCACCTAGTGATCGGACTCCGTCGCGAGTTCCCCGCCGTGCGGATTCTGGCGGTTGCCGATCCGATCGCCGAGTCGGTCCGCTGGCAGATACTGGAAACCGGGATTGTGTGGTTGAGCACGTCGCCGCGGGAACTCGACCCGATCCTTGACATCATCCGACTCCATTTTGAACAGGTGCCTGAACCGTCACGTTCCCCAGAGCAGCGTATCTGGGACGAATTACCGTGGCCGAACAGATGATTCCCAGAGGAGCAAAGAAAGTGACAGAAGGTCCGTTGACCCGGAAGGCGATTGAGCAGGTCCTCGACGAATTCACCGATCCCGAAGCCGGGCGCGGTATCGTCACCCTCCAGCAGGTGCACAACCTGGAACTCGATGGCGATCAAGTCGCCTTCACTCTCGCCCTGACGACCTTCTCGGCTCCTTTGTGGAAACAGACCCGGGCAGACCTGATCGAACACATCCGCAACCGCCTCCCGCAGCTTGGGCAGGTCGATGTGGACTTGGCTGAGCACCACCGTCCCCCACAGAAACTCGGCGAGGTCGGGCTCACCGCCAAGGCGGTCGTTGCCGTCGGGTCGGGAAAGGGTGGCGTGGGGAAAAGTACGATCGCCGCTGCGATCGCGATTGGCTTGGCGCGTGCGGGAGCGAAGGTCGGGCTGATGGACGCCGACGTCTACGGTCCCAGTATTCCCCATTTGGTCGGAGCGAGCGAGCGTCCCGGTATGGTCGGCCAGAAGATCCAGCCGGTTGACGTTGGCGGCGTGGAGGTTCTTTCCATGGGCCTGCTGGTGCCGGCTGAAGAGGCCGTGATCTGGCGCGGTCCCATGCTCCACGGAGCGATCACTCAGTTTCTCCGCGACACGAATTGGGGAGAACTCGACTACCTGATCATCGACATGCCGCCGGGAACGGGCGATATCGCCATCACCCTGTCGCAACTCCTGCCGCTGACCGGCGCCGTCGTCGTCTGCACACCTCAGGATGTGGCACTCCTGGACGCCACCAAGGCGATCTCCATGTTCCGCAAGGTGAACATCAAGGTACTCGGTATGGTCGAGAACATGAGCCACTTCATCTGCCCCCATTGCGACAGCCGGCACGAAATCTTCGGCTCCGGAGGTGCCAAGGCAAGGGCCGGACAGTTGAACGTCCCCTTCCTCGGCGAGGTGCCGATCAACATGCAGATCCGGGTCCGCGGGGATCAAGGAACGATGAGTTCCTGTTTCAACGACGACCTGGTCGCTCCCTATCTGGAGAATATCTGCACGACCCTGGTCAGAAACATCGTTTCGGAGCGTCGAGAGAAGCCGCCGATGCCGTCGCTCTCGATTCTCAAGTAGCAGGCGTTCGAACCGCCGGGGCTGAGTCCAGCGGGCAGTAGTCTTCTGTGCCACTAACCTCAGAGATCGTGAGTGTTTCACCAGACTCGCGACCGACGGGAGCGGTAGCTCGCTTTGGCTCACCCACCCTGCTGCCCAGTGAAACAAAAAGAGCCGTCGGACAGCCTCGGTCCCACGGCTCTGTTCGTCGTGTCGCTATGTCGGGCGGTTGGGCCCGCTCAAGAGGTTGCGTCAGCAGCAGCAACACTTCTTGTTCGCAGCCTTCTTTGTTGCGGCTTTCTTCTTGGCGGGGGCTTTCTTCACGGCCTTCTTGGGCGCTTTCTTCGTGGCGACCTTCTTCACCGCTGCTTTCTTGGCTGCCTTCTTCTTTGCCATCGTCTTGTCTCCGTCTCAGAGCCTTGGGTTGGATTGGAGCCGAAATCCATCACCCGGCTCCACCTCGCGAGAAAACACCAGTCGCCTCGCAAGACATTGCCATTCCTTATCGGCACGTTCCCCCGAGTTTTCTTAAAGAATTCTCAGATGAGAAAACGCGTTGCGAGATCTCTTACCAACCGCGCTGATTGTTGTACGCCTGAAGCGTTGTATAACTGCCATAGGCGAGCACACCAAACATGAGTCCGAGAAAGAAGTTCTTTTGCGATAACGCCAGAAGCGACATGCAACCTCCCGCAACGATCGACAGAACCAGCGACATGGAGATGCCGCGGCGAGGGCTGATCGCCACGAAGACCTCGCGGGCGATCTGACCTCCGTCGAGCGGATAGACCGGAATCAGGTTCAGCACACCCCAGGCGATGCTGATATACATGAGGTTGAAGAGGAGACTTGTGAGGCCCCACGAGACCACCGTATCGGCCGGCAAGACCAGCGGCAGCATTCCGGCGGTGACCACCGTCACGCCATGCCCCGAGGCCATCAGAATCGCCGCAAGTACTGCCACGAAAAGAAATTGCGATCCAGGCCCAGCGAATGAAATCAACACTTGGCCGAAGGGACCGACGCGACTGGCCTCTGCTGGATTGTAGGAGGCGAGGCCCCCGAAACTGTAGAGCGTGATCCACGGCCAGATCCCATAGGCTCGCATGACCAGGGCATGACCCATCTCATGGATCAGGACCGACACAAAAACTGCGACCACCCAGACGAGAAGGTCAGCGGCTTGCGTGTCAGGTCCCAGTCCGAGCATCACCGCGATCAACCAGAAGAACGGATGAACCCGGACGGGGATACCAAATAGCTGAAAGCTCAAATCGCCGCCCGAGCGGGGTGGTTCACCAAGTAGCACGAAGCCGACTCCGGGATGATGTCCAAAGGGAACAAAACAATCATTGTAGCATCATCCGGGTGGTTTTTCGACGCTTCTGGTACATATCGCGCACACAGCAGCAGACTCAAACGAGGGGAGACCGCACAGTGTTCTTGCCTCCGCTCCGGCTTCGGAGCGGCTCAGGCGGTTTGCCGACCCGATTCCGGCTCCGGCAGGCGATTGCCAAGAAAGTGCGGCCTTGCGGGAGGTGTTTCGCGACGCCGCAAGGCTTCAAGAATGTAGTTGGCGGCATGGGAGGCCGCCCCGCCGTGTCCCACCTCAGCCCGCAAGTCCGCCAGTTCTGCCACCCGTCGGCGACGGGCTTCGTCGTCTGTGAGCCACTGGACGATTTGGGCTGCCACCTGGGCCGACTTGTCCTGGCAGGTCAAGTATTCGGGAAACAGAACGCGGTCCGCGCCGGGCTGCGACGGATCGAAGGGGGTCACGTCTTCAGGAAACAACTCGTCCGTTGTGAGCAGATTGACCAGCGTGATGTACTTCACCTTTCGGAAGAACTTCTGCACGAAGAACTCCAGCGGCGTGACCTTGTACTGAATCACCGTCGGCTTGGTGTGGTACAGCAATTCCAGCGAAACCGACCCGTAAACCGCCATGCAACAAACGGCCAGGTGGATCAGCTCCGGCGTCTTTCCCACGTGAACCTCCGCTTCGAATCCCCGCTCGGTGAGCATCTTCCGCACCCGCTCGGCATGCTTCTCGCGGAACGGCGACACGGCAAATCGCACTTCCGGTACCTGCTGGCGCACTTTGTCGGCCGCATCGAGAAATGCAGCCAGGTTCTTTTCGACTTCCTGGGTCCGGGAACCCGGCAAAATCGTCACCAGCGGCCCCGGCCGGCGGCGCAACTGTTCCAGAAAGGCTGCGTCGAGAGGCAGACGTTCCACTTCGTCGAAGTAGGGATGCCCGATGAATGTCGCGTTGCACCCTTTCGACTGGAACCACTCAGCCTCGAAGGGCAGCGCGGCGAGGATGTGGTCCACGAGACGCCGCATCTTCTTGATTCGCCACTGTGCCCACGCCCAGATCTGCGGCGGCGTGTAGTAAAAGACTGGCACGCCGTGGACCTTTGCGCGACGGGCGATCCACCAGTTGAACCCGGGATAGTCGATCAGAACCACAGCATCGGGGCGATGATGGCGAAAATAACGGTCCGCACGGCTCACCAGACCCCAGAATTTGTGCAGATTCACAAGCACCCGAAACAGCCACATGACCGCCAGGGCCGTCAGGTCCGTGTGCAGATCGCAACCGGCCTCCGCCATCTTCGGGCCACCGTATCCCACGCACTCGATGTCTGGTTGCCGGGCCTTGAGTTGCCGGATCAGATTCGCCCCGTGGATATCGCCACTTGGTTCACCCACACTGAAAAAGATCCGCAACGGCTTCCGATTCCGTTCCATAACCGTCTCCAAAGCGACAGCCCAACAAACGACGTCGTCGAAGCAGTATCCCACAACACTCCTGGCGACGAAAGTGCAGTTTCTTCCGTCAGAACCTGTTGACGTGACACAGGTTAAGTGCAGGACCCGGGCCCTACGGTTCCCGCAGAACGATCGCCGGATCCTGAATCACGGCGGCCATGGTGGGCAGATAGCTGGCCAGCGCTGCCAGCAGCGGCGCGCCGACCATCGCATAGAGGAAGATGTCCAGCCGTGGCGAAAACTGATCGGCTCCCACCTGCAATGCCGACTCGCCCAAGACCTGTCCAAGGATCGTGCCCAGTCCAAATCCGATCAATCCGCCGACCAGTCCAAGTAGTACGGCCTTGCCCAGAAACAGGGTCACAATGGTTCCTGTTCCCTTGCCCAGCGCCCGTAGCACGCCAATCTCGGTCCGCCGCTCGCGCACATTTGCCAGGGCCAATAGACCAACCCAGATGGCGGTCGCGAGCATAACCAGCGGGGTGATCACGTCCGAGAGAGTGATCAGAAGTCGCTCGAGCTGTCCCCGCGATGCGGCCATTTCGGCCGCGATCGCCTTACGTTCCTGGAGAATCTTCTCCCGCTGCTCGAGGTTCTTCTGCATTTCGCCCAGCACTTGGGCGCTGCTGATCTCCACGGCGTCG
>CAYSCH010000392.1:2952-8723 GCA_964429355.1 uncultured Planctomycetaceae bacterium | reverse complement strand
GCTGGAGAATGTCGATCGAATAGTCCTCGATGTCGACCTTGCGGATATCCCAACTGCTGAGCTTGAGCAGGTCGTCTTCGATCCAGTCCTGAAACTTCGTTGAAAGCTTGCTCGTGTCTGCCTTGACCGTGTAAACCGGGTCCTGTCCAACGAGGCGAACGTAGCGTAGCCCCGCCTGCCCTTCGACCTCTTTACCCACGATCAAGCGGACGAGTTCCCCATCGCTCTTGTCGCGCATGACGACTCGCGTGCCGACGCCGTCGACGTCGCTGGTGTCTTCGCCAACGGGATCCACCACGCCGTAGAGCTTGTGCAGCCCGCGGATGTCGTCGCTTTGGATTCCCGATTCGCCGGGATCAGTCGCCACGCCCAGCACTTCCAGGCCGATCCATTCGGCGGCGACGTCGGCCAACTGGTCTTTGGCATCGGCAGGATAATTGCTGTGGGAGGGAATCACCCATGAATCGCCGACCTTGGCGACCTTGAAGGTGCTGGCGGTTGCCGTTTCCTTCTCGAACTTGACGACTTCCAGGCTGGTGGCCGTCAACGGATCCTGGAACTCGGGAAAGAGGGGCTTACCCACCATGCTGGCCGGCGACAACTGCCCGGTCGACGGCATGGTGAGAAAGGTAATTGCCGAAAGCACCACGGCAATCGCAACAAATACACCAGTTCGTTTGGATTCGTTCATATTGTATCTCGCTCCTCGCTCAACCGAAACCCGATCGTTGGGGAGTTCTTTGTACCGAATTAGCGCGACGTGATTTGGTAAACTCTTCTTTTGTATTGAAACCATGCGACGTGAGTGGTCGCATGACTGCAGCCGCCGGATAGCTATCGCAGGCGGGAGCGGGCGACCCCTTCCTTCTCCTGGGTCCGCCGTGAGATGAACACGAAAACGGCAATCAACAGCGGCAGGATCGGCGGCAAAAGAACGGCCCAGAGCTTGTAAGTATCCTGAACCCGCTCGATTTCCAAGTTCATGGTGGTGTCGATGCGGTTCTTCTCCCGGTCCATCTTCGCCTTGAGACGCTCCTTCTCGGCATCGAGCCGCTTCTGTCCTGCCTGCTGCGCCATGGCAACCTGCATGAGCACATCCTGGGAACCGATGTTCTCCTTCTTCATCCGCTCCTCGAGGGCCTTCATCTTGTCGTCCAGTTTCTTCTGTTCGCTCTTGACGAAATCGTCGAACTCGTCCTGGAGACGCTTCGCTTCATCCGCCGTCTTCTTGCGGGAGTCTTCCGTGGCTCGTTCGATCGCCGTGAGAGTGCGGTGCACGGGACGGCGTTTGCGGATTTCGACGAAACGGTCATCGCCGGCCAGCGAGTCGAGCACGTTGAGCACGAAGGTAACGTTGTCAAAACGCAGATCGAGCCCGGCCTCGGGGTTATCACCCTGCTCGCGAAGGGAGAAGAATGCGCGGTGCAGCATGTCGATATCGGCGACCAGGATCACGTTGATCTTCGTTGTTTCCGGCTGATCCGAGTCGGCACCTTCTTTGGCGTCTTTGTCGGCCGCCTTTTCGGCGTCTTTTTCGGGTTCCTCCGCTGGTTTCGGTTCGGCGGCCAGTTCCCCTTGGATTCTCGCCGCCATCACATACTGTCGGCCCGTCGGAATCTGTTTGCGTTCGTCGCTGATTTGCATCATGCCGAACATTGCCATAGGGGCAATCTGCTGCACGTCGACCGTTCCAGTCTTCTGGCCGGTTTCGACGAGCGGAGTGAAGGTCATGTCGGACGCGTTCAGGCCGGAGATGGAACCGGGGAATACGAAAAGGAGCTGCTGTAACCCGGAACTGACCGGATCGGTTTCGCTGAAGGGTTTGGCCCCCTTGTCCTCTCCGCGGTCAACGAAGACGAATTCCTTGAAGATCTCAGCCAATTTGGGATAGGGGTTGTAGTCCTGCCAAATGACGTTGTCCGCGCCAAAATCGACACCCAACAGGTTCCACAAAGGCATAATGTCGCCCTTGGGCTCCGGACGCTGTCCCATCATCATTGCCTGGGGGCCTCCCGGCGGGCGCTTCGGAGCGGTCGTACCGGGGACGTTTCCGGCAAAGAGGGGGAAGGGGTCCTCAAATACGGCCGTCGGCTGACCGGTACGAATCGCTGCCAGGAAGTTCTCCATGGCCTCCGGAGTCAGCGAAGACGGCTGTACAGCCAGAAGCACGTCGTAGCGTTCCTCGATCGGGGCCGCCGGATCGACTTCCACCACTTCGTACTGCTTTTCCAGTTCGTCGATGATCGGCCAATTGGGACTCGAGCCCATGCCCATCGTTTGCATGTTCATCTGACCGAACAGTCCGGCGTCGGTCTTGAGAATGCCGATCTTTCTGCGCTTCTGCTGGGTGACGGTGGCCAGGGAACGAGCCAATTCGTATTCGACGGGAATGCCACGATCGATGAACGGAAGAATCACCTTCTCCAGGCCGCTGGTGAAGGCGACGCCCAGAAAGATATGGTCGTCCGTGTATCGTCCCCGTTTCTCTGTGTAAACCCGGCGAGGCTCGATGCCATAGCGCTGCTGGGCCCGGGCCGCTTCCTCGGAAAACTGGCTGGTCGGGACGATCCGCAGGATCACTTTACTTCCCGCCCTGGCTTTCATCTCTCGTAGCCGGTTGAGGATGTCGAGTCGTGTCTGCACGTAGGTTTCGGGAACTTCGGGACTGATGAAGGCCTCGATCTGGATCGGATGTTCCGATTTCAGGTTTCGCAGCAGGTTGACCGTCTCGGGGGCGAGGGAACTGAGTTGCTCGCTGGTCACGTCGGCTCGCACATCGTAACGGGCCAGTAGAATGCAGAGGTTCAGCCCGATCAGCAGCAGTGCGACGATCTGGACCGCGTAGAGAACGAAATGGGAGGCACTGGAAGCCCCAGCACGCCAATGCCGCGCGCTGATGAACACCATGCTGAGGTAGAGCATGACGACCACCAGTGTGACAAAATAGAACAAGTGAGAAACGCTCAGGATACCCCGGCCGAATTCGTTGAGCTGTTCGCCAATGCTCCAGTTCTTCAGAAACACTCCCAGAGTTTCGGGTAGGATCGTATCGGCCTGAATGAGCAGGACCAGCGGAGCGTTGAACAGGGCTCCCAGGATATAGGCAATCGTAAGGTTTGGCGTGACGAACGAAGCCACCATGCCCACCGCAAGCATGGCCAGCCCCACCATCCAGTAACCGATGTAGGTGGCCAGAAACAGCCCCATATCCGGATTGCCCAAGGTCTTGAGCACAACCAGGCTGCAGATCATCGAGAATCCGAGTGAGACGGTGTAGATTGCGACGGCGGCGAGGTACTTTCCGACGACGACGTCCAGATCACTGGCGGGGATGGTCAGCAGCAATTCATCGGTTCCCTGACGCCGCTCTTCCGCCCAGATGCCCATGGTAATGGTGGGCACGAAGACCAGCATGATAAACGGGAACGCCAGGTTCAGTTGATCGAGGTTCACGAGGTTTCGGTTGAAGAACTCGTCGGGCAGGAAGGCTGCCACCGAGCTGAGCAACACGAACGCGCAAATGAAGACGTAACCCGTCGGGCTCGTGAAGTAGGCCAGAAAATTCCGCTTGAAGACGGCAAGCAAGACCTTTGTGTTCATGGATACTGCCTGACTTATGTCTTTCGAGATCAAAGGAAAGGGGAAGGGGTTTGGTGGGCAACGGAGTACGAATTGCAGGCAAGGGTTGAGCCGTCGGATCGGCTCAGATGCCGGCGCCCGTCAGCTCGCGGAATCGCTCGTCCAAGGTCGGCTTGCCGGCGGCGAATTCCTGGATGGAGCCGTCGAACAGCAACTTGCCTTCATTGATGAAGAGCACTCGATCGGCCATGGCGTCGACTTCCTGGAGAATATGAGTGGAAAGGAGCACCGTTTTGCTCTCGCCGAGCCTGCGGATGGTCTCGCGGACGTCGTGGATCTGGTTGGGATCGAGGCCGGCGGTGGGCTCATCGAGAATGAGGACGTCGGGCTCGTGAAGGAGCACCTGGGCCATGCCGACCCGCTGGCGATATCCACGTGAGAGCTTGCCGATAGGTTTTCCGATCACACTGCCCAAGGCACAGAGCTGGACGACCCGGTCGATTCGCTCGCGGGCCTCGGCAGTGCTGTAGCCGCGGGCCTCGGCGAAGAAGGAGAGAAGGCCGCGGGGCGTCATGTCGAGATAGAGCGGGCCATTTTCCGGAAGGTACCCAAGCCGCGTCGAGCCCTGGATACGGTCGGTCGACATATCGTGGCCGGCGATCCTGGCAGTTCCGCGGGATGCCGAGAGATAGCCCGTCAAAAGCTTCATCGTCGTGCTCTTGCCGGCCCCATTTGGGCCCAGGAACGCGACAACCTCTCCCTGGCGAACGGTGAAGGTCACATTCTCGATGGCAGCAAAACTGCCATAGTATTTCGTAAGCCCTTGGGCCTCGATCATGGCAAGACCTTGCTGGTCACTCATCACGGCTGCTCCGCATTGTGAAGAAACACAGGGGTGGGCAAAGGACGGGGAGGCCCCGCGTCCGGAGTGGTTAAACCACACATTATAGCTCAGCCAATTTCAGATGCTACTGCCCTCGCTGCTACGTTTCGCCACGATCGATGGTTCAACTGCCAGCGAAATTTTTGCCAGGAAAATGTAACAGCCTCGGCGGGCATCTATCCGGGTCAAACCGTGAGAACCGAGGGAAGACGCCGGAGAAACGCCCTTTGTGGCGGACCGGCCGTTTGCAGTCGTGAATCCGGCGTCCGAAAGGAGAGCCGGGCTGCAACGATGAACTACCCCCTACATTGCGGGGGGGAGTCCGGTTCTTCGGCGCCCAGAAACAGTTGTTCTCGGAGGGCGAGAATCTCGTCCGTGCGCGATCGCAGAGAAGGGGGGAGATGCTTGGGCTCGAAGAGACTGGGGTCTAGAAACACCCGGGCGGCGTAGCGGACTCGATGGGCCTGACCGAGCGCCATGAGCAGGTTTCGGCTGCCGCGATCCAGATTGTGGTGCTGACAAAGGCCGCCGAAGAGACCGGAATGGCTGTTCGTACGATGGCGGTTACGGGCGTGTGAGGCGAAAGCCAGTCCTCCCACGATTGCCGCGATGATCCCTGCTGCGCTGAGAACTGCGATGATCATCTGGCCCGAATCAGCCTGAGTACTTGCCGAGGCAAGCAGGCCGGATGCGGGGATGGAGCCCGGAGAGTTCACGGATAGATCGATCAACCACTCGGTCATCGGAGCACCTCCTGCGACGCGCTGTCTGAGACAAAGAGCCCTTCATCGGTTCGGACTTGAGACAGAGACTGAGTGATCCGCATCAAGCTTGCCTCGGCCGCTTCTTGAACAATCACGCTCTTGTCGAGGAGCGCGTCGCGGAGAGCTTCCCAACTCGGCATCGTGTCGCACCCGGCCAACACCTTGGCGGCGGCAATGCGAACCATGTGGTCGTCGTCCGAGAGCCGTGCAATGATCTGTTGTTCGAGGGTCCGAACCATACCCATGGCAGCGGCCGCCTGGACGGCTTTGCGACGACGAACGGGCGAAAGTCCCTCAAGTTCCGCGATCAGTTCTTTCTTGGCCCTGAGATCAATCTTCCGCACGAGGTGACCGGTCGTCGGCAACAACTCTTCGGGCATCGAGTCGAAGTTGTTGATGAATTGTCGGAAGGTGAACTCCGGCATGGCCTTGCCCAGGGCGGAGCGGAGGCCTATGTGGGGGGTGTCGACCATCTGCATCATCATCGACATGGCGCCCGGAACCTTTCGGGGGCGAAGCTGCGGGACGAGTGCGGCAAGCACTTC
>CAYSCH010000392.1:0-2942 GCA_964429355.1 uncultured Planctomycetaceae bacterium | reverse complement strand
TTGTCGCCCAGGGCCTCTCGAATGAACGGCACCGCCTTGGGATCGTGAAACGATTCGAAGGCCATGGCCGCGGCACGTCTTCCTCCCGGTTTGCCATGGAGCAGCAGATATCCGAGCGTATCCAGGAGATCTGCACGTTTGACCGCCGAATGGGTGAGGACTGTTATGAGGTTTTCCTGCGCCGTATCGTCAAGTTGCTCGAAGACGGGATGTCGGGGTTGGGCCCAACTGATGTTCTTGAAGGTTGCGAGGGATTCGAGCACGATCTTGGTGGGCTTGGAGCCGACGTAGGAGCCGAGGTGCTCCAGGAACTTGACGTCTTCACGGGTGGCCAAGACGTTTCTGGCCGCACCGGGCATCTGCGGGTCTTCGAGGAAACTCAGGAGGAGCCGCACGACACCGCCTCTCTGGCTGGTCTTCATAACCTCGACCATCGGAGCGTGCACCGTCTCGTCGGGCTGCTGCAGGATGCGACGGAGGATGACATTCTGCGGTTTCGCGAGAGTCAGGTACGCTTCCAGGACTTCCTCACTCTGGTGCACGCTGTAGCAGCCAATGGCTTCTTCAAGAGAGGTCGTCAGGCGGCTGCGGATGGTGTCATAATCGCGGCGCGAGTCGGAACGATTCTGGCCGCTGAGTTCCAGGTAGAAGGCGTCGGTCAACTCGTCGATAATTCGCGTTGCGGACGGGAAAAGAGGATGGTCGGGAGTCTTGAGCACGGACGTCAAGGTGGGCATGACTTCGTAGAGCCGAAACGTGAGAACCGCGTCAAGAGCTTTCGTGCAGGCGGCCGAGTCGGCCGTATTGAGGGTATCGGCAATGGCGCGAGCCATGCGGTCGGGACGTTCGGCGACAACGTCCAGGTCGGCTTGATTGAATTGGGAAAGCCGGGCAAGGACAGCCCGATGCCCGACCAGGCTGATCCGCTCCAGCAATGCCCGCATCGCTTCCCAACGCACCGCATCCGACTTGGAGTCCAGGCACTCAATCAACACCTCGACCGCCGCCTCGTTCTCGGTTTTTTTCAGGTACTGGAAGGTCTTATGCAATCCTGACTTCATTTCTCTCCTCGCCGGGTTCACCGGAGAAAGCGATTCCATGGCTTCTCGTTGAATCGTGAGCGCCCGAAGCCTGCTCCCCGGCTCGGCGACCGGTGGTCAGGAACGAGCCGACGGAGGCACCCCGTCTGGGAACCTGCTTCGCATCTGGCCCTGCCCCGCATCAAGATCCGCTCTAGACAGCAGACTCTCAAGAAACATAGGTCACCTGACGGGGAGAGAGACGAAGGGGGCCGGACGAATCTGAAAATTGCGGGTTTCGGACACTCGACTACTTCACCCTAACACGATCGCGCACGGTTGTAGGAAGGGTAATGGTTGGGGCCGTCAGGCCGAGGGGAATGCCTTCGCGAAGAGTCTTGAGGAGGCGCGTACCGTCAAATGAGACCGGCCGTAGCGGAAGGCAGGGCCATGCCCCAACTATTGTGGGGTGGGTAAGGGCCTGTGAGACGGGCGAGATGCGGGTTTTCGGGCCAGCAACTGTTTGTTGGAAGAAGTGGAGGACCTATTGGGCTCTCCGGGAGTTTTGCAGAAGCCGGCCTGCTCGGTTGAAATCCGCCCCCCGGGGCTCTACGATAGCGAAACCAAACCCGGCCGGCTGATTTCTCTTGCGAGGCAACCTGATGGGCAATAAGGCGTATCTATTTGGCAGCACACTCATTGCGGCCCTCGGAGGCCTCCTCTTCGGGTTCGATACGGCCGTCATTTCGGGAACGACCGATTGGCTCGAAAAAGTCTATCACCTCGACTCGTGGTGGCTGGGTTTCACCGTGGCCACGGCCTTGATCGGCACGATCATCGGGTCGATCGTCGTGGGACGACCTGCCGATCGCTACGGCCGCCGCACCATGCTCATCGTGATCGCCGTCCTCTACTTCATCTCGGCCGTGGGCTCGGCCCTCCCCTGGGACTGGTACTCCTTTGCCTTCTTCCGCTTTCTCGGCGGACTCGGCGTCGGTGGGGCGTCCGTCGTCTCTCCCATGTATATCGCCGAAATCTCGCCCACTCGCCTCCGCGGGCGGCTCGTGGCGATCACCCAGTTCAATATCGTCTTCGGCATCCTCCTCGCCTTCTTCTCCAACTTCGTGATCGCCAGTCTGAACCTGGGTGAGGTCGAATGGCGGTGGATGTTCGGAGTCGAAGCGATTCCCGCAGCCGCTTTCTTCTTCCTCCTGTTCCTCACGCCGCAGAGCCCTCGCTGGCTGCTCATGCGAGGGCGAACCGACGAAGCTCGCACCGTCCTCGGCCGATTGGGAATCGACGGAGTCTCCGTCGACGAGGAAATTCGCGACATCGAGGCGTCCCTCGACCTGACCCATCACAGCCTCGACGAGCCCTTCTTCTGCCGGGCCTATCGCGTACCGATCCTGTTGGCCCTGGCGATCGCGGCATTCAACCAGCTCTCGGGGATCAATGCGCTCATGTACTACGCGCCCCATATCTTCAAGATGGCCGGCGCGGGTGCCGATTCAGCCTTGCTGCAAACCGTGGCCGTCGGCGGAACGAATCTGCTGTTCACAATGGCCGCCCTCGCAGTGATCGATCACTTCGGGCGCAAGAGGCTCATGCTCGTCGGCTCGATCGGTTACATCCTCAGCCTCGGAGTGACTGCCTGGGCATTTTATACCTACAGCACCGAGTTTCGTGCCTCCGCCGATGCCGTCCAGGCCCTCGATCACGCGCGGGAAGCCATGGCCGACCCGTCCACCATTGCCGTCTTGCAGAACTCGGCCGACAGAGCGATCGAGGCGGCCGCCGGCGGAGGCTCGGTCGTGCTGGTCAGCCTCCTGGTGTTCATCGCCTCCCACGCTTTCGGCCAGGGGGCCGTGATCTGGGTCTTCATCAGCGAGGTCTTTCCCAATCGCGTCCGCGCCCGAGGCCAGG
>CAYSCH010000391.1:0-8807 GCA_964429355.1 uncultured Planctomycetaceae bacterium | reverse complement strand
ATGCTCAACAAACAGCGAGCCCGGCACGGCATTTCCAAACCCACGGATGGGTGAGGGCCCTGTTTCGGGCTGATCGCGCAGCCGGCTGCCCCCGCAAGCGGCATAACGGCTCTTGGCGATCTCCAAGTGATGGATCCAGCGCGCCATTGAAGGCGTGGAAGGAGTATAGGGTGGACCAGCTCGACAAGGACATGCGTGAATTGGTCGCCAAGGGCAAGTCGCAAGGCTATCTCACCTACGACGAAGTCACTCGGGTCTTACCGGATGACGAAGTCGATCCCGACAAGCTCGACAATCTCTTGTTTCTTCTCGATGAACGTGGGATTGAATTGGTCACAGAACCGCCGGAGGGGGGGTTCTACGACCCCAAAGCGGATCACTCGCGGCCCGACGAATCCGATCACCTCCCCTTGGGCGAAGGCGAGGTGCCCGTCGACGACGATATCAAGCCCGTCGATCCCGCCGATTCACCCCGGTGGAGTAATGATCCAATCCGACTCTACCTTGGACAGATGGCCGAGATTCCCCTTCTGACGAGGGAGGAAGAGATCTCGCTGGCCAAGAAGATCGAAATGACGCGAAAGCGGTTCCGCCGCACCGTGCTGGGATGCCATTTGGGCGCAAGCAACGCTTTCAGCATCCTGACCAAGGTCCACAAGGCCGTCCTCCCCTTCGATCGCACCATCAAGGTTTCGCTCACCGAACGCCTCACCAAGGAGCAGATCCAGGCCCGCATGCCCCACAATCTGCGGACCCTGGACCATCTCCTTGCCCTCAGCCGCCAGGATTTCCGGCTCCTGATCCGCAAGGGGGCGGAACCGGAAGAGCGTGCGGCGGCTCGGAAACGATTCATCCGCTCCAGACGAAAAACCCTCGTTCTCCTCGAGGAGTTGAGCCTGCGCACACGCCGGGTCCAGGCCATGATGCGGCAGATGGACGAGGTCGCTGCCCGGATGGAAGAGATCCGCCAGCGGCTCCGCCTGCTGATCGACACGCCGGCCACCCGGGAACAACGGGCTAATCTCCGTCGCGAACTTCGCGACCTGATGACCCTCACCCAGCAGGGACCAAAGGGACTCCGCGACCGGTGCCAGCAGATGCACCGCCACCACCAGGACTACGAAGCCACCAAACGGCAGCTCTCCAGCGGTAACCTGCGCCTGGTCGTTTCGATCGCCAAGAAGTACCGCAATCGGGGGCTGAGCTTCCTGGACCTCATCCAGGAGGGAAACACCGGCCTGATGCGGGCAGTCGACAAGTACGAATACCGCCGGGGATACAAGTTCTCTACCTACGCCACCTGGTGGATCCGCCAGGCGATCACCCGGGCGATTGCCGATCAGGCCCGTACCATCCGAATTCCCGTGCACATGATCGATGTCCTGAGTAAACTGAAAAATACCTCGAAGAGGCTCTTGCAAGAACTCGGCCGAGAACCGACAACAGAAGAAACGGCCCGAGCTGCAGATCTTTCGCTCGAAGAGACCAAGCGAGTCTTGAACATCGGCCGCCAGCCGGTCAGCCTCGACCGTCCGGTGGGCGAAAGCGAGGATAGCAGCTTCGGCGAATTTATCGAAGATGACGCCACCGCCCGCCCCGAGCGATCCGCCAGCAATGAGCTGCTTCGCGAGAAGATCGAAAGCCTGCTCAAAACCCTCACCTACCGGGAGAGGGAGATCATTCGGCTGCGCTACGGCCTGGGTGACGGCTATACCTACACCTTGGAGGAGGTCGGCCGGATCTTCAAGGTCACACGCGAACGCGTGCGGCAGATTGAGGCAAAAGCTGTGCGAAAACTTCAGCATCCCGTCCGCAGCAAACAGCTCGAAGGATTCATCGAGCGAGTTGCGGGCTGACGCGAACCGTCCAGCCGCCGGCCAAACAGCCGGCGGCTTTTTTTGTTGCCCCAAACGATCTGTCGCAGACGTAGGTCAGGCTATGCCTGGCTTCGGTAAAATGAGTGCATCAGACACAGCCAGAGTCGGACGCAGCGGCAGTCCGGAACAGCCCGACCGACACGCACAATCCCGTTTCATGACGCAAGTGAGTTGACACAAAATGCTATCGCACACCAACGAAATTACTGAAGCCCTGCGGACACTTCATCGGATTCATCGCCAGCTCAACGATCTGAAGAATCGGCTCGCCCGTGGCCCGCGATTGATCAACGCCCACAAAGCTTCCGTTGCCAAGCTTCAAAAAGCCCACGAAGATGCAAAGGCCGAACATCAGAAACTTCGCGTGTTCGTCGACAGAAAACAGTTGCAGCTCAACACGAATGAGGCAGCCGTCAAGAAACGGGAAATCCAACTCATCCAGGCTGCCGACAATCGCGAGTACCAGGCCCTGAAGGATCAGATTGCTGCCGACACCATGGCCAACAGTGTGCTTGCCGACGAAATCCTCGAAGGAATGGAAAAGGTCGATCAGGCGGCCAGCACCGTCGCGGCTGCCGAACAGGCCCTGGCCAAGAGCAAGGACGACGCCGAAAAGGCCAAGACCACGATCGCCAAGGAGGAGCCGGGCATTCTGGCCGACGTCGAACGGCTCCAGGCCGAGATGAAAGAAGTCGAACGCGGCCTGCCGACAGAATTCAAGGAGTTCTACAATCGGCTGGTTCGCAGTCGGGGCGAAGACGCCCTCGCCCTCGTCGAAGGCCACTATTGCAGCGGCTGCAACCGGCAACTGCCCCTCAACCGCATCAACGAACTAATGATGGGCAAACCGGTCACCTGCCTGGCCTGTGGGCGCCTGCTCTATCTGCCTGAAGGCTATACCTTCTGAGCCAACTTGCCCAACCGCCACACGATGCGGCCTGCATCCTGATACACGCTGACTGCCAGTTCGCCATCGCCTGGTAACAGCCCGTCGTCCGGGCAGAGCACCCGTTCCTGCAACTCGATCGCGTGCGGCCGGCTGCCCTCGTCTCGATACGCACAGGAGTCATCTCTTCCGGGAATCCCGAAAGCCTTTTCAGCGAACGTCGGGAGGATGGATTTCCCTGCCGCGCAGTTCGTTCTTCTGCGGATGATAGAACAAGAGCATACCTGCATGCTCCGGAACGAAGTGCTCCTCGTAGGCGAGATTCTCGATCTCGCGCCGATGCTCCTTGCTGAGTTGGTTGCCGTTCTCGGCCAGGATCTTCTTGTACGCCTTGCGAATCTCCTCGAATTTCGGCTTCGACACCGCAACCGCCTCGAGCAGGTTGCTGTCCGACACAACATCCGCGTAATGATCGACTTGGTAGATTCGCGGATGCGGTTGTGTTCCATCCGACAAATACACGAACTTCTGTGGTACTTTCCCGTCACTCCTGATCTCTTGAAGATGGATTCTCATCGGACCAATCCCCCAGGTTTGAGGTTCTGACCTGGCATGAGTCTATCCCGAGCAGGGGAAGCCCTGCAACCAGAAGATCCCCCATTTCCCCCTGTTCGGGCTAGAAGATCGCCTCGCGGGCTTGCCCCACCCTCGCTTTCCCCTTGCCACGGCACGTTGCATCCCGCCTCGATCCCCACTATAAACTGAGTGCAAACCACTTTGCTCCTCTCTTTCCACCCAAGGAAACTGCCATGCACCAACGATCGTTTCACGGCACCGCGTTTTGGGTTCTATTGCTCGGACTCGTGGGCCTCGTCCCGGGGTGGCAGGTGCTTGGGGCGGAACCCGAAGGGGCTGCGTCCTCGCGAGCCGCCTGGATGCCACGGGGCACTTTCGGCATCATGACCCATTACCTCGTCTCCCCGCAAGGCGATACCCCCGAGGCCAGAACCGCGGATCTCAATCGTGTTGTCGATCAGTTCGATATCGATCATTTCACTGCCCAGTTCCAGCAAACCGGCGCTGACTGGCTGATCTTCACCCTCGGCCAGAATACCGGCTATTTGTGCAGCCCCAATCCCTGCCTCGACGCCAAATTGCCTGGCCGTACACCCCGCCGCGATCTGGCCCTGGAAATCGCCCAACGGCTCGAACCGCTCGGCAAACGGTTGATCCTGTACTTCCCCTCGGAACAATGCTGTTGCCCCCCCTTCTCAGAGATCTATCCAAACGGCCCCACCCCTGAATACACCAACGACTACCTCGAGTTCCTGCGGCAATACTCGCTCAAGTTCGGCAAGCTCCATCACGGCTGGTGGTTCGATAGCTGCAGCCCCCACCCCGACCAGTACTGGACAGACTACCTGGCCGCCGCCAGGGCCGGTAACCCCGATGCGGCCGTGGCCTTCAGCGGCGCCGAGTTCTGTACCGGTGGTCCGATCAATCCCGTTTGCCGGCTCGAAGATTACCACGCCGGCGAAATCCACCTTCTCGAAGACGGCCAGATCCGCCGCGACTTTCTAGTGCCCGGCTGCGAGGTCATCGTCACCCCGGACCGGAAATTGCGAAAACGCGACCAGGAGGCCCGGTTCTACATGCCCGACGGGCCGACCATCGACGGCGTCCAGTGGCACTGCCTCTTGCCCATCGACCTGACGTTCAATCCTGCTATCCCCAACCAGTTCTGCCACTACACCGATAAGGAACTCTTCCAGTTCGTCCGTGATATCAAGAAAATCGGCGGAGCCATCACGATCAACGTCCCCATTGACGTCGCCAACGGCCACATCCCCGACGACAGCCACTCCCAACTGGTCCGACTGTCGAAGGCCCTTTGGCCCGAGAGGTGAACCTGCCAGTAACTCGCCACCCAGTAGTTCGACCCAAAACAAACCACGTCCCGTGTACCACTGCCTACTCGTTGGCAGTGCCTGAAAAACCGCATCCGGTGTGTCACTGCCGCAATCGCCATTCCGGTCAGTTCACTCCGAAAACTTCATCCAGTCGATATCCACCACTGCGTTCTTGCGGTTGATCGGATCGAACCAGAGCTCGACGACTTGGTCTTTCCAGTTTGCCGAATCTCTCACAGAAAACACGTATTCGTGGAACGCGCCGTCCGCCTTGATAGGAAGGGTGGCGGTCTTGTCCTCCTGCAGAACAAGATCCTGGACCAACGGGCTCCGGTCTGTTCCCCAATAGAGTTTCGTGGCCTCGCTACCCTCGGCATCTGCAGAACAGACCCTCATCCGGACGATGAAGGAGCTGTATTCTGAGGCGGGAAAGGGGGCGATCTTAATGCGCATTGCAGTCCGGTCGTCCCGCGTCGTGACCAGGTGCAGGCAGCCATCGCGCACGCGGAGCACCGCCGCGCCGTACGGCTGGCGGTACCATCCTTCCGTCGAACCGTCGAAGTCCCACGCCGTTCGGGCGGGATGGACCATCGGAGGGTAATCGTAAGGCCCCAGACCAAGCTCCTTCGGCGTGACGTTTGCGGGCCAGCCCTCTGCGGGCCTCTTGCAGAAGACGTCGCGGACCGCGTCGTACATGGCGAACCCGTACTCCTCATTCGGCTCCACATAACTCCCCTCCTGCCATTCATTGAGCGGGGCAAGAACGACCCTCTTGATCCCCTGCTTGCGGCAGAAATCGCGGGCCTGCTCGCAAATCGAGCGAAACAGCTCCGGCGTCCGGTCGTAGATCACGGTGGCCTTCTGAAACGACCGCGGCTGATCATTCCAGCCCGTCGGAACGATCGGAATGAACGGGAGCACGCCCGCATCCGCCTGCTCCTTCCAGCTCTGCGCAACCGTCTCCTCGACGCATTCGTACGAGAACTGCTCCTTGGTCCCCTTCGTCTCCTTGTCTTTGCTGCGCCACCAGGCGAGATGGCTGTAGTTGTAGGTGGTGGTTTCCCGGAACCCCTCGTCCTTCGACTTCTGCACGTTCTCCCGCGTGTACGGACGTTTGAACATTTCGATGAAGTAAATCCCCTCCAGGCCCGCGTCCCGGGCAACCTGATTGCTCAGCGACAGCGCTCGTTTAGCCCCCTCCCCCTTTGCGAGCGTTTCGCCTTTCGCCGCGGCTTCGACGATGAAATCGTTGTCCAGGTTCTCCGACATCCAGATCAGCACGACCGGCTTGTCCTCGATCCGGTAGTATTCCGGCGTCCTGAAATAGTGATCGATCCAGAATCGCGTGACTGAGACGATGTCCTCCGACGAGTGCGCCCCCGGTGCATTGTGGTTTGCCCACATGACGGCCCATTTCAGGTACGAGCGGTACTTTGCCTGATAGAATCCCTGCACCCAATGCTCCAGACGCCGCTCGCCGCGGTCCCAGTACCAATCGACAAACAACGTGCCGATCCCGTGCTCGACTGCCCATTTGATCTGCCAGTCGATCACTTCCGGATTCCCCTCGTCATACCAGCCCAGAAGCGGCTTGATCTTTGGAAGGGTCGTCTCCACCATGTCCCATTCCGCCATCTGGTCCGTGCCGGGATAATAGAAAGCCGCAATATCCAGGTCCGATCGCACCGGAACCGGCTTCGGAACGTAACCGCGATTCCCCTCCGCCGCAAAGCCCGCCGCCGCGGCAAATCCAAGGAACATGCACAAGGAAATGACTGTTCTGGTCATGGCAGATGCCTCGCTACGGACAGACCTTCCATCGAAAACACGCGCCCCCCTTGCGAGCCGGGTCGGGACCCGTGGCCGTGGCGGTCACTGGCCCCGCCCTGTTGGGCTTCACCTCCAGATAGCGGTGATTCGTCAGCTCCATCAGCATCGTGTCGCCACGCATCAGGTTGATCCACTGGAAGGACTCCCCGTCGCCCGGCTTCGCGTCGCCGAGACTCTTGAGGACGACCCTCTCGGGGCCGGCCACCGAAACATACTCTCCATCCTCGGTCTTCAATGCCACACGTCCCAAACCCAGGTCAATGACTTGGAACTTCGCGCTGGACGGGATGTCCTCGCCGGCCGGCAGATTGACCAACCTCGACGCTTCGAGGTCGGCGGCCACCACGCTGCCGTCGGCGCCGCTGGTCAGCACAATCGTCTTGCCCAGCGGAATCTCCCGCTCGATGCCTCGCGCACGGGGCTCCTCGACCCTGTAGTTGTCGAAATCCACATAGCCGCCCGGTCGCCCCGACGTGTTGTAGTGAAACAACGCGGGACGTACGCCCTGGAACGTCGTCAACTGAAACGTCATCGTGAAGAAATCGCCAAGGGGCGTGAACTCCTTGCCATCGGCGCTCCAACTGAAAACGGCTTGGTCATTGTCGAAGTTGCACTCCACTCGCAGCCAGAGATGCTCGGCCGGGACGGTCGGGCTGACCACCGGCTCGCCCAACCCCGTCGGACCGGGCCGCCGGGACCCGAATCGGCTGCCGCGACTCGGGCTGCTGACCATCTGCAGCGTTGCCCCCTCGGCCGATTTCACCACCCCGATCCAAGCATAGGGCGAACTCAACAGTGCCAGCCCCGTCGTGTCTCCCGCAACCATGCCCGACGTGTCCATCTCGACCGTCATGATCGACTCGGGACCGGGCGGCCGCTGGCATAGGCTGTTGCGGGCCGAGTAGAAATCGGCGGCCGGCAGCGAATAGAGACGCAGCACGCCCGGCTTCTCGCTCAGCGACCACTTGCTGTCGTCGGGCACGTGGTTCCACTGCCAATGCGGATTGAACTTGCCCCCCTCGAAGTCGTCGTCGTGAAGGAAGGCCGGCTTCGGCTCCTGCCTGTGACCCGTGTCGGGCTTGATCCAGGTGTTGGGGGCCTTGCGCAAGTTGCCCGCCAGACCGATGAGCGGCAGTCCGTCCTCCCATGTGACCGGCACCAGCGAAACCATCCGCCCCGCGCTGCCATGGTCCGACATGATGATGCTCCACCACTCGCCCGAGGGCGTGTCGACGATGCCCCCCTGGTGCAACCAAAGCCCACGGTCGTCCGCGCCCGCCCGCGCCGGCGCTGCCGATGTCACGCCGAGCGATTCGCCTTCTACCATGCGTGTAACCCTCCAGGGGCCGTCGATTGAGTCCGCGACCGCAACCATCTGGTCCACCGCACCGCCCGGAATCGCAGAGACATCCACGTATCGGCCGTTGATCTTGTACAGATGATGGCCTTCCCCCATCCTCGCACTCAAATAGCGCTTCGGGGCATCAGACACGAAAGACCTGAGGTCGGCAGAGAGCTCTTCGATCGGATAGGGACTGTGGTTCCCGGAGATGATGTAGACCTTGCCGTCGTCGTCGAACAGCACCGACAGGTCGTGCCGTCCAGGCAACTGGTTCCGCTCCCAGGGTCCCTCGATCAACCTGGAGCGGAAAACCTGAAGCCCCGCACCGTCCACGTTCGAAAACACATAGAACATGCCTTCATGGTAGCGGATCGAGGGCGCCCAAATCCCTCGCCCATAGATGTTTCCGCCTTCCAGCCGGAAAGCCGGGCCAAAATCCAGGCGCTCCATGCAGTAGCCGGCGAGTTCCCAGTTCACGAGATCCTTGGAACGCATCAACTGCACCGCGGGGTTCATGTGCATCGTCGTGCCCGCGAGATAGTAATCGTCGCCGACGCGGATGACGTCCGGGTCCTCGAACTCCTCGTAGAACAGGGGGTTGGAGTAGGTTCCGTTGCCGTTGTCAGCCGTCCAGTGCTTCATCGCGGCCGGTGGAATGCCGGGGCTGTCCGCCGCAGCGGCCGCCAGAACCCCGGCGCTTGCCACGACCAGGCTTGCACACCCCAGAAGGATCCCAGATCGTCTCATCCCAGTGCACCTCAGGCAAAGATCTTCTCTCGCATCCCCGCGCTCAAAAACCGCGCTGGCTGACAAGAACTCCGTTTTCTGTTCCCGTCTCCTGCCCCCTGTCTCCTGTCCCCTGTCTCCTGTCCCCTGTCTCCTGTCCCCTGTCTCCTGTCCCCTGTCTCCTGTCCCCTGCCCCCTGTCCCCTGCCCCCTGTCCCCTGCCCCCTGTCCCCTGCC
>CAYSCH010000390.1:0-8842 GCA_964429355.1 uncultured Planctomycetaceae bacterium | reverse complement strand
AGCCGCTGGTACTCCCCTGGGCCGAGTTCGGGCAGGATGTGCTCGGGCACAAACACGAGCTTCACGTCGCCGCGCAAGCGGGCTTCCTGGACCTGCTCGCTGGCCTCGGCCGCGCTGCGAACCGGCACCACGACCACGCCGGCCAGCCGGAAGCCGGCGGCGAGTTCCCTCGGCGCGATCACCAGTATCTCAGCCATCGACGAGGTTCTCCTGGACTCTTCCCGCCGGCAGACCGTACCGGATTCCGCGAGCAATCATCCGCATATTGGCCAATTCATTCCTTGCCCGTGCGAGATACAACAGCGGCACGGCCACAGACACGCGGTGCAACCGGGCCAGTCGCCGCCTCAGCCGCAACCGTTCCGTGTCGAAACAACGTTCGAACACCGACGCGCGGCCCTGGCTGACGAACGCCAGCGTGCCCCGTTCGACCGCCGTAGCCAGCGGCCCGCGCGGCAACAACCGATAGAGCTGCTCGATCTCGTCGCAGGCCATCAGGACGAGGAACTGCTCCTCGCTGAGCAAGCCGTGCGCGAGCCACAGCGAGCGGGCCTCCGTCGCGGGCAAATGCCGGCCAAGCAGACGCAGGGCCGTTCGCAGATTCGACAGATCGGCCTCCAAGGCGATCAGCTCGCAAAGCAGGCGGGCATCGGTGCGATCCACGGCAACGCGGGCACAGGCCAGCATCCGCCGGAGATGAAGTTCGTCGAGAAGCACCTCTATCTCGCGGAGACTCGGTTCGTGCTCGCGCGGTTCGCCGAGGAAGTCCCGCATCTCTTCGGCCACCTCCGGCATCACCCGCTCGACCTTCCGCAGCAGATCCGGCATCCTCTCGGCCGCCAATGCATCGTTGTATCGCGCCGGAGTCCACGCGCCGATGGGCACGTAGGCCTTGTTCGCCGCCGCTCGGTCCGACTTGCCCACGAGGTGCCGGGCCAGCGTCCGCAAATGATGGCAGTCCCACTCGCCGACGACCAGGTACGCGTACTGCGGCACGCTGTCCTCGACCCACTGGCGAACCTGTTCCACTCGTGCGGCCAGAGTGGCGGCCAGCCCGCGATCCAGCTCCTCCAAGTCGGCTACATCCAGCACCGCTTCCTTCACATGCGGAGCGTATTCGGTGTCCAGAAGCGAATGGAACAGCCCCGGCAGGTCGCCGGTGCTCCGCAGCCGTTCGAGGTCGCACGGCGCGAACACCCGCGGCATCCTTGCCCAGACACGGGCACAGAGCCACGTTGCGGTGGCCCTCGGCCGTCTCTCCGCACCCATGATGAAAGCACGCTCGATCATGGTCCGTCTCCCAACGAAATACGCTGTTCCAGTGCGTCGGAAATCATCTTCAGGAATTCTTCGCGGCCCCTATGGATCCGAGAGAGCAGCGTGTTCCTCACCCGGAGTCGGCTGTCGCGGCTGACGAGTTCGAGGCCGGCATCCACCGCGGCATCGGGCTCGACGGCGGCCACGCGGTCCCGGCACCGATCCGCCAGCGGACAGTCAACGGGCGCAACCCGCAACACGGGCGCGTCGTCGCGTTCCTCGCCGTAGACCTGCATCGCCTCGTCCAGAAGCCGCGACCAGACCGCCGCGTAGTCCTCGCGGTCGCGAACCGTCCCAACCGCGCGGGCCAGTTCCTCCAAGACCTCTTGGGCCACCTCGAACTGGAGATTCGCGATCCGCGCACGCCGCTCGTTTTCACGGCGCGCCCGCTGCTGCCGCGCGTAATCACGGAACCGCTGTTCCACGCGGGCCGTTTCACGCTCTTCCGCTTCGGCGAGCAGGCGGTCCACATCCGCCTCCGCCTCGCGGATCGCCGCGTCGGCCTGTCGGTCGATCTCGGCGACCCGCGCCGCGATCTCCTCCTCCATCGCTACGATGAGCGGCTGCTCGGCCATGGCGTCGGCTCTCAGAACAGCATCAGCGCGGCGATCACGAAGCCGAGGATCACCATCGTCTCCGGGATCACCAGGAAGATCAGGATGTTGCCAAACAGCTTCGGGTTCTCGGCCAGCGCCCCGACGCCGGCCGAGCCGATGCGGCACTGCGTGATGGCCGTCGCCATCGCGGTGATGCCGATGGCAAGGGCCGCGGCGAACATCTTCGCGGCGTCCTCCCACGTTGTGCCGGCGGCCGCGTCCTCCTTCGGCTCATCGCCCCGCTCCGCCGCTGCCGCCACGCTGCCGAACGCACCGAGCAGCAGGAGTAGCGCGGCCAAATTGACTCTCAACGCGTCTCTTCTGAGCCAGGCTACCATGACCGTCCTCCTCTCATTAAGATTCGACACGGCTGCCGAAGGGAGTGAACGTTCTCCCGCCGGGCCGGTAGAACTTCGTGAAGAACTCGACGTAATGGAGTCGCAGCGTGTGAATCGTGGGGCTGAACATGGTGATCAGCACGTTCATTGCGTGGAGCACCGACGCTGCCATCAGGCCGACAAGCCCGTAGTTGAGTTCCGCGAACAGCCGGTTGGCGACCATTGCCAAAACCACGGAGGCCACTCCCAATGCCATCAGACGCGAGTAGGATAGAATGTTGCTGATCAGGCTGAAGACCTCGATCAGTCCCACCAGCCCCGCGCCGCGCAACAGGACCACGACGCCGGCCAAAAAGAGCCCTGCGGCGCCCGCCAGCGAGCCGTGCCCGACGCCCGTCACGCCCGCGGCCGCCAACAGCAAACCGGCCAGGCAGAGGAGCTGCCCCAGACGTTCCCAGAACGCGTGGCGATCCAGGATGCGGCGGGCGCTGAACACGCCCAGGAGCAGCCCCATCGCCACGTGCGCGGCACCTAGGCACACGACCAGTTTCAACAGCAGGACAAGCTGTTGCGGATCTTCACGGTGGAGCACGGGCCGAAGGCCGAGGTATGTTCCCAGCCCGCCGAACAGCTCACCGTAGAGCAGGCCGAAGAACACCGCGCTTGCCGCACAGTACATCGCTATGGTCCCGGCCGCGCGGATCGCCTCGCGCTGGCGGTAACGATGCCGCAACCAGATCGCGGCCGCCAGGATGATCAGCCCATAGGCGACGTCGCCTACGATCAGTCCAAAAAACAGGGGCACGCCGACCGCGTTGATCACGGTCGGATCGATCGTCCCGTACGTCGGCGGCGGGAAGACCCTCAGCAGAATCTCGAACGGCCTGGCGAACGCCGGATTGCTGAGCACGACCGGCACCTCCTCCAAACGCGGGCCAAGCGGCAGGTCCTCGACGCTCAGCCGGCCGCTCGTCAGCTCGAAGGCCCGGCGGATCACTTCATCCCTGCGATCTACGGGCACGAAGGCGTGGAGGACGCGGAGCAGCGTCCCTTCGAGGAATCGGCTCTTGACCTCCAGCCGCTCAACCTCGTCCGCGCAGAAGTGGTCAAGCGCCGCGGCATAATGCCCGGCTTGGCTCCGCAGGCGGTCGAGTTCGCAGTCCAGTTCCGCAAGCCGCTGCGGCATGCCGTCCAGGTCGGCCTGGACGCGGCGGAGGCTCTCGGTAAGCCGTTCCGCGCGGTAGGCCAAGGGCAGCTTGAATTCCAGCGTCCCGCACCGCCAAGCGGCGTCGCGGACCTCTTCCGCCCGTTCCGCAGGGCACACGACCGCCGCCGCGCGACGGCCTGTTACTGTGAAGAAACGGAGCCGCAGCGGCTCCATCGCCAACGCGCGGAGACGCTGCGCGAGCGCCCTCGCGACCATCCGCTCTTCACTTGGGAATGTGAACAGCAGCACGTCGGCACGCTCCTCCAACGGATCGATGCGGCGGACCGGGTGGCCGACGCGCATATACCGCTCGAGGATCCGCCGGTCCTGCTCCAGGTTGCGGCGGCGCCGCCGGTTCGAGCGGACGTGATGCAGTATCTCGGCCGCTGCGTCGCGAAGTTCTTCCGGCGACCGCGACTTCCACGACTCCCGCTCCTCCTCGGCAGGTTCCGCCAGCGAACCAAGCAGCACCTGAAGCTCTTCCACGTTTCGCCGCGTTTCGGCCAGAACCTGGCGGCGCGCATGGTCTGCGACCGTGAGTTGCATGCGGTGGAGCCGGCCGTTCGAACTCGGCTCGCCAAGCGGCACCGCTTCCAAATGCAGATGGCGGAGGCTCTGGAGCCCTTCCAGCAGACAATCGAATTGCCCGTCCAGCGTCACCAGTTGCAGCTTGCACATGTGGATGATCATGTTCCCAGCACCTTCGCCAGCATGCGCTGGCAGAGTTGCCGCTTCAACGGCTCCAACGTCGCCACGACACCGGTGATGCGGTCTTCGAGATCGCAGGTCTCGCCGGCAAGTTGGACGTCGAGTTGACGCTTGCGATCCTCCAGCCGCGCAGCCGCCTGCTCGGCAATCACCTGCCTTGCCGAAACCAAGCGAATTTGGGCGGCGCCGCAAGCCAGTTGAATCCTCGCCTGGGCATCGGCATGTGCCTGGGCCAGTCGCCCTTCAAGACGTCGCTCGGTCTCGACGAGCGTGTCGAGCGCAGCTCCTTCGTGCGGCTGCGGTTCAAGTTGATCCATCATGACTCACGCTCCCCGTCCGACGCTCGTCCGGGCGGCTATTGGTGTTCAGAAATGCAAAGCCGTGATGATTCACCCCCGAGTACCACAAATTCCGGGCTCCCGCTGGTCGCCCTCCCGGCATTACTTACCTGAAACCCCATAAATGGTACGCTGACCGCCGCCGCCAGTAGTCGTACTTGCCTTCCAGCTCCGTGCGGGAGGCCAGCCGACAGCAGAGAAGCCGTTACCGATTGTCCACGTAGAACCCGTGGCGCATGAAATGGTACGGAAAGTTCTCGGGAGGGAGCCGGTCGACCGTCTTCGATCGCCTCCAACGGCATCCAGTCCGCTGCGCCGTAGATAGCCGGGTAAAGATATGTACTCATGAGCCTCCCCCTTTCTTCGATTTCACGGATCGACTCCTCGATCCAGTCGTCAGGGGTTGCTCGGGGGACGAAACACCGAGCCGTATGCTAGCTCATTCTAGGCATTGGACACGGCCGTACAATCCATCCGCAGTGTTATAGCCGCAAGAGGGGGGCCCGTGCGTCTTCCCCCGCCTCGCCGAGCCAATCGATTTGTTGAAGGCGATCAGAGATGGTAAAAACGTGCGGGCAAAAGCCGCCGCGCCTGCTCCCTTGGTGACAGGCAAGACCGTTTGACGCCGATTCAGAGGTCTTCTTGCCGTCTCCCGGATTATTCGGGCGGCAACGCGAGGCCATGCCTTGAATCTGCCAGAATATCCACATCTGTTCATTACGTTGAGGCGGGGGGGTTGTCCAATTGTCCAAGAAGGTCTACCCTGAAGCCAACGTCGTCAGGACCGCTCCGTGGAGGCAAACTTCTCCTCGCGATTCGTCTCCGTGAAACTGCTCCAGGCTGGTCGAATTGAGACCGCGCGGGAGAGGCGGAACTCGAAAGCGGCTTTCATGCCGCGGGAGACGAAACGATGCCCATCTACTACTACTTTTCGATGACGCCGGAATCTCTGGTGGCATCCATGCTGCCCCCCGAAGAATTCGGCAGCTATCTGGCCATTGGCACCCACCAGGCGAGCCATGGTCAGGCCATGTATTTCGATCTCGACTTCGACGGGGATCTCCGCGAGTTCCAATTGGACTACGCGAGGGAGCATTGCACGCCCCACGAGGACGGACACCCCAAGCACTCCGTCTATATGGCCATCTATCGCGTCCTGGAACGTGTCCCCCTCGACAGGCTCAAGAGTCTCTGGCTGGCGACGGAGAAGGGAAAGGTCCTCGAGTTGACCCAACGCGCTCTGCCGTCAAGTTTCTCGGGGAAATACTATCTCTACCAGGAACTGTGCCCTGTGCATCCGCTCGTTGCCAGTCGTTATTCCCCCGACCGGTTCTGCCGTTTCATCACCGATCCCGCCAGGCCGTTCTTCGTGCCCCGAATCTGCTTCGTGGACCTCGACCTCGGCGATCTTGGGATGGATCCGGAAAACGGAAAGCCCAAAGACCTCTACTATCCGGATCACTACACGCACCTGCGCAACTGCCTGCTGGAAATGGAGCGGGCGCCGGACAAACAAAGCAAGACCGTCGACCGCCTTCGAACTCCCTGCCTGCCCTACCACTATGTCGACAAAGGGTTCTTCGTGGGCAGCCACGAGCAAGTCCTCTATTACCCCTTCCCCAGCCGGGCGGAACTCGAAGGCAAATACTACCACTGGTGGCGACGCTCGGCTCACGCGTGACAGGCCGGGCAGGAATCGCAGCGACCTTCGCTACTGGCCTATCCCATGTGCGGGAATGCCGGAGTGAGCTACGTCCCTGTGCTACCGGGCTTGATCTTCTGGCATCGTAGCCAGCCACAGCGACTGCGAGTCGTGCAACAGAATTCGGTTGGAATCGATCTCCACGGCCCGGCCCATCTCCCAGAACTCCCAATCCCGCAACTCAGGAAAAGCTTCGAACCTGCTCGCGTCACGATCGATTCTGCCGAAGGCTCCGGCGGTCCAGATATGACGGCCGCGGAGCAGGATCGGGGCGGATCCTCCCGTTCGCATGTCGTCCCGATAAACCTGCGTGAGTTGGTCCGTCTGCAGGTCGAACCTGCAGAGAATCCGAAAGCCCTCAAGGAGAACCGATTGCCCACCTTCCGTGTGTCCTCCATAGAATATGATCGACGGGTCATAGTCGACGACCTTCGTGATGACGTCATTGCTGAAATCGAGCTGATAAATAGCGCAATCCGCCAGTCCAAACACAAGTCGATCTCGTGGCTCATCGATCAGCATGAAGCTGCATTTTGCCGGCCGGATGCCGTCGAGGATCGTGTTGGGAGTTGAACGTCGGCTCGAACAGATAACCTTCATTTCGCTCCCTTGACGCTCGATCCGAACGAGGTACGCATCGATGATCGGGCCTCCGGCGTTACAACCGAGCCACGCATAGAGCGTGCTCTCTCGAACGACGATTCGTTGGGCGAAATTCGAGGGCAATCCGTGGGATGAATCGATCGTTCGAGCCGCACTGCCGTCGAGAGGGAAAATGACGATTCCGCACCCGTGGGTGGCAACATAGTAGCAGTCATTGGCAACGACGGCGTCTTCGATCACCGAACTCCCCTGGGCACGGGAGAATCGAACCCCGTCGAACTCATAGAGGCAGGGCGATGGTGCATTCGGCGGATCGCCTTTCGGTTTCTCAGGCCGCGTACGAACCTCTAAGGAGCTGATCTCGTCGGTTTCCCCCTCGTCGAGCGATGTTCTCTTCAAAACAAGGTCGGCGTCGTCCGAAACACCAGCGAAGCGCAACCCGAGAAAGTAGATGTCACGCCCCGCAAGAACCGGCCTGGCGATGGCCCGAATACGCTTCTCACGGTAGGAAATCGGCGGCTTCGCTTGTGGAGAAACACACTCGTAGAGTGTCTCGACGGACTCCCAGGGCGTCACGTCTGCGATCGGTCTCGCGGCTTGCCGGCGGAGAATTCGTCGCTGTTCGATGAGCCGGTTGGCCTCCAATACGCATTCCTCCGCAGTCATCGCGATCGGTTGCCTTTCGAGAACCTCAATCGCACGCTCAATCGTCTTCTCGGCAGCGCCGTAGTCCTTGGAGTGGCGCTGCAGATTCATGAGCGTAAACGGCAATTGATCCCCGTAGAAACCCTCCCCCCAAAGCTTCTCAACGGCTTCTTGCGCGACCTCCTGCAGGACTTCCGGGCGGAGCGTCCCGGCGGCATCGTTCACAAGTTCAGAAAGACGATTTTCCCAAATCCTGCTCACCCCCGCTGGCATATCGGGTCGGATTGTCTCATGCGTAGTTTCCGTGATCAGATCGCGCAGTCTGCGTTCCATGTTCTCGTCGACGGGTTGGGGAAAGCCAAGCCTCATCGGTTGGCTGGGATCGACTACCTGTCTTGTTTCCCGTTCCACATTGAGAATCAGTATGCGGCCGTAGAACCGGAGAATCGCGTTCTTTGCCAATGCCATATGTTCGTAGCCGGGTCGCAGCAGTTCGCTCTGGTTGCTCCACTGGATGATATGATTCGTGTGACGAATCCATAGCCCAGACAATACGCCGACTACGGATCCCAGAAGCTCTTCATCATGCTCCAAGGGGTAACTGTCTGCCAGTTCGACCCACCTCGCTACGAGATCCTCGAAAGTGTGATGGTCTGTGTCGCCCATGTAGGCCTGAATCAGCTGCAGGTCGGGAAGGTAATTCACAATCCATCCGTTCACCAGCAGGAAATGCTCGCGTGTGTGGGCAGTCCGGAAAAGGTTGTCACCGTACGATGACTGACACTCGCAGTACAGTCGGACCAAATCGTGAAAGGTGCTTCGAACATCGTCGGGCATGAACTTGACCGTTGGGACCGCCCTCCGGATCCAGTCGGTCAGCCGCTGCGTCTCAATGGCGCGAAAGCTTGCGGGCCACTCCCGCGATTGGATCTCACGATCCGCCTCTTCGGCCATCAGCTCAACGGCCCGCTGGACATATCCCAGCGATCGCTGGAATTCATCGCGGTCGAAATCGACCTTGCGGGGTGGAACGCTGCCGGAGGGAACGCTCGGGGTGCCGTTGTGTGCCAATCCGATCAGTTGGTAAATATAGAAACTCCGGCGGTCCGAGCCTTCCGAATCCAGCGCGTACGCAGCTTCTGCCGCGAACAAAGATCGTTGGACCGCATGTTGCGACGAGAGCGCACTCGCCTCTGCCATGAACCGATTTGCCTCCGCCACGCGATCAAGTGGAGTCACCGGACACTCGCCGTCAAGTGCGCCGGCCACCGCCTCGGCCAACCGACCGGCAAGTTCCACAACGTCGTCCCCCGGGCTTGCAGCGGTGACGGCCGCCAATTCGCTGCCGGTTTCGTCCGTAATTCGCGCCTTTGCCGTAAGTTCGTCCC
>CAYSCH010000389.1:0-8844 GCA_964429355.1 uncultured Planctomycetaceae bacterium | reverse complement strand
GGTTGGAATGGCCTGCTCCCGATGGTCGCGGATCTTTGTGAAAAACTTCACGATCGTTGAGGTTAGTAGTACAGAACGCCATCCGGAGAAAATGGACCACTCCCATGTCCAGATTATCAGCCCTGCTCGTCGTGCTTGCCGCATCTCTCACACTCCCAATCCTCCACTCGCAGGCCGACGACCAGCCCCCGCCCCCCATGTATCAACGGGCGGCCGTGCTCCAGCAGGCCCTCCTGGAAACCCGCCTTAAGTACACCACTTGGCTCTCGGAGCAACCCGCCGCCCGGAAACTCGTCCAGCTCGGCCCCTGGTCGGCCACGCCGCTCCTTTCCGCGACCGAGGCCGAGCGATCGGTCCAACCCGCCGCATCCATCCAACTCGAAGCCAAGCTCCCCAACGGCCAACCTCTCTGGACCGAACAGAAAGATCTCCCCGATGGCAAAGTGGCCCCGTTCCTCGGTGGCTCCAATGATCAGGCCGTTTGCCTGACACGCTCGGTTCACGCCCAACAGGCCTGCCGTCTCACGATCGGCCTCGGCGCCGGCGATCGGCTCGATGTCTGGTTGGGGCCGCACAAACTGGCCTCCGCCGAGACCCATCTCAACGTCGGCCGTTATGGCTGTGCCACCCAAGTGGACGGCAGCCGGGTCGACCAGGTTCTCGTCGACTTGCCCCTTCAGGCTGGCGAGAACCGGCTCCTCGTCCGCGTCACACCCGGCAGCGAGCCCTCGTTCTACTTTTCGAGCACCCCTGATCCCGTGCCCCGGCTCTGGGAGCAGATTCGCCGCGATTTCACCGCCGCAGAGAATCCGATCCTCGACCTCGTCCACGCCGACTGGTTCTCTGCCGGGGGCTGGCTCAGCGCCCAGGACTCCCGATTGGAGCAACAATTCCTCCTCCAAGTGATACCCGCTTGCGGCCCCCCGGGCACTCTGATCCAGAAAGAACTCGACCAGCTCCAACTAGAAAAGGCTGCTCCCTCCGACCGGCGCTGGCTAAATCTCTGCGTCCGAGCATCCACGCTCGCACAGCTCCAGACCGATCTGGCCCGTCTCCGCGCCGCCGTCGAAGAACTGGACCGGACTGGTACCGACAACTATCCGGCTGCCAAGTGGCACAGCCAGTTGGACGAGTACGAGCAACGATTGACCGCCGAGGCCGCCAATCTCGACCCAGCCCACCAGGCCACACGCAGCCTGATGGCCGAGATGCCCAGACTGCAGCACCGCATCCTCGTCGATGAGAATCCACTTCTCCAGAATACGAGAATCCTCTTCGTCAAACGCTACACCTACAACAGCAAGCACTACTACGACGATTTCCAGCACATCAGCCGCTGGGGCGGCAATCTCTGCGAGCTTTCGCTTGCCGGCGGCACGGTCCGCCAGATTGCCCCGGAACTGGCCGGCGGCGTCTTCGATCGCTACGACCTCTCCTTCGATGCCCGGCGGATCCTCTTCGGATACCGTCGTCCCCAGCTCGAAGGCTATCGGATCTACGAGATCGGCGTCGACGGCACCGGCCTGCGGCAGGTGACCCTTCCGCCGGACGACGAACAAGATCGCATCGCCACCTACGGCAAGACCAGCACGGGCGACAGCTTCTATGGCCTCCTGGGTTACCATTTCTGGACCGACGATGTTCACCCCTGTTACCTCCCCGACGGCGGTCTTTGCTTCGCTTCCACCCGTTCGCAGCATGGCGTCCTCTGCACTCCCGACCACTACCTGGCCTGCACCAATATCTATCGCATGGAACAGGACGGCACCGGACTGCGGCCACTTTCCCAGGGTGCCCTGAGCGAGTTCACGCCCACCGTGATGGAGGACGGCCGTATCCTCTACAACCGCTGGGAGTACATCTACAAAGGCATTGCCGCCATTCAGCCCCTCTGGACGATGCGCCCCGACGGCTCCGGAAGCGAGGAGTTCTACGGCGACAATATTACCAACCCGGGCGTCTTCTGGCAGGCGAGGCAACTGCCCGGCACGCCCGGAAGGGCCATTTGCATCGGCTGCAACCACGAACCCATGGGTATCGGACAGGTGCTCCTGCTCGATCCCGGCAAGAGCAAACGCACCCCCGGCGGAATGACCAGCCTCACGCCCGACGTGGAGACTCGCGGGCTGCGCGGGCTCTATCAGCGGCGTAACGGCGTCTGGCGCGAGGATATCTTCGGACCCTTCTATGCCGACCCCTATCCCCTCTCCGACAAGTTCTTCCTCGTCGCCTGCAATCCCGACCGTCGCTACAACGACCAGGCGGCCTACGGCATCTACCTCCTCGACACGTTCGGCAATCGAGTGCCCATCTATCACGATCCGGAGATCTCCTGCTGGCAGCCGATGCTCCTGCGGCCGAGAAAGACCCCGCCAGAGCTCCCCCGCCAGGAACCGCGGCAGAAGGATCGGCCCGAGACGGCCACCCTCTTCGTCAGCAATGTCTACCGCGGCCTCGACGGCGTTGAGCCGGGCACGGTCAAGTATCTCCGCGTTATGGAGCAGATTGCCAAGCCCTGGGCCGCTGAGATCGATCCGCTCCGCGGCCAGGATCGCAGCGCCGATGGTTTTGGCGGGCACCTGGCCGTCAGCCACAACGCCCATATCTGGATCGCCGTCCTGCGCGGCATCGTGCCGGTTGAGCCTGACGGTTCGGCCTGCCTGGAGGTTCCCGCCGGCAAGAACTTGTTCCTCCAGGCCCTCGACGAAGACTTCATGCAGGTCCAGCGGATGCGAACCTTCGTCAATCTGGAACCGGGCGAAACCCGTTCCTGCATCGGCTGTCACGAACACCGCACCGAGGCGCCCCTCTCTCGCTCGGTTGCCGCCCTCACGCGCCCTGCCGCCCAACTCGGCCCCCAACCCGGCGAGGTCGCACCACGGCCGCTCGACTACACAACCGACGTGCAACCGATCCTCGACCGGCACTGCGTCGAGTGCCACAACGGCAACGACCCCAAAGCCGCCCCCGACCTCCGGGGCGAAATGACGACCATCTTCAACCGTTCCTACGAAAACCTCATGCAGGCCGGTTGGGTCGACACGATCCGCGAATGGAACGGCGCCGACCACGCCATGAACCACGCCGAGGCCGTCCCGCCCTGCGCACACGGCTCCCATCGCAGCAGACTCGTCCAGCTTCTCCGCGACGGCCACTACGACAGGCAACTATCCGGCGAGGAATGGATCAAGCTCGTCACCTGGATCGACTGCGGTGCCCCTTACTACGGCTCCTACTACGGCCGGCGCAACCTCAGTTATCGAGGCCAGGCTGATTTCCGCCCCACCCCCACGGTAGAATCGGCCTCGGGTATCCCGCCTGCCTTTGCCGTGCCGGTCAGTCCCGACCCGATCCCCGCAGAACTACTCGCCTCGTGGTCCCTCGACAACACTTCGGGCAACGTTTCGCTCGACGCTTCGGGGCACGGCCACGAACTCACGGCGGTCGGCACCCTGGGCGGCGAAGGCCACGACCACAGCGGCGGGCAGCGATTCGACGGCAGCGGCTACCTTGAATCAGATGGTCTCGGCGCCCACGAGACAATCTCCATCGCCCTTTGGGTGAAGACCGACTCCCTCGATCGCCAGTGGAATCCCCTCCTCTTCTGCCACGAAGGCCAGCCGGGCGCCGTTCACTTCAGCCTGTTGAGCGACGGCAGGCCCAACGTGGCGGTCAATACGGGCGATTGGAACTGGACCCACGCGACCGCCCAGACTCCGCTCGCCAACGATGCCTGGCACCATCTGGCCCTCGTCTGCGACGCTCGTATCGGCGGCAAGGCACGGTTCTATGTCGATGGCCGCCCCGCCGGTCAGGCCTGGCTCGGCCTCGGCATCTCCCTGGACCTCTACCGATTCCGTATCGGAGCCTGGAACCGCTGGGAAGACATCCCCGCCAATAACTTTCACGGGGAGATCGACGACTTGCAGATCTACCGTGGTATGTTGACCGAGGAAGAAGTGACCAAGTTGGCAGGCAGCAAACCGGTGTCAGAATAGACTATTTCCACATCCGTGGGTCAAAATAAAACGGCTTGGATTGGATAGGTGAGACCCTTGTCATCTCCGGATGAACCGGATTGAGCAGAAAATTGAATTCCTCCGGATTCACGGCCGAAGGTACCATCAGGACGAGTGATCGTTGCTCGCGAAGCCATTGCGTGCCCAGTTCCTGCAGCCTGCCCGGAGCCGGATAGTCTCGCCAATTCGGAGGAAGTACCTTAACGGAGAAACTCTCAGTCGATACGTCATCCGGCACGGTCGCCGAGACGGCGCAAAGATCGCCCGGCATCAGGTTCGGCTCGAGATGAACGAACAATTCGAGAGAGGCAAGGGAGAGAGTCGTGGATGTGTAGACCATTCGGAACCCCTTGTGGTTCCAACGGCCGCCAACCTTCTCCGCACCGATTCCGCTCAGCGCACTTGCGACATGCCGCTGCCGGCAGATCCGCCACACCCGCATCAGCTATATACCCCATGCTCGATTCGAGTGAGTGTGTCCATGACCTGTTCAAACCCAAGCCCCGTGTCAAGAAGATCGATGGGTGTGACTCCTCCCAGGGCCCGATTCACCGAAGTCAACCATTCTCGTCCTTTCTCTTCCGATCCAAGCACTTCCGTGGCCGAAGCAAGGACTCGGGCGAGCCTCAGAAGGAGTTCCGATTCGACCGGCTTGAGTCGCGATGCGCCCCTCTTGCGACGAGCCGCCGTCCGTTTGGCAATTCTCAAAGAGTTGCAGATGAACTCCTCGCTCAACTTCGCGTGGTCACGTAACGAAGCCAGTACGGAGACAGGAAATCCCTCTCGGATGATGGGCACAAAGTCCAACTCCGACTCCGGTGACCCGATCACCGCCGCACCGCCAAGATAACTCCGGACCAGAATGACGTTTTCCATAGCAACCTCACCGAATTCCGCTTGTGCCATATGGCATTATACAGTACGCCATATGGCAATTCAAGCCAGTGCACGCGGAGGTCATTCGCAATTCCTGAAGCCGATTGAACTTACGCTTACTTGAGCCTCAACCCTCCGTCCACTAGATTTCAAAGAGGGAAAAGGTGACGGAAGAAAAAGTGACAGTGCCACTGGTGACAGCCGACTCTTGCCGGAACAGCCGGACCTTTCCTTCGGTGGGTGCCCGCTGCCTGGCACAATAGGTGATTGTCACCTTCTTCCGGGTACCTTTTTCCGACCCGAACCCTGAACAACTGCCCCCGAACCCCCGACAACTCCCCTGGTGCCCCCGTGCTCAATCTCCCTCAAGCCTACCAACCCATGCTCGCCGTCCGCCAACGCGAAACCGCCATCAAAGACATCAAAGATTTCTTCGAACGCCAGTTGGCCGCCGCGCTCGGACTGGTTCGAGTGACCGCCCCCGTTGCCGTCCCCAGCGGGCTGGGAATCAACGACGACCTGAATGGCATCGAGCAGCCGGTGCGATTTGCGGTCAAGGGGGATGGTGGCGCCGAGGTCGAGATTGTCCAGTCGCTCGCCAAATGGAAACGGCTTGCCCTGGCCGAGTACGGCTTTGCGGTCGGCGAGGGGCTCTATACCGACATGAATGCCATCCGCCCCGACGAGGTGATCGACGAATTGCACTCGATCTACGTCGTCCAGTGGGACTGGGAGAAAGTGATTCTGCCGGCCGAGCGCAATCTGGACATGCTCTACGCCACGGTCCGCACGATCTACGACTGCGTCTGCCGCACCGAGTTTCACATCGCCTCGGTCTATTCGCACATCCGCCCCGTGCTGCCGGAAGAGATCTTCTTCATCACATCGGAAGAACTCCAGCAGCGTTGGCCCGAGGTGGAGGTGAAGCAGCGAGAGAACCTGATCTGCGCCGAGCACAAGGCCGTGTTTATCACCGGCATCGGCGGCCAGCTTGCCGACGGCACGATCCACGACGGGCGGGCGCCGGACTACGACGACTGGACCACCCCCAACGCGGCCGGCGGCCACGGCCTGAACGGCGACATCCTCCTCTGGAATCCCGTCCTCGAACGGGCCTTCGAAATCTCTTCCATGGGCGTCCGCGTCAATCCGGAAACGCTCCGCGAGCAGCTCAGAATTCGCCGCTTGGAAGAACGCCTCAAGCTCGACTTCCACCGCAAATTGTTGGCCGGGGAACTGCCCCAGACGATGGGTGGCGGGATCGGCCAGTCCCGCCTCTGCATGTTCCTCCTCCGCGCCGCCCATGTGGGCGAAGTCGCCTGCGGTGTCTGGCCCGACCCCATGCGCCAAGCCTGTCGCAAGAAGAATATCACACTTCTGTAAACATATCACTCTTCCGTAGCTGAAGTCGCCAGACTTTGGAGATCCATCACGACGGCCAACACCGTAGCCGAAGTAGCCAGACTCTGGAAATCCATCAAGACGCCGACTCCGTCTTCTCCACCAGTTTCTTCACTTTCTCCTCGTCCACTTCCACGCCGAGCCCCGGCCCGCTGGGCACCTGGATCTTGCCCCCCACGACTCGCATCGGTTCGACCAGAACGTCGGCCCCAAGGAATTGCGGCCCATTGAGTGCGGCCGGCTTCTTCAGGCCATAGGCCCCGTAGAGCCCCAATGTCGCCGCCAGCGAAATATCCGGATCGCATAGCCCACTGCCCAGCCACATCAAGCCTGCCCCTTCAATCAACTCGATCTGCTCCTTGTTTGAGAGAAGTCCCCCGCAACGGGCAGGCTTCATCGCCATTCCGTCGAGCATGCCAAGCTGAATGAACTCGGCTAGTTCCACCGGACTGACAACACCCTCGTCCATCAAGATCGGCAACGCTCCTTGACGTTTCAACTTCTGATAACCGCTGATCCGGTTCGGCCGGATCGGCGATTCGAGCACATCCACCCCTGCATCGGCAAGCATCGGAGCCGCCCGCAGCGCCGTCTCCACGTCGTAACCGCCGTTCCCATCCGCCCAAAGGAACCCATCGGGCACAAGCCGCTTGACCATCCGGGCAAGTTCCACGTCGAACTCCGGATCCGGCGCCACTTTGATATTGAAATGCTCATAACCCCGTTCCTTCCCCTCCGCAACGACCGATTCTGTCTCGTCGAGACTGCGCACGTTCACTGTCCAGCTCAAGGAGATTGTGCCCCCCTGCGGCTTGTTCCACATCTCGGCCAGCGATTTTCCGGTCAGCTTGCCGGCCAGGTCGTGAAGGGCCAGGTCGAGTCCAGCCCGGGCCAGGGGCATGCCCGTCGTGAAACCCGGCGCAAGTCCCTTGTCCATGGCGGCGTGGGCGGCCGCAATATCGAGCGGATCCAGTCCCGTCAGCGTCGGTGCCAGGTAGTCGCGCATCGCGATCGTGGCCGTGTCGAGTGTTTCGTAACTCCAACGGGCGACCGGCACGTGCCGGATAGCCCCATGCGCGACAAGTACGAGATGGCTACGCCCGAAGCGTACAATGCCGCCCATCTGACTCCGTTGAAGGCGACGATCACCGAGTCGCAAGAGGGTCTGGATTTCGAACTGACCAAGAACTTGAAGAAGTAGTCTGCCGGGCCTCCTCTCTGAAACCGCGTGGGGCGTTGTACGCCAAAATCGTTTCCTTCTCAATGGCCTGTGCCGTTTTTGTCGCAAAATGTTTGTTTGTCTCAACTTGCCTTGCCATCCTGTCTTTGCAGGATTGGCATTTCAGTTACGCAAGCACCCGCACCCCTCCGGTGAGGCAGCGCCGCTTGCTTGCTCGGGCACTTCTCCGAATGCCGCATCTGCCGCGATGTGGCTTGCCGGGCACGCCATCTTCCGGGCACGTACACTGTCGCAAAATGATGGCATAATTCGGTTGCTATCCTAGCTACTATCTGTAAGATGATGGCTGTTCCCCTCTCTTGTCGTCCCGCAATTGTCGGCTAACCTGTTGGGCGCAAGGGAGGTGCGGCAAAGGGACCGCTGTTGTCTGGCCAGAAGACGGTGGGGGGCGTGCTCTGGCGTGTAATATAATGGCGTGGTGTTTGTTGTCGTTCAGGCCATTCTTCCCATCAATCATTTTCTGTTAAGGAGCCTGCCATGATACGATTCTGTGGAGCGGGAGTGCGACTCCCCGACACGCGAAACTCTTCTCTTCAAAGGGGACGAGGCTTCACCTTGGTCGAACTTCTGGTTGTGATTGCCATTATTGGCATCCTCATTGCCCTCCTCCTGCCGGCCGTTCAAGCGGCTCGCGAGGCGGCTCGGCGATCGCAGTGTACGAACAATCTGAAGCAATTGTGCTTGGCCCTGCACAACTACGCCGACACGCACAAGGCGTTCCCGGCACGCTGCAATTCGTTCACGCCTCGAAGCAGTTGGTTGACGCGGATTCTCCCGTTCATCGAGCAGCAACCGATGTACGACCAAATCCAGGCGGCTGGCAATATCCCGCCCTATCAAGGTGTGTTTGGCGATCCTTTTGCACCTTGGTATGTCAATCTCAGCGCCTTTATCTGTCCCTCGGACCCCGGCGCCATCGATACGCCGGCCGGCGGTTGGGATCTTGGTCACAACAGCTATGTGGGCTGCGGTGGCGACAGGGCGGAACACTATAGCGAGCCAAACCAATCGAAACGGGGCATCTTTTCGGGCCACGTAAAGTGGAGAAAGATGGCTGATGCCACGGACGGGTTGAGCAATACGGTAGCCATCGGCGAAGTCTGCGTGGCCACGGGCGCCAACAATGTGAAGGGATCCATGGCAGTTGGTTGGGGCGTCGGTGACGACCAGAATGCCCCTCTCAGCTCCATGATTCCCGCGAATTGCCTTGCCAGGTTGGGGGCCAACGAGACACTTACAGGTTCCGTCGACAATACTATGCTCGGACGTCGCTGGGCCGATGGTGTCGCCGCCTTCTCTGCGTTCTAT
>CAYSCH010000388.1:0-8854 GCA_964429355.1 uncultured Planctomycetaceae bacterium | reverse complement strand
GAATGACTTGGGGCCAGTCGCGATCGATCAGGTTGGCCACGTGGGTGGATTCAAGCAGGTGGACGACCGTGTCGGCGGCATGGACGGGCGATTCCGAGCAGCCGCGAACCTGCTGGTCGTTCAGTCCCCAACGCCGTCCGATGACGTAGGAGGAAATGCACACGATCATCGTGGGAACGATCAGGCCGTAGCAGCCGGTGATCTCCACGGTGATCACAACCGCGGCCAGGGGAACTCGCATCGTGGCCGCCAGCACTCCACCCATCCCCACAGGTATCAAGGCCTGGCGAAGCAGTTCCGGAAACATTTCGGGAAACATCGCTTCGCAAAGGGCGCCCAGGCTGGCACCGGCCGCTCCGCCGATAGCCAGGGTGGGACCGAGGACTCCTCCGGCGGCCCCGCTGCCGACAGTGAACCCCGTGGCGAGGCACTTGGCCAGGGCGACTGCGGCGAAGAAGGCGGCCCATACCCACCAGCTCGCCGAAGAACCGGCGAGAAGCCTGCCGTCGAATGCCGCCTGAAGGAACTCGTAGCGAGCGTCCATCACCTGGGGCAGAAAACAGGCCACCACCCCGGTCAGCAATCCGCCCAGGACTGGTGCTGCCCAACGGGGCAGACGTTTCGTGTGGGTGAAGACATGTTCGATCAGCCGGAAGCTGGCGCCGAAAAAAATGGCGAGCAGCCCGCACAGAGGGCCCAGCACGAGGAACGGCAACAGTTCCAGGGGCGTGGAGAAGACGAGTTGCTGGGCACCGTCCAGGAGGAATTCTCCGTGACCCCAGAAGGCCAGGTAGACCGAGTAGCCCGCCACCGAGGCCACGAAGGCCGGAACAATCGCCTCGCTTTCCTGGTCGGGTTCGCTGTAGGGAATACTGACGGCAAACAGGGCGCCGCCCAAGGGGCAACGGAAGATGGCCCCCACGCCCGCGGCACACCCGGCAAGAAGCAGGCTGCGCTGCTGGGCGGGAGTGACGCGGAAAAGCCGCCCGCAGGCAGACCCGAGTGCCGCCCCCAAGGCCACGATGGGGCCTTCCGGCCCGGCCGAGCCGCCGAACGAAATCACGAGCACGGACGCGATCGCCTTGAACGTCGGACCACGGAGTCCCAGAACGCCGTGGGCCCGGTGAAAGGCCCGGGTCATGGCATTGGTGCCGTGCCCGACCGCGTCGGGACAGATAAGAAGGACTATCGCGGCCGAAAGGAGCCCCCCGGTCGCGGGCAGGAGAAGAACCGGCAGATTGAAATCGAAAACCGCGGCCGATGCGTGAGGTACGGCCTGCCCTACCAGGTGGCTCACTCCCACACTGAGTCCCCACTCCATGGCTGATGCGGCCAATCCGGCCGCAATTCCCGTCAAGGCGGCAAGCAGCAGGAGCTTGCTCCAGCGGCGAAGAGGAAGGAACTGGGAGAGCGGTGGATCGGTCAAAGCGGGACCCGGCAGGAGCGAAACAAAGGGCTGACGAGGCGAGATTGTGGAGCCGATGATGTCGGGCCGCTATCTGACTGACGATAGGGGAAGGGCATCCGTGAGGCCACAATCCGAGTATATCCCTGCGGCTCGGCCACAGCAACCCGAATTGGGCCCACTCATCTTGGGGCCATATACCCACCGTTGTGCCCCGGGACACGATGGTATTCCGTCCAGATCGGCTGCAAACATATCCACCTGGCGGTAAACGAGCCTGGCGGTTGCCAGCGAATCTCCGGCCCTCAGCGATACAACCTGCTTGTCAACTCCATCACCCGCGCGGCCTCCTTCTGGCTGACCACGCCGGCCCCGGCGTCCATGCTGGTCGGCTGGATCCCGTAGCGGCAGTAGAGTGTCAGTTGCACAACCGGGTAAAAGCCCTGTGTGTAGGGCTGCTGGTCGATGGTGAACTTGATGATGCCGCGATCGATCATGCCCAGTATGGACGGCGTCAGGTCGAATCCGGCAACGACGAGTTCTCGCCCCGGGAACCGTTTCTCGGCGGCCACGCCGGCGGCTTCCGTATCGGTCAGCCCCGTGCAAAGGACGGCCTTGATTTCGGGGTCGGCATTGAGTTCGCCAACCAGCGTCTCGACGGCCTTCTCCGGTTCGTTGCCGCTGACGATCACCTTCCACTGAAGGTTTTTCTCCTTGAGGGCATCCTGGATCCCCCGGAGCCGGTCATCCAGGGCAGAAATACCCTCGTTGTGGAGCGTGGCCAGGACCTTGCTCCCAGGTGCGATGAACCGCCCGGCACCGGTGCCCACGGTACGCCCGGCCTGGTAGAAGTCCTGGCAGACCGCGGCGAGACGGGCGTTGTCCGTCGCCTGGTCGTCGACGTTGAAGGCCACAACCGGCACGCCCTGCTTGACGGCCTCGCGCACGACCTCATCGAAAGCCTCGGAATCGATGATATTCAGGGCGATGCCGTCGTAGCCGTCGGCCACCGCGCGCCGGACCATTTCGGCCTGGGCCTTCACGTCGACTTCCACCGTGCCGGTGAAGGAGCACTCCACGCCCAGCATGACGGCGGCATCCTGCATGCCCTTCTTGACCGGTCCGAAGAAAGCCTCGTCGCGGCAGGGGGAGATGAAGATCAGTTTGAGCGGTTCTTCACCGCAGGAGGACCGAAGAGAACCAGACAACAGAATCAAAGCCAAGGATACAGGCAACGAATACCGGACTGTCATAATGCATGCCTCTCATAACGGGGTCAACTCTTGACGTCCCCGGCGTTTGGAACCGGCGGCCCTGCTCGATTGCGAAGACGTGGTGTGCCACTCTACGCCGTTAACCATACAGAATAGCCGGGGAGATTGCTACTGCACAAAAAGCCGTACTCGTACGATCTCAACGGCAATCGTACAAATCCCGGTTATGTTGTAGGCGACCACAACCGACTCTTGTCGGATGGCACGTACAAGAACGACTAAGGGTGTCTGGAACAAGCCGACAGAGGCGGAGAAGCTCCACGTAGTCAAGTATCTTGTCAGCGTTGAAGGCAACCCACTCCGAGCAACTGACAAAGTGACCCACGAGTTGCTGACGTTGATAGAGAAGGCGAATGGCATCGACGGTGATGCTCTAAATGGCCTTGCGTGATTCGCGGAGAAGACAGTCGCTCTGAAGATAGCCGCGTGGGCTTGCCCCGCGCTCGGTTCCTCTCGTCACGGACAAACCACCACCCACGATAGCCGCGTGGGCTTGCCCCGCGCTCCATTTCCGCACATGCTTCGCCCACGAACCCTGTCAGACCCGGCCCATCGCGTTCCTTCATCCCCCTGCCAGAATTTCCTCGGGGAATCACGCAAGGCCATTTAGGACTCCGCCTCGCCCATTGGCGACTCGTCGTGAACGTCGCCGCTGGTGTTGCCTTCCCCTTGTCAGAACAGGGTCGTCACATGGGAGTGATAATTTCGGACCTGAATACCCGGCCTGCGTGTACCTCTTGCCCATGCCACACCTACGTTGTTACCATCGCCGGCGTAGGGTATGTTTCTATTCTGACGCGGCAGGGCGGGTGCGGAAAGGCGGCGGACAGGTCGGACCTGGCCGTCCGACTGGGGCCTGAACCGTTCCAGGGGCTATCCGCAGGAGACGTTCTCCCTCCGTGGGCATCCTATCTGTTGGGAAACGTTGGCCGTTCGCTCGCCCTCCCACTGTGAGGAGAAGTGTCGTCCTGGTTTTGCCTGCTGTCCCCTGGCAAATGCACCCCTACTTTCTATGGATTTGACTCCGGCAGGCGTTTTATGTAACCTCTAGGGTGCCGGTATCGCCTCAGACGGGAGTCTGTCGCCCGGCGGGCGGTTCTGCGATATGTCTTGGTGATCTTCTCTTGCGTGGTCTCTCTTCGGGGTATTCCAATGAAATCGATCCTGCGCCGGTTCAGCCGTTTTCCCAACTCGCGTCAACGGAGATGTGCGACAACAGAATGCCGCACGCCGAGTCACGCTCATCGCGCCTTGCGGGTTGAACCGCTCGAAGACAGGCGACTGCTGGCGGTGATCGCCGTGGATTCGTTGGCCGACGGGCCGGTCAATCTGACCGACGGTAACATGACGCTCCGCGACGCACTGGCCCTGGCTGCCGACGCGGCCTATCCGGGCGCCGATGAGATCATCTTTGCCGATTCGCTCGGCCTCGACACGTCTCCCGGCGAAATCGAACTCCTCAACGGCGAGTTGCTGATCGCTTCCGACGTCACCATCACCGGCCCCGGAGCCTCGAATCTGGCGATCGATGCCGATGCCGACGACGACGGCACGGGGGAGAGCCGGGCGTTCTATGTCAATAGTGATGTAACTGCCGTGTTCGATGCCCTCTCGATTACCGGCGGTTTTTCGGACGATTCCGGTGGCGGAATCTACAGTTACGGTACGGTGACGATCACCGATTCGTCCATCTCAGGCAATCGGACCAACAAAAGCGGTGGTGGGGTTTATAGTTTCGGTGGAGCACTTGCCATGAGCGGTTGCTCCGTGTCGGGTAATCAGGCACGCCACAGCGCCGGTGGAGTTTATAGTTTCGGCGTGCTGTCCATCAGCACCTCGAACATTTCGGACAACCAGGCCGGTGGCGGAGGCAGCGGAGGCGGTGGAATAAATGGCGTCGGCACGGTGGTCGTCATCGACTCGATTATTTCAGACAATTCAGCGGTCCACGACGGCGGCGGGTTGTATGGCTTTGGCACCGTGACGATTATTAATTGCGATGTCTTAGGGAATACGTCGGTGTACAACGGCGGCGGCATTTACGGAAGTCTCGGCTCGTCGGTGGAAATCATTAACTCCCGCATCTCGGGGAATGTGGCAGAGCGAAACGAGGGCGGTGGTGTCGACAGTGCCGATGCCCTGGCACTCATCAATTGCACGGTTACTGGGAATGCCGCCGGAAAAATCAGTGGCGGTGTCCATTGTAGCGGCATATTGACTGCCGCCAACTCCATTGTGTCGCTGAACACTGCCTCCGGCGGGCGTGACGTTTGCGGGGCGTTGACCGACGAGAGCGGCTCGAATTTGATCGGGGCGGATCCGCTTTTCGTTCGCAATCCGAATCCTGGACCCGACACGATCTGGGGAACCGAGGATGACGATTACGGTGACCTGCACCTGACGCCATCCAGCCCCGCATTGAATGTTGGCAAGAACGAGAGCGTTCCCCTGGACGTTCACGACTTGGATGGCGACGGTGACACGGCAGAGTTGATTCCCGTCGATCGAGATGGAACTGCGCGCTTCGTCGGTGGCGCAGTCGATCTTGGGGCATACGAATATGGTGGCGATCCAGCCAGCGGCCGCGAAGCCCCGTCTGCGGTTGTCACATCGCTTGGAGATGCCGTTGATCTCTACGATGGCCTCGTGTCGTTGCGAGAAGCCTTGTTCTACCGCAGTGTGAACGCGATCAGTTCACCCATCACTTTCGACATGACGCTCGACGGGGGCGCGATCAACCTTGGAGGTGACGCGCTCTTCGTGGATCGGCCGGTACAGATCGATGCATCATCGCTCGAATCGATCACAATCGACGCTCTCGGCGGCAGCACGGCCGTGCTGGTGGCCGCCGGCGATGTCGTTATCGATGGCCTGACAATCACCGGTGGTTCCGGCTGTGTAGGTGGTGCAATTGCCAATTTCGGCGACCTGACAGTGGCCGATTCATCTCTCTCGGGAAATGTCGCAAGCGACGGTGGCGGAATCTACAACCAAGCGGGCACTCTCACAGTCAGTGGTTCTACCATCTCGGGCAATGCAACGGACGAAGCCTACGGCTTTGGCGGCGGGATCTACAACCATACGGGTACCGTGGCCGTTACTGACTCCGTCATCTCGGGCAACTCAGTGGATCTTCCCGGCGGCTATGGCGGCGGGATCTACAATCATGAAGGATCAATGACAATAGCCGATTGCTCGATTTCTGGTAATTCCGCCGACAACTACGGTGGCGGCATCTATAACTGCTACGGAACGCTCTCGCTCAGTAACTCCTCTGTGTCAGCCAATTCGACAGATTTCTACGGCGGCGGAATCTACAGCTACTCCGGCGAGTTGACCGTCTCCGCGTCGAATATCTCGGACAACTCCGCCGGTAGCGCCGGCGCGGGAATCTACAACCACGACGGCCCAGTCACCATCGCCGACTCCACAGTCTCCGGGAATTCGTCCGGCTACCAAGGCGGCGGGATCTACAACAGTTCCGGCACGATGACCGTCACCAGCTCCACGATCTCAGAAAACGATACCGAAGGTGTGGGCGGCCTGAACTACGGCGGCGGGATCTACAACGGTACCCCGGGCACCTTGATCGTCGACAACTCGACCATCAGGGGAAACGGGAGCTTCTATGTGACCATGGGAGGTGGGATCTATAGCGTCGGTGCGCTCACCGTGAGAAGCTCCACGATTTCAGGCAACCGCGCCGAAGAGGGCGGCGGCATCTACGGTTCGCTCACCCTTACCGACTCGATCGTTACAGCCAATGATTCGTGGATAGGGGGCGGCCTCTATGTCGACGGATCGGCGACGGTCGCCAACTCCACCGTCGTGGGCAACTATTCCGAGGCGGGCGGCGGATTCTACGTAGGAACAGGGAGCACGCTGGTCGCCGCCAATTCCACCATTGCGGGCAACAGCTCTCTCGACGAGGGCGGCGGAATCCTGACGCACGGAGACGATTACCTCTACAACGTGGTCGTCGCAGAGAACAACGCAGGCTACCCGACTAGTGACGATATCTATGGCACAATCGAAGTTGGCTATCACAACCTGATCGGCGACGGCACCGGCATGACCGGCTTGGTCGACGGGGTCGGCGGCAACCAGGTCGGCACGTCCGCCGCGCCCATCGATCCGCAGTTCGTCGACGTTCAAACCTACTCGGACATTGTCGGCCCCGACCGCCTGTTCGGCACGCCGGACGACGGTCCCTTGGGCAACTACCATCTCCTCTCCGCCAGTCCCGCGATCGACGCCGGGCACAACTCCCTCGCCGTTGCCGCGCTCGGCCCCGACGATTTCGGCGAGATCGTCATCGATCACAACGACGTCGAAATCACCGCTCTTACGCAAGCCGAAATGCAGGCGGCCAAGGACTCGCTCCACATCGGCTATGCCCACACGTCCCACGGCAGTCAGGTAACCACCGGGATGTCGGGCCTGGTCGCCTTCGCCAACGGCGGAGGAAAAGGGCTGGCCCTGCCGGCCAACTTCTTCACCTATAACAACGGCGGCTCGGGCGGAGCACTGGATCTCCGTGACTACTGCTGTGCCGGCGACGTGGGATACTATCCCCAATGGGTGAACGAAACTCGCAACTACCTCGACAACCCCGCCAATACCGACGTCAATGTGATGATGTGGTCGTGGTGCGGCCAGGTCAGCGGCAAGTGGGCGAGCGGAGTCCTGGACAGCGAATACCTGGCACCCATGTCCCAACTCGAGCTGGAATATCCGAACGTCCACTTCGTTTACATGACCGGCCACGTCGATCACTGGGACGACACCAACAACAAGGCCGCCAACCAGGCCATCCGCGACTACTGCGCCGACAACAACAAGATCCTCTACGACTTCGCCGACATCGAGAGTTACAATCCCGACGGCGTGTTCTACGAATTCCCCAACGACAACTGCGACTACTACGAATCGGCCGCCGGTGCGTTCCTCGGCAATTGGGCCACGGCCTGGCAGGACACGCACACCCAAGGCGTCGACTGGTACTCGTGCAGTTCGGCCCACAGCAAGCCCCTTAACGCCAACCAGAAGGCCTACGCCGCCTGGGCCCTGTTCTCCGAGATCGCCGCCTTCCCCGATTTGCCCGCCATGACGGACCTGGACGGCAACGCCCGAGTCGTCGACGGCGATCTGGACGGAACCGCCACCGTGGATATCGGCGCCTGCGAATTTCACGGCCTCACGGAAATCACTTTCACCGGCACCGAGAATGCCGACACGATCTCGATCGAAATCGGTGCGACCCAGTTCGTGGTCACCCTCAACGGTGACGCAACCAGCTACAACCTGGCCGAGTACGACACGATCTACTTCGACGGCGGCGAGGATCTCAACGGCAACGACCAGATCACCGTCCTCTGTACCGCTCAAGACGATATCATCGCCCTCCAGCCCGGTTTGCTCGACATCGACGGTCAAACCTGCGAGATCCATGCCAGCAACGTTGAAGTAATCACTGTCAACGCCGGCTCGGGCGGCAACGACCAGGTCACCATGACCGGTTCGGCCGGCTCGAACCGGCTTTACAGCTACAGCGACTATGCCCGGCTGATCGACTCCACGAGAACCTTCTCAAACCGCGTCGAGGGCTTTGAAGTGCTGACGGTCGACGTGTCGGGGAGCAGTTCAAACTACGCGTTCCTCTATGATGGTCCCGGCAATGATGAACTCGCGGCCGAGCCGGGCACTGTAACTTTCACTCGCTCTGCCGGCAGCGCTGCGGAAACCACGACCACGGCCATCGGGTTCCGGCAAGCCTACACCTATGCCACGGCGGGTAACGACACGGCCGCATGGACCGCTTCCGACGCCACGCAAAACCGCTTCTACAGCTACGCTGACTACGCTATGTTCACCGAAGCAAGGCGATCGTTCTACTTCTACGCCCGCGGATTCGACTCGGTGACGGCGACGTCTTCCGCATCGCAGCCCGCCTATGCCTACTTCTACGACAGCCCCGGGATCGATGCGTTCAGCGCGTCGACCACTTCGACCACGATGAACCGGGGAGACTCATGGTCCGACACGACCGCCAGCGGGTTTACGAGAATCTATGCCTACTCGACCCGCGGTGGGGCCGACACGGCCGTGCTGAATGGGTCTGTCGCCGGCAGCAACAACTATCGCGGCTACCCGTCCTACAGCACTCTGTACGATA
>CAYSCH010000387.1:0-8870 GCA_964429355.1 uncultured Planctomycetaceae bacterium | reverse complement strand
CTTCTCGTACAGCGCTCTCTCCACAGCGGAGGTGGTGTACGTGGGTGAGGCCAAGTCAGGGAGGTGAAGCAGACGCAGTTCATCCCAAACGTAATCGGTTCTCCTGCCGGTGCAGGGGCGGTGTCTGTTGTGATGGAGGCTGCGGCTGACGCTGCGGGAGGCTGCCCTTCGCAGCAGGTGGCGGCGATGCCGAGGGGCAGTGCGACGGCAAGGAGGATGGAAGCGTGAGTCATAGTGTCAGGGCTTCTTAGTGCCGATTTCAAAACCTGCGGCGATTCCAACACTACCTGCCCGTGAGAGGCCTCCGTCGTCGTTATGAAACCGCTTCTTAGGCGTCCAGTGCGTGCTATTTCCTCTCGGCGTTGAGGACGGAGATGAAGGCTTTCTGAGGAATGTGGACCTGGCCGATCTGCTTCATTTTGGCCTTGCCCTTCTTCTGCTTCTCGAGGAGCTTGTTCTTACGGGTGACGTCGCCGCCGTAGCATTTGGCGGTCACGTCTTTGCGGTAGGGCGCGATCGTCGAGCGGGCGATGATCTTGCCGCCGATCGTGCCTTGGATCGGAATCTTGAACTGGTGACGCGGAATCGCTTCGGCCAACTGCTCGCAATAGTGGAGGGCCCGGCTTCGCGCTTTTTCGCGATGGACCAGGTAGGAAAGCGTGTCGACCGGCTCCTTGTTGACAAGGATATCGACCTTGACAATATCGGTGTCGCGGTACTCGATCGGAACATAGTCGAACGATCCGTATCCCCGCGTGATCGTCTTGAGCTTGCCGTAGAAATCGAACAACACCTCCCCCAACGGCATCTCGCTGACCACTTCGACCCGTCCCACGCAGAGATAGTTCATGGTCTGCTTATCGGAGCGATGCTCGCGGCACAGGTCCATCACGGAACCGACGTATTCCTCGGGGGTCAGGATGGTGGCCGAAATGTAGGGCTCGGTGACCGAGGCAATCGACATCGGATTGGGCCAGTAGCTGGGGTTGTCGACGTCAATCGTCTTCCCCTCTTTCAAGGTCACCTTGTACTTGACCGAGGGGGCCGAGATGACCAGGCCGATGTCGAATTCCCGTTGAAGGCGCTCCTGGATCACGTCGAGGTGGAGCAGGCCGAGAAAGCCGCAGCGGAAGCCGAAGCCAAGGGCCGCCGAACTGTCTTTTTCGTAGGTGAGGGCCGCGTCGTTGATGGCCAGTTTGTCCATGGCCTTGGCCAGGTCCCTGTATTCGTCGGAATTCATCGGATAGATGGACGAAAAGACGACCTGCTTGGCCTTCTGGTAACCGGGGATCGGTTCGGCCGCCGGCCGGTTCGCATGCGTGATCGTATCGCCGATTTCGATCTCCCGGACACTCTTGATCCCCGCGACAACGTAACCAACTTCCCCGGCGCTGAGCTGTTGTTTGGGAACGAGCTTCAACTGATTGAAACCCACCTCCTCCACCGTGTAGTCGCTCTCCGAGTGCATGAAACGGATGGCATCGCGAGGTTTCAGCGTGCCCTCCATCACGCGACACTGGAGAATCACGCCACGATAAGAGTCAAAATGGGCGTCGAAGACCAGAACCTTGAGGGGAGCGTCTGGGTCCCCTTTGGGGCCGGGCAGTTTCTGGACGATGCCGGCAAGCACGTCGTCGATACCCACGCCGGTTTTGGCGGATACCGGGATCGCCTCGAACGGATCGAGTCCCAGATCCGCATCGATTTCTTCCCGCACCCGTTCCACGTCCGCTGCCGGCAGATCGATCTTGTTGATCACCGGCAGGAGTTCGAGATTGTGGTCCAGGGCCAGGTAGAGGTTGGCAACCGTCTGTGCCTCGACCCCCTGCGATGCATCGACCACAATCAGCGCGCCATCACATGCCAACAGGGAACGCCGCACCTCGTGGGAAAAATCGACGTGACCAGGGGTGTCGATGAGGTTCAGCATATAATCCTGGACGTCGGCGGCACGGTAGGAGAGCGTAATCGTGTTGCTCTTGATCGTTATGCCACGTTCTCGCTCGATATCCATCGTATCGAGAAGCTGATCGCGGAAATCGCGTTTGGTGACGCCGTGACAGGCCTGGATCAAACGATCGGCCAGGGTCGACTTACCGTGGTCAATATGGGCGATAATGCAGAAATTCCGAATATTTTGCATACGTGGATGTCTTGCAGGAATCCTTGCCAAATGGGGGGCGAGCCAGGCATGCCCTCGATGTGCACGACGGGCGATTCTGTTATCGGCTCTGGAAAGGTCAGGGGACCATGGAAGCTTGTTCGCACACAAACAAGCCCCGACCCAAGGAGGCCCTTACTAGATTAACGCATCTTGCCTATTTTCCGGCTGAGCGTGATGATTTATTCGAGGCCCGGATCGATACCAGAATTTTAGTGGATGACGCCTGCCACTGGTAGGGAGTCTGAGACGTCCGGGGGACCGGGTGACGCGATCCAGTGGCGGCGACACCTTTCGGACGATTGGGGAGTGCTCGACCTTCAGAAGAAGCCCAGGGGCTTGGTGCTGTACGACATGAGGATGTTCTTGGTGTGCCGGTAATGGTTCAGCATCATCTTGTGCGTTTCGCGGCCGATACCAGATTTTTTGTAGCCGCCGAATGATGCATGCGCCGGATAGAGGTGATAGCAGTTGCACCATACCCGGCCGGCCTCGATACCGCGCGCGAAGTACTGCATCTGATGCAGATCCCGGGTCCAGACGCCCGCGCCCAAACCGTACATCGTGTCATTGGCGATCGCCAGGGCTTCGGCGTCGTCTTTGAAAGTGGTGACGCTGAGGACGGGCCCGAAGATCTCCTCCTGAAAGACTCGCATCTTGTTGTGTCCCTTCAGGAGCGTCGGCTTGATATAGAAGCCGTCGGGGTAGAGGGGGTTCTCGAAGGGTCCGCCCCCGGTGAGGACTTCGGCGCCCTCCTGCCGGCCGATGTCGATGTAGTTGAGGATCTTCTCGTATTGGCCCTGGGAGGCTTGGGCGCCCATCATGGTGGCCGAATCGAGGGGGTCGCCCATCTTGATGGCCTCAACCCGCTGGATGCAGCGTTCCATGAACCGGCTGTAAATCCGTTCGTGGACCAGGGCCCGGGAGGGGCAGGTGCAGACTTCGCCCTGGTTGAAGGCAAACAGGACAAGACCTTCCACGGCTTTGTCGAGGAAATCATCGTCGGCCGCCATGACGCTCTCGAGGAAAACATTCGGCGATTTGCCGCCCAGTTCGAGCGTTACGGGAATGATGTTCTCGGAGGCGTACTGCATGATGAGGCGACCGGTGGTCGTTTCGCCCGTGAAACCCACTTTCTTGATCGCCGGGTGTGTTGCCAGCGGTTTGCCCACTTCCTCGCCGGAGCCGCTGACCACGTTCACGGTACCCGGGGGAAGGATGTCGGCAATCCGGTCCATGACCAGCAGGATTCCTACCGGCGTCTGGCTGGCCGCCTTGATGACCACGCAGTTGCCCGCCGCAAGAGCAGGGGCGAGTTTCCAGGCCGCCATGAGGATCGGAAAATTCCAGGGGATGATCTGGGCCACGACCCCTAACGGTTCATAGACCTCCATGGAGACCGTCTGGGAATCGAGATCGCAGATGTCACCCGCATCACCGCGAATCACGCTGCCAAAATAGCGGAAATGATCGATCGCCAGCGGCAGGTCGGCGTGCAAGGTCTCCCGGACCGCCTTGCCGTTGTCCCATGACTCCGCCACGGCAAGTTTCTCGAGATTGGCCTCCAGGCGGTCGGCGACTTTGTGGAGCAACGCGGAGCGTTCGGCCGCCGAGGTTTTGGCCCAGGTGCGGGCGGCTTGTGAGGCCGCCTCGACCGCCCGGTCAACATCCTTCTGGTTGCTGCGTGGGATTTCGCAACACGCCTGGCCGTCGACCGGCGAGATGTTCGCGAAATAACGGCCGTCAATGGGATCGACCCACTGGCCACCGATGAAGTTCTGGTATCTGCTCTTGAACTGGGGCTTCGTGAATGACATTTTTCGCTGGCTCCTGGCTTGGACCCGGTTTCCCTCACTCTTGCGGGTGATCCCCGCCGTGTCAAGACCCGTTGTCGGAGGATTACCCCTTCAGGTCGCTGATGGTCGCGATCAGGGCATCGGCGGAGAGTGCCAACCAGGCGAGGGTTCCAACCCCGATCACGACGTGCCGGACGACGCCGGGGCGACACTTGCGCCCCAACCGGGTGTCCAGCCATTGGGAGTCAGGGCAACTCTTCCCACAACAGTGGATCAAAAACGAGGTCGAAGTCGAGCGGATCTGTCTTCTTGAGCGTGTCGTGGTGGTCGTTGTCGGTTGCGTACAGCTTGACCCACTCGAATGCCACGACCTCGTAGAGCAGATCCAGCTCGAGATCATTCCTGGAGAGACTGGCCGTGTTGCCTGCGGCGTCTGCACGGTCGCTAAGGGCTGAGTCGTGAAGCTTGGCACGGTCGTATCCCCCGTTCTTGGCCTCGAAATGGTACTCGTCGAACCTGCGAGCCAAAATCTCGTAGGTTGGATCGGCATCGTCGCCCCCCCAAAGCACGATTTTGTGCGGGCGTGCGCGGGTTTCATCGTCGTCGACCGAGTCCTCCAGATAGGCGACATCGACGCCTGTGGAAGCAAAAACGGCCAGCGTGTCGTAGCCCGAGACGGTAACGTCGAAGCCGGTACCCACGAATCGGCTTTGATTCTTCTGACCATAGAAGGTGTCGTCGCCTTCCGAGTCGAACAGCCGAACGCTGTTGTTCCCGTCGGTCATGGTTGCCACAATCTGTTCAAAGTTCTTGGCGCGATTGTAGTAGAGGCCGCCGCCGTACATCTTGCCGAAGAACTGGCCGGGATCGGACCAGTCGAACTTGAATCGGTCCGAGACAGCCGTGTCTTCCATGTAAGCCACGTCGACTCCACCGTCCCGGGTTGTGGCGTAACCGTAGTTGTTCATGAAATCGAACGTCTCGAGGGCGAAGCCGTCACCCGACAACTTGGCGTAGCCTCTGTGGGAGACGAACACGTCGCTGCCTGCCGAATCGTATAGGAAAGCCGAGTCGGCTCCACCGCCGCCATGAACGGCAATCGCTGCGACTTCGCTGACGGTCACGAGGAAGCCTCCTTCTCCGAACGTGCCCCGGTCGGGGTAGAGACGGGCAATCTCGACACCCTCGCTGCCCGTCATCAGGGCCGTGTCGTCGCCGCTGCCGCCGGCGAAGGTAAACGTCTCGTACTGGCTGTCGTCGAAGTGATATTCGACACCGTTGATTGTGACCGCATAGGAACCTGTGGCTGCGAACTGGAACGAGTCGGCTTCATCCGTTCCGTGGACAGTCACGGCCGTGCCGGTCGGCTCGACCAGATTGGCCATGCGAACGACAAAGTCCGAGTCGGTTCCGTAGACCGCGAGATAATAGGTCATGCCGGCCGAGGTGGACCAGTCAATCCGCTGGTTCTCGCCCACCAGACTGGACTCGGCCAAGGGGGCTATGCCCGCTCTCGCCAGTGGGTTCTGATCGTAGACCCTGAGTCGAGCGCCCTCCGGGGAAGTCGACCTGACGGTCTCGACACTGAGCAGGCCCGCATAGGTCGTCTCCAGCTTGTAGTACAATCGCACGCTGGTCAGGTCGAGATCCTCGAGGCGGACAAAATCGATCGAACCAAGATCCCTCATTTCGGGAGCGACCGCGTTGACCTTGACCTCCTTGGCTCCCGCACCCGGATAACTCTCATTTGCGTCGGCAAGGTCGACCGTGATGGTGTACCTGACATCGCCGTCCCTGTAGACGTGCGTGACATCACCACCCTGGGTGTACTCATTCGTGCTGCCGTCGCCCCAGCGGACGGTATAGAGAACGACGTCAACCGCACTGCCGGGCTCCCCCGGGTCGGTGACCTCGCCCAGCGTCAGCGTGTACACCGCGTCTACGTCCACTGCGTCCGCACCCCCCAGTGCAATGTTCGGCGGTAGGTCGCCGACGGTGACTGCCTTGGTCGCCACCGCGTGGTAGATACCCTCCTCATCCACGAGATCGACCGTGATCCCGCGTGCCCCGCCGCCACGATAGACGTGCGTGATCTCGCCCGGGATGATGACCGATTGCATCCATCCGTCGCCCCAGGTGACCTGGTACCGGCTGACGGCATCGTCGCCGGGATCGAATGCGGAGCCCAGATTCAGCCTGTACGTGGAACCCTCATCCACACCGGAGGCGCCCAGAATCGTCAGCACGGGAACCACGTTCAGAACGTGGGCCGTGAAGCCGACGTCATTGTCGTGGGTGCCGTCGTCGTCGACCATTTGGAGAGTGAGGGTATAATCTCCGTCGTCCGTATAGACGTGCGACACCGTCTGTCCGTACTGGAAGCCGTCACTGTCCGGTGCCTCCACGGTCTCTAGTCCACTGCTGTCACCCCAATCGATCAGATACTTCGTGACCTTGTCGCTGCCGCGATCGCTTGGAACGCCAAGGGACAACGTGAAGGGAGATCCCTCGTTGACCTGATCCGTCCCTGCGAGCGTGACACGCGGTGACACGTTTTCGACACTCAGGCTGAGCAAGTCTCCCGCGTCCCAGGAAACGAGCTTATCGATCGACTCGAGTTCCACAATGCCATACATTTCCACTTCACCGGCCGTGACCACCCAGCGGCTCAGCGGTTCACCGGGGGCGGACTGCCGAACCATGGCAACAAGACCGCTCTCCGGGACGCCTCCAGCCCAGTTCTCATAATCGGAAGACTCTGCTGTATCCCACACGACCTTGCCGTTGTCCCGCGTGAAGCTATTGGCCCAGAGCCGATCCGGCGGCGCGATGACGTTGAAGAACCTCAAATCCAGGAACTCCTGCTCCTGCCCGTCACCAGGGAAAGCCGTCTCGTACCCACTGGTGATCGTGGCCGGATAACCGCCGAGGAGAGAAGCCTCCGCAGCCACCTCATTCCAGGTTCCCGGCTGTGCCGTAAGCGTATAAAAATGCCGTGTGTTGCCGCGGCCGGCGTCGAACTGGAACACCGTACGATCGAGCCAGGCCACCTTGGTCACTTCGTACTTTTCGGCTTCAGCGCAGTCCTCGTCCACCGCAGTCACCGTGATCGAGTAGTCTCCGTCGTCCGCGTAGCGGTGGGAAACTGTCTTGGAACTGCCCGCAACAGTTATGACGTCGGAGTCAGAGTCAGGATCTGCGCCCCAGTCGATCGTCCAGTTGGAGATGGTATCGTCACCGGGATCATCGGCCAGCAGGTACAGGGTGTATAGATCGCCTTCGTCAATCGCTCTCCTGCCGGCGACTTTCAGCACCAGGGCGACATTCGCGACCGTGACGTCCATGGTTGCCGTATAGAGACCCTCGTCGGTATGGATGGTTGCCCGAACCGTGAAGAAGTCTGAGTCGCTGTCGTCGAGAAACGTGTGTGTCAGGGTTGTCAATGGGCCTGTGAACGAATCCTCCGCGCTTTCGTCACCCCAATTGACCGTCCACGTCGGATTGCCGAACGCGGGCGATCCGTTCAACGTGAGGGTGTACACCTGCCCCTCGTCCGTGTCTCCGTCACCAATAAGCAGCTCCCTCTTCTGAACGACCACACCCGGCGAGCCGGTGACAACGTACCACTGGCCCTCATCCAGATCTTCGTCAGCGGCCCGGGCCGTGATGGTGTGGGAATTTGTTTCGCCGGACGTCTCGTCGTAACGGTAAAGGTGCGTGGCAACTTGGGAGCCGCTTCGGAGTTCCTCCACCAGCCCGTCGCCCCAGTCGATCTCCCACAAGCGTATGGTGTCATCGCCGGGATCCGTAGCCGACAGTTGAAGAACGTAGGGTGTGAACTGGTCGACGGGATCCGCGCCGCCGCTGATTTCTGCGGCGGGCTCGACGTTCGTGACCGTGACGGTCGTTGTGTCGACGTCGTAACCCTTGCTCGTCTCCACACGAACCGCCACGAAGTACTCGCCGTCGTCGTCGAGCCCGAAGCTTACCAGGTCGGACCAGGACAGACTGTGGGGCCCCAATCCGATCAGATCTCCGAACTGTCCGTCGCCGTCGACGTCCCATTCGATCGCCAGCCAGGCATCCCCCCGCGGATCCGAGGCGGAGGCGTCGAGCGTAAGACTGCCCCCCTCCTGGAGCGGACCGGGATCGCCTGCGTCGGCCTGCGGCAGATCGGTGAGAAACACCGGGTCGGCGGGGAAATTGGAAAACCGCACCTTCTCCACGCCGCCTACTGTAATCACTCCGCCAGCCACATCTCCGCTACCGCCGAAGAGGAGCGTGTCACCCGAAGGCTGCGATGCGAATCCTCCGATCGTGGCGAGCCCCGTAAACACGGCGTCCGTCGCGCCTAGCGGCCCCAGGGGGAGCGGCAACGTGTCGTCGCCATCAACGTCGACCGGGGCCTCCAAGGCATTGCCCGCGATTCGGATCGTGTCGTCACCGGCACCGCCTCTGATTTCGGTCACCGAATCGAGTCCGGTACTCCAGACAGAGATCGTGTCGTCACCCACCTCCCCGTAGATCCTGGTCACGGCCCTTTGGCCCGTACCGACAAGATTCAAGTCATCGTCGCCGTTGCCCAGCCGGATCGTTGTGGTCGCGTCGGGCATGGTGCGCTGGATGCGGACGACGTCGTCGCCACCGCCCGTTTCCACCGTCAGCCCGCCTGCCCCGTGGATCGTGCCGCGCAATTGTACGCGGTCATTGCCGCTGCCCGTCTGGATGATCAGTTCCTGCATCGCGGAATAGCTGACCACCCGGGGCGCCGCCGGTAGCGCATCTCGCTGAATTCCGAACCAAGACAGGCCGCCGGGGCGATTCTCGTCGACGCCGGAGCTCGTGACATAGAGCCACTTGCCGTCCGGACTGACGGCCAACGAGTTGGGATTCTCCAGCCCGACGATGCCGTC
>CAYSCH010000386.1:0-8890 GCA_964429355.1 uncultured Planctomycetaceae bacterium | reverse complement strand
CGCTGGGCTTCGACCGGCAGGATTCCCAGCGGTGGCTGGACGACCTGTACGCCCCGGAGAAGGGCCCCAGCACGGCCGAGAACGAGCTTTCTGACGACGAGTGGGATTCTAGCCCCGACTTGGAGCCGAGGCCCCAGGACGGGCCACGCAAGCCCCAGAAAAGAAAGGGAAAGCGATCATGAGCGACGACAAGGAAATCGACGACCTGCAGCGGGAAGTCTTGCTGCTGAAGCTGGCCGTGGCCAACCTCGGGCAGCAGAGCTTCGAGCAAAGGCGGGAGACGCAACGCGTGATCCAGGTCTTGCTGGACGTCAGAAGTGAAATGAAGGACGTGCGGGCGGACTACCGCAAGCACTTTCGCAGGGCGAGGATGAAGTTGGATAAGCTCATGGACGCCATGCTCAAGCAGGAGCCCGCGGACGATTGGTGGAGGACCGGCGAGTCCCCTCCGTGGCAAGGGGGCGACGATGGCGAGTAGCAGCGATTTGAAGAAGCTCGCGGCCGATCCGGCCGCGTTCCAGTCGTCCGTCTTCGTGCCGACGGGCACGGGGCCGAGGCGGCTGGGCGACGTCATGGCCGCGTTCCAGAGGAAAAGGTTCGAGGCGGTGAACCCTTCGCTGCTCGCCGTGAGCCGCCAGCAGCCGCCCCCGATCCCGCGAATCTGGGACGAGCGAACGAAAGGCGGCAGCAAGGACACCGATTGGTCGGTCAACCTCCTATGGCTGCTGGCGTTCAGCCGCCGCCCGTTGCGGATCCAGGTCGGGGCCTACGACGCCCAGCAGGCTGACGAGATCCGGCTGATCGTCCGCGACATCCTGCGGATAGACGCCCCGGTCAACGCGTTCCTCCGGCAGGTCATCAAGGTCAAGACGAACGAGATCACGAATTCCCGGACCGGGGCGATAGTCGAGATTCTCACGTCGGACAAGCTGGGATCGCACGGGGCACGGCCGGATGTCGTGATCCTCGATGAATTGACGCACCAAGCCAGCAAGGAATTTGCGTCGACGCTGCTGGATAACGCAGACAAGATGCCGTCCAGCTTCGTGGTTATTGTGACTAATGCCGGGCACGACCCGAGCTGGCAACTGAACTGGAAGCGGCTGTTCCAGGCGGACCCCGAACGCTGGCGGATCCTGGAATACAAGGGCAAGCCGCCTTGGCTGGGCCCGGACGCGTGGAAGGAGGCCGAGAGGCGAAACTCGCCTGGACGGTTCGCCCGGCTGTTCAAGGGGATCTGGGGCTCCGATACTTCGACGGCCCTGGACGCGGCCGACGTTGACGCCTGCGTGACCATGGCCGGCCCGATGGCGGGCCAGGAGCGCGGCTGGGTGTTTACTCTAGGCCTCGACATCGGCTTGCGCAAGCACGCGACCGGCCTCGTGGTGCTCGGCAGGCACGTGGGCTACCGCAGCGAGATAGAAATAGAGCCGGAGTTGTCGGATCGCCAGAAGATGTTGTGCGAGGCTGGCCTGATAGAAATGCCGGAACCGACGTACGAGAGCGAGTGCGAGGAAGGGACGGGGCGGCTGAGGCTGGCCTACGCGAAAGCATGGAAGCCGCGGCCGGGAAAGAAAGTTTCCTTGGAGGCCGTCAAGGCCGCGATCATTCGCCTCGATAGCAAGTTCCGGCTTGCGGCCGTGGCGGTCGACCCGGCTCAGGGCGAGCACCTCATCGAGCTATTGGAGAAGGAAAACGTGCCCGCGGTGCGGTACGTGCAATCGGTGCCTTCCCTCCAGGATCAATGCGTGGCGATGGTCGAGGCGTTCCAGCAGAGGACGATCGACCTCTACGACGATCCCGACTTGATCGCGGACCTGAAGGCCCTGCAGACCAAGGAATCGGGAATGCGCATCAGGCTCGTCAGCCCCGAGAAGGAAGGCGAGGAGGCAGGCACGGGCCACGGGGACCTGGCGTCGGCGATGGCCTTCGCGATGATTTCCTCGAAAGACCCCAAATCGGTATTTGCCCCGCAGGGTCTTCGCAGTATAATCTGCGAGTAAGGACATAATATTCCGTTGGCTTCCGGGACCGGCCTGGAAGCGGCGCGAGCTCCGTGTCGTCGACTTGTTCGAGTTGCCGCCCGCGTGAACTCCGTGCCGCTTTCGAGGCCGTTTTCGTTTGATGGGTCGCTTCGATGGATTACCTTGTGATGGTCACGCGGGGCACAATCACGAACGTGCGATATGCGACCTGTTGGAGCCGAAGGGATGCCGAGGCGATGGCGGAGTCCGCGAGGAAAGTCGGGCACGCGCATGTGAGGATCGTAGAGAAAGAAACTGACAAGACAAACCAACGCCGGCCGAGGCGTTGAGCGCCTTACTTCCTGGGGCGTTCCGCTTTGGCTGCCGAACCGCCGGGGGGTGTCAACTATCCGCCCCCTGGCGGCGAAATATCTCCGAGGCACGTCCCTGCCTGGCGATCCCAATACTCGAAAGAGGGCCAGGCGTGGGGCGGCCTTGGGAAACTTGAACGAGAGAGGTTTACACGATGCTGAAGATAACGACGAAATTGGTCGAGTGGATGGTCAAGTCCGGCTTGGCCCACCGCCTCGACGACTACGAACAATGCCCGAGGTCGCTGGATCTTTACCGCCGAAAGGCTGCCGAGGCCATGCTGCGGGGCGACTTGGAAACAGAGCGATTCAGCTACCTCACGGAGGGCGAGGAGGAGCTGACCGCCACCGGCGGCGATGACGAGGTCGAGGGTTTCAATTCTGCAAAGCTTACGAAGGGAGGGTTTACCCCCATGTCGAAATCAACTGAAAAGCTGTTGGGCGATAACGTCAGACTGAAGAAGGCGTCCGAGCGTTACTCGGACAAGTCGTTCGCCGGCCGGCACTCGAAGACCGGCGAGGCGATGTTCGACGAGATGGGCCGCGAGGTTCGCGAGCCGTCCGAACGCAACTACGCCCTGACCGGGGCCTTGTTCAAGCACCTTGCGTACAAGTCCGGGCTCCAGGCCGCGAAGCCGGACGAGCACGAAGCGGAACTGCTGGCCGAGCTCTGCATGGATCGTGAATGGGCCGGGGACCTCGAGGGCCAGTATTGCTCTTCGATCAAGGCCCGAGGCAACGGCTACATCAAGGCCCTCTTGGACGACTCGACCAGCGGCGGCTTGGAAATTGCCCCGATTCATTTCGACGACGACGTCGTCAGCACCCCGCAGCTCAGCGGCGAGCTCTGGCCGTTTGTCGGCCAGAAGGAAGTGGCCAGGGGACGCCGGGTCGAAGGAGCGAGCATCGCCAACGTGACGGTGTCCGCCGGCGAGGGCATGGACAATAGCGAGATGACGCTGTTCAATACTGCCGCGCTTGTTGCTGCTATCGACATCTCCATCCACAGCGTGGGAACGGCCGTCGAGGTAGGCCGGGACTTCCTCAGCGACGCGGCGGTCGACGTCGGGCGGCTCGTGACCGTGGAGATCGGCAAGTCCATGCTGGCGTGGCTCGACGAGCAGGTGGCGATCGGGGACGGGACGCTGGAGCCCGAGGGGATCATGACGGCGTCAGGCACGACGGCGGTCGCAGTCTCGGGGGCGACCTCGGTCGACAACTACGAGAGTTTGCGGTTTGCCGTGCCCAAGGCCCAGCAGCCGAAGGGATCGGCCGCCGTCCGGTTCTGCGGGACGGAGACGTCCTACATGCGGGCCCGCGCGATTCCCGTCGGTGCCGCCGACGCAAGGCGTGTCTTCGGAATGGACCATGAAAGTTACACGATGCTGTTGCGTCCGTACGCGATCAGCACGGCCATGACGAACGCGCAGCTCTTCTTCGGCGACCTCGCGAACGGCTACCGGGCGTACCGGCGAGTGGGCGGGGCCCCGGAGGTCCACACCCAGGGCGACTACCTCGCCCGCCGCAACCTGGCCCTGATCGTATACCGGGCTCGTTACGGCGGGAAGGTTGTCCTTCCCTCGTCCTTTGGCGTCGTCACCGACGCCCCTGCGTAAACCCTAGAAAGGAAGACCGATGAGCGTAATCGAGATCGAGGTCCAAGGGGCCAACCGCAACTTGTTTTTCGCGCCTTTGGACAGGGTCCTCCGGGGCGAGCTTGACTTCCTCAAGATCAGGGAGCCCCAGGCCCGCCTGCTGGCCGACAAGTGGCCGACGCCGATCCCAGGCGTCAGGCTGCGGCTGGACACCAAGACGGCGATGGGCTCGATCGTGGACCCGCTCCACGACGAGCTGCACAAGGCCACGGCCGAGCAGATCAAGAAGAGGTTCAAGCTGCCACCGGCCCGCGAGGACTTCCCGGACGTGCACGTCCCGACGTGGATCGACCGGATGCAGAAGGCCGTCAAGGCCGGCCACGCGAAGCTCGTCGCCGGCGAGTTCCCGGCGAAGCTGCCCGGCAAGCCTGTCGAGCGGTTGCTCACCATGGACGCCGAGAGCCCCGCCGACTTGCAGATGGCCATCCTATTGAAGCTGGCCGAGGCCGTCGACAAGCTGGCGGACAAACTCGGACGGGCGGACGGGTGGGAAGAATGATGTGGCCATGGACGACAGATGCGACCGTCGGCAAGCTTCGAAAAATTGCCCTGGACCTCAAGTCGCAGATTGAGGCGAAGGACCGCGTAATCGCGGTGATGCAGGCGGAAATCGACTCGCTGGCGGCCGTGGTGGCACGCGATAGGCAGCGCGTGGCTGCCGAGTGCGCTTCCCTCAGCCGCCAGAGAGCAGACGCGGAAGGAGCGACGAGTGAACGCAATTTCGAAGGCAATGGCCGAATCCGAGCGATCGTATCAGGCGTGTAAGGCGGCGACCGTCGCCCGTATTTCAAATATGCTGGCCCAGGGGCCGACCGGCTCCCCGTTAGGCAACCAGAACAGCATGGCCACGGCCAAGCAGCAGCTCGCCGCGTTCAAGAGCTGGGTTTACTCGGCGATTCGGCCCATCGCAAACACGATCGCCGGCCGGCCGATCGTCGTGACCGGCAGCGCCAAGTCGAAGATCACCAAGGCCAAGGACGGGGAGCCGATCGAGAACCACCCCATCGTCCGCCTGATCGCCGATCCAAACGAGCTGATGACGGGCTACGGGCTGGTGTGGGCCACCGTCGCGAGTATCTGCCTGACCGGCAAGGCCTACTGGTGGCTTCCCGACGACGCCGAGCAATTGCACCTGATCCCCGTTTCATGGGTGCTGGGATGGACCGGCAAGACTAGCTTCGAGTCCTGGAAGGTCCTGCCGCCCGGGGCGACGGAGCCCTTCGAGATCCCCGCGGACCGCATGGTGTACTTCGCCATGCCGGACCCGGCGGACCCGTGGGGAGCCATCAGCCCGCTCCAGGCCTGCGCAGGGGCCGTCAACAACGACCATGACATCCTGGCGAGCCAGCGAAGCATGTTCGCCAGGGGAATCCATCCGTCCCACGCCATCATCGTCGCGAAGGACGCGGGCGAGGGGCTGGGGAGGCCGAGGCTGACCGACGCCCAGCAGCGGCAAGTCATCGCCGCGATCAAGAAACGGTACTCGGGCACGTACAACCACGGCGAGCCGTTGATTCTTGACGGGCTGTTCGAGGACGTCAAGTCGCTGAGCCACAGCCCGGCCGAGATGGACTGGAAGGACTCGGCCGAGGCGATGAAGAAGCGGATCCTCGAAACCTACGGCACCTCGCCCTACGTCCTGGGCGGCAGCGAGCCGGGGAGCCGGGCCGCGTCGGCCGTGGCGATGTCTCATTTTTACGCCGGGACCGTCAACCCGCTGATCCGGCTGATGTCCGAGGCGATGACGGAATGGCTGGCGCCAATCTTCGGCGGCGGCATTCGCGTCCGCATCGAGGACGCGGTGGCCGACGACGTGGAGATGGCCAACAGGCGGGCGGAGATCCTGGCGAGCAACGGGGCGATTTTCGTCAACGAGCTGCGCGTGATGATGGGCCTGCCCGAGGACGCTCCGTTCGACGGCCAATTGGTGGGTGGGAAGAATTTGCAGACGACCAGCCCTATCGAGCAGGGCATCCGGGCGATGGTTACGAACGCCTTGGGCGGCCTGGAGGCCGATTCAATTTTGGAGAGCCTGAATGGACGAGTTGCCCACGCCGGAAGCGGCAGATCCTGACGGATCCTTCTGGGTTTTGCCGGGCGACTGGATCGATTCCGACCTGGAGGCCGGGCGTCTTCCGGCCCTCAAGGGGGCGACGCCGACAGAGCTGCCAACGCTTGAGGGTCAGGTAACGGCGTGATTCATTCCTTATAACCATACCTGAAGTAAATATCTGCCTCCGCCCACCGCTCCAGCCTCCGCTGCTCCTCCGCCGAGCGTTCCTCGATTGGCAAGTACGAGATTTCTTCTATGGTTTTTTCGACTCGAGGAGTTGGTGAGATTTCCTGAAGTATTGCATTTTTCGGATCCCTCAAGTAAATCACGGTTGCCAGTACGGGAATGACAGCACTGCCTACTGCCACCAAGAGAACCCACGGAGTCTTTTTCCGAGTGACAGGAATAGGACTCTGAGCGAGGAACTCATCCGAACAGTAGGGACACTTTACTACGTCCCCTGCGTTAATCAAGTCATCCGAGATAAGTCCGTCACACCTTGGGCAAGCGATATTCACTGGAGCCCCCCATACGTTACGCGAATTGTCTCCGCCTGTGTCGACCAGCGATCAAGCCCATGATGCCCAGCCCCGACCAGAGCACGAGGGACGTGGGTTCGGGGACGGAATTGCTCTGAAGCCGCACATTGTCCAAGAGGGCACCATTGCTGTCCGCTCCAAGATCCGTGAACGACAGCCTGCCCGTCGTCGGGCTGGCCACGGTTATCGTTCGCGTGAAGGTCTCAAACAGCGGTCGCCCTTCAAATGTGATTGACTCGTTGAACGCACTGCCCAACTCTACGACGACCGTGTCATGAAATGTCCCACCCAACGGCCCTCCGAGATCGAAAGTCAGTGTGTAGCCATTACCGGGGAGAAGTTGGAACTCCTGTTTCGTGACCAAGGTGCTGCCCTGAACTCCGTCGAGGTCAACCACGATGCTGTCGACAAAGGTAGCCCAAGATGGAGTGGCTAACGGGCCCACGAGGTCGACCCCGACTCCAACGACATCCCATTTCGCGAAGCCAGCGTAGTCGGCGATGTAGCCCGGCGTGATCGGCGGCGTAGTTTCCGATTCAAAGTCATCTGAGAAGAGGGTCGCGGCTTGCGAAGGGCATACGCCCATTGCCATCGCGGCCACGAATGCAGCAACCCACGTCTTGCCAATCATGGTATTACCCTGCGGTGTTTGAGTGGAATCGCCTATTAGTGTAACACCAGAACCGGACCCTGTCAATCACCCGCCTCAATATGGGGGGCTTGTGCGAGTCATCGCCGGGAACTGGAAAACCCACGTGTCTAAACCCCTAGAACGCGGTTTCTCGCGCGTTTGCCCGGCCGCCCGGCCCCTGGGGCCCGATCCTGGCGATTGGCCCGAAATCGGCCGTCTAGAAATTGCCACTGGGCGGATGCCTGTTGGTTAGAAAATGTTGCGAATCGGGCCTGCAACGCCTGGCGCTAACTCCGTGGTTCGGTGATAGTGATCGCGGCTGGCGGGGGTTCCGCCAGCCGATCAACCTTCCAAACGGAGAACGTAGCGATGGCCAAGAAAGCAGCGAAATCGACCGAGGCCCTGACCCGCGACGACGCAGCCTGCCGGGCAATTCTGGCGATCACGGGCACCACTACCCTCACCGAGCTGACGGCCAAGGCCGACGCCGCCTTCGTCGCAGGGGCCGAGGGCCGGGAAAGCAACCCGACGATGCAAAAACAGGCCTTGAGGCGAGCCCTGGGCACGCTGGAAGCCGTGGGCCTGATCCGGCAGACCAAGCCCACCGACGTGATCGTCGAGAAGGTGAAGAAATGAGCAAACCCGATCAAAGCATGATTCAGGATTGCGCCAAGCGCCTGTGGGACGCCCACGAAGGCCTTGATGGCGTCATGGAAGACCTGGGCCAGGATGTTGCGGCTGACCTCTGCGACCGGGCAGCCGGCTTGATCCGCAAGGCCTTCCTCAAGCTGACCGGCGAAGAGCTGACCGACTGGCAGCCGCCCGACGAGGATTAGCCGAACCCCGAGGGACTGAACCCCAGCCCGGCAATAGCTTGGCTGGGGTCTTTTATTTTCGGGATTTTTTGGGGGGATACCCTAAAACCCTATTTTGGGGAAAGGCCTGAGGGCCTATAATAACGGGCGTTTACCCCTTTCCCCTTTTGAGGAAGACAACATGAGCAGCCAATACGAAACCCTAAAGAAGTGCTTTCGCAAGACGCCATATTTAGTAGTTAGCCAGGGCGGCGAGATGCGGCTGGCAACCGAAGCCGAGTGCCTGAGCAGCATGTTTGAAGAGGCAGACTCCGCAACGATCGTCAACGCGAAGAAGGCTCTCGAACGATTCGCGGCCATTGTCGGCAAGGAAGATCGGAACTTCCGCCGTCCCGACATCGGAGTAGTAATGGGCGTCGGCGATCAAATGGTGTGGTTCCACTATAAGCACGGTGTGCTGTCGCCATCGGTCCGCAAGGGTGTCCCCTCTGCGGACCCGGCCTTGTATTCCTGGGGCGACGCGTTCGCGGCTGGCCTGATCGGTACGTTGAAGAGGCATGGACTGTCCCCGGATGAGTTGGCCAATGTCCAGCCGTTGATCCAGGAAGTTCTAAAGAATCGGACTGCTCAGAAGCTTGCGACTTCCAAGCAGTCCTAACCATTCCCCAAACCTGTGTGGAGGTTCAAGTCATGGCTACCAAAAATCATACCAAGAAATCCCAAACCGAAAAGCCCGAAACCATCAAGGCAGTAGGCTACTGCCGGACGTCCGGCGAGGGCCAGCGGGACAACACTAGCATTCCTCGACAGAAGGAGGACTGCGAGTCGCTCTGCACTCGGAACGGATGGACGCTGTCCGAGC
>CAYSCH010000385.1:0-8897 GCA_964429355.1 uncultured Planctomycetaceae bacterium | reverse complement strand
GGTGCAGAAAGCACCTGGTAAACGTCCTTTGGCCGGATGAACCGGCAAATTCTCCGATTTACTTGCTTGCTCCCTGGCCCCTGATTTGTCTTTTTGACCTAAACCAAATGGGCAACGTTACTTGCCTTGATTCAACGGGTCCCGAGGGCTACAATTGCGTGGCGGATACTTGCCGTAGCTGCCAGAGAACCGACGGAGCGACTCATCATGGGCAGGACCCCGATACTGGCTTACATGTGGCCTGGGCTGCCGACCATTCTTGCCACTGGAAGCTGGCTTGGATTGGCTTGGGCGGCTGGTTTTGCGGTGCTCATAAACCTTCTCGTTCTGGCTTCGCTATGGTGGCCGGAACTTGTGACGTCGCATGTTCGTAATGGACTATGGCTGGCAACTGCCATTTTCTGGGGTGGGGCGACCGTCGCCTCGCTCAGGGCCGTGCGCGGGCCGAATCCGGAGGAGGATTCGGTAGCGGAGGCAACGTTTAGCGACGCGACCAAGTTGTACCTTCGTGCGGACTGGTTTGGAGCAGAGCGGATTCTGATCGATCTCGTCCGCAAGAACCCCCGCGATGTCGATGCCGGGATGATGCTTGCCACCTTGTGGCGTCATACTGGCCGGATCGACGAGGCGTCGCAACAATTGGATCGGTTGGAACTATTGGACGGCGCACGCAAGTGGATCCTCGAAATCCACCAAGAACGAAAACGTATTCAGGAGGCCGCCAAACCGCCTGAGACCGTGATCGAAGCCAGCCAGGCTGCCTGACGCCATTCCGGTTCGCAGAAGAAAGTTGAGTACCCTCACGAGACTTTTGTTTTTTTCGATATATGATTCATTAGCTTGCACCAATTGTCGTCACAACCAATCAGCCACCGCTCGAATCGACCGAAATAACTAAGCCGATGGCTTGCGATCAGGGATCTCCTCAGAAGAGGGGGCTTTTCGCCGATCCTGTCGTACCTCGGGAATGATGTAGCAGAGAGAAGCAAAAGATGTACGAACGATTCACTGACCGTGCCCGCAAGGTCATGCAACTGGCAAACCAAGAGGCGCAACGGTTCAATCACGAATACATTGGCACGGAGCACATCCTGCTGGGCCTCATCAAAGAGGGGAGCGGGGTGGCGGCCAACGTGCTGAAGAACCTCGACGTCGACCTTCGCAAGATTCGGCTCGAGGTGGAGAAGCTCGTCCAGAGCGGACCCGACATGGTGACCATGGGCAAGTTGCCGCAAACGCCCAGGGCGAAGAAGGTCATCGAGTACTCGATGGAAGAGGCTCGCAACCTCAATCATAACTACGTCGGTACCGAGCACATTCTTCTGGGCCTGCTCCGCGAGCAAGAAGGGGTTGCCGCTCAGGTGCTCATGAACCTCGGACTGAAGCTCGAAGAGGTCCGGGAAGAGGTGCTCAATCTTCTCGGGCACGGCATGGAAGGCGGCGAGGCGCCGGAACGTTCCAGCGCCGGGCCCGCAGGGGCACCGGGTGAAACGCCCCGCGGCGGCAAGTCGAAGACTCCGGCCCTCGATAGCTTTGGGCGCGACCTCACCGAGTTGGCCAAGCAGGGCAAGCTCGATCCGGTGATCGGTCGCGAGAAGGAAATCGAACGGACGATGCAGATTCTCGGCCGCCGAACCAAGAATAATCCCGTGCTCCTCGGTGAGGCCGGTGTCGGCAAGACGGCGATCGTCGAAGGGTTCGCCCAGCGAGTGGTCGAAGGCAACGTGCCTGAGTTGCTGATGGAACGCCGGATCGTGGTGCTCGACCTGGCGATGATGGTCGCGGGCACCAAGTACCGTGGGCAATTCGAGGAGCGCATTAAGGCGGTTATGAACGAAGTCCGCCGAGCCAAGAATACGATCCTCTTCATCGACGAGCTTCACACGCTGGTCGGTGCGGGTGGGGCCGAAGGCGCGATCGACGCCTCCAACGTCCTCAAGCCGGCCCTTTCCCGTGGCGAGATCCAGTGCATCGGCGCCACCACCCTTGATGAATATCGAAAATACGTCGAGAAGGATGCGGCTTTGGAACGCCGGTTCCAGATCGTCATGGTCGAACCCTCCAGCAAGACCGAGACCGTGGCAATCCTCAAGGGATTGCGCGATCGCTATGAGAAGCATCACCACGTCCAGATCACCGACGACGCCGTCGAAGCGGCGGTGGAGTTCTCCGATCGATATATCACCGGACGTTGTCTCCCGGACAAGGCGATCGACGTGATCGACGAGGCCGGCGCCCGGATCCACCTCAAGTCGATGACCCGCCCGCCGGATCTTAAGGAAATCGACGAGGAGGTCGACCGGCTCAACAAAGAGAAGGAAGAAGCCGTCGCCGATCAGGACTTTGAAAAGGCCGCTTCCCTGCGCGACAAGGCCGACAAGCTGCGGAAGAAGAAGTCCCAGATCACCGATCAGTGGCGTGAGAAGTCACGCGAGACCGACGGGATCGTCGACGAGGAAGTCATCGCCGAGGTCATCTCCAAAATGACCGGCATCCCGCTCACGCGGATGACGACCGAGGACTCCATGCGGTTGATGCAGATGGAGAACGAACTGCACAAACGAGTGATCAGTCAGCAGGAGGCCATTAAGTCGATCTCCAAGGCCGTTCGCCGCAGCCGCAGCGGTTTGCAGGATCCCAAGCGCCCCACGGGCTGCTTCATCTTCGCCGGACCTACCGGTGTCGGGAAGACCCTGCTGGCGAAAGCCCTGGCCGAGTTCATGTTCGGCGACGAGGATGCGCTTATCCAGATCGACATGAGCGAATACATGGAGAAACACAACGTCAGCCGGCTCGTTGGTGCCCCCCCGGGCTACGTCGGCTACGAGGAAGGCGGCCAGCTCACGGAGAAGATCCGGCGGCGTCCCTATTCCGTGGTGCTTCTGGACGAGATCGAGAAGGCCCACTCCGACTGCTTTAACATGCTCCTCCAGGTCATGGAAGAAGGCCGTCTGACCGACAGCTTCGGCCGGAACGTCGACTTCCGCAATACGATCGTCATCATGACTACCAACGCGGGCGCCGAGGCGATCAAGAATGAATCGGCCTTCGGTTTCCAGAAGCCCGATGGAGATGCCTCCTATGAGAGCATGAAGGAACGGGTCCAGGAACAGATCGAGAAGCACTTCCGTCCCGAATTCCTCAACCGTGTCAACGACATCATCGTCTTCCGGCACCTGACCGAAGACGACTTGGGCAACGTGATCGACCTGGAACTCAGCAAGGTTCGCCAGCGATTGCGGGAGAAAGGCCTCGGCCTGGTTCTCGACGAGGAGGCGAAGAAGTTCCTCATCAAGCGGGGTTCCAACCTCGACTACGGTGCCCGTCCGTTGCGCCGCGCCATCGAGAACTATGTTGAAGACCCGCTCTCGGAAGAACTGCTCAAGGGAGAATTCCAGGGCAAGGATCTGATCACCGTGTCGGTCAAGGAAGTGGCGGGCAAGAAACGGCTGGATTTTGCCGGCACCTCTTCGCAAGGCACTGAGCAGCGGCCGCCTGTTGCTGCCACAGCCGATCGCCAGGAACATCCCAACGCGGAATAGAGACGACGGGCGAAAGCCCACTTGAGAGACTCCCGAGACGCCCCCGGACATCCAATCCGGGAGGCGTCTCTTGTTTTTCGGCCGACGGCCCCATCCTCTGGCAAATCTTCCCTTCTTTTCTATAGCCCCAAGTCGACGTGACCGGAAAAGTTTCTTCAAGCCGTAGACTTTTCCCGACGAATCTACCTAGTGCGTCACTGTGCCAACGAGTCCCTCGATCGCGCATGCACTGCTGTCACCGCCGGGCAGGAGGCCAGGCGTGTAGCAGAACCTCTTGCGGGCAGGGATGAGTAGGCTGCCTGGTGTGCAGGAAGCCGCGACGCAAGTCACCCAACACGGACTGTGCAGGTTTTTCCCAGAATGGCCACGGACGCCAAATCCACCCCCTGGAAGCCCATCGAAGGCAACGGTATCGCCGCCCGCTTGATGAATTGGGCCGCGAACTGGATCGCCGACCTCGGAGAAAACGTCGACAGGGCCATTGTGGCCCTCGGCGACATCGCCAACTTCGCCTTCTCGACGGCGTGGTGGATGCTGGTGCGGCGCCCCTACCGAGGGACCTTGCTCCCCAATTTCTACCAGATTGGAGTGCTCAGCCTACCGGTCGTGGCCTTGACGGGCGTTTTCATTGGCATGGTGCTGGCCGTACAGAGCTACGCCCAGTTTCGCATGCTGGGAATGGAGACCCGTATGGGTGCGGTGATCAACATGGCCCTTGTACGCGAGCTGGGGCCGGTGCTTGCCGCCACCATGTTGGCTGGGCGTGTCGGCAGCGCCATGGCCGCCGAGCTGGGAACCATGCGTGTCACCGAACAGATCGACGCTCTTTCGGCCATGGGGGCCAATCCGATCCATTACCTGGTGGTGCCGAGGTTCCTGGCCTGCCTGATCCTGATCCCAGCCCTGACGACGACAGCCGATTTCATGGGCGTCGTCGGAGGTGCATTCTATAGCATCGGGTTGCTTGGGATCGATCGCCACCACTACTGGGAGAATTCGCAGGAATTTGTGGGGGTTTTCGATCTGTTCAGCGGGTTGTTCAAAAGCCTTTTCTTCGGGGCCGCCATCGCCTTGATCAGTTGTCATCGCGGGTTCTCCTGCGATCCTGGCGCGGAAGGTGTCGGCAAGGCTGCCACGAGTTCCTTTGTCCTTTCCTTTGTCGTCATCCTGTTCCTCGACCTGATTCTGGCGATCATCCTCGAACAGGTGTATGCCTTGATTTGGCCTGGCGGTGCTTCGCTGGTCTGAGTGAACGGCCGAGAGACGACGGAGTCTGCTGCAGGTATGGACGGACGCAATCGGTGGTTTTGTCGGCGACCCTAAAAGGTAGTTATGTCACTCTACACGGCCCCACGAAACGACGACTCTCAACCGTTGATTCGTTTGCGCGACCTCGATGTGCATTTCGGGTCGCATCGTGTGTTGCGCGATATCCACCTGGACGTACCCCGGGGCCAGACCCTCGCCGTCATCGGCGAAAGCGGTTGCGGCAAGACCGTGCTGCTGAAGACGATCATCGGGCTGATTCGCCCGTCTGCGGGTAGTGTGTCCTTCGACGGCCGCGACCTCGCCGCTCTGAATCCTGACGAACTGGCCGCCGCCCGCCGGCGTTTTGGATTCGTTTTTCAGCAGGCAGCGTTGTTCGACAGCCTGACGATCGGCCAGAATGTGGCCTTTCCGCTTCGACGCCACTCCGACTACACCGAAGACGAAATTCGCGAGATCGTCGTCACGCGACTGGCCGAGGTGGGGCTGCCCGCAAGCGTCGTCCGCAAGAAACCGGCCGAGCTTTCGGGGGGTATGCGAAAACGCGTCGGGCTGGCCCGGGCCCTCGCCATGGAACCCGAGGTCGTCCTCTACGACGAACCGACCACCGGCCTGGACCCGATCATGAGCGATGTGATCAATGAGTTGATTCTCAACACCCGCCGCCATCACCCAGTGGCCGGAATCGTTGTCACTCACGACATGCGCACCGCGCAGAAAGTGGCCGACCGGATCGTCATGCTCTATCCGCTCACTCGGCTCGAGGCAGACGAGCCCCAGATACTCTACGACGGTTCACCCCAGGAAATCGAACACGCGAGAGATCCACGCGTTTCGCAATTCGTTCGCGGCGAAGCGCGAGAACGACTCATGGAACTCAGGTCTCACAACGGGAGCTAGGTCATGGAAGACCGTGTGATGCAATGGCGAATCGGCATGGTGGTTCTTTTCGCCACTCTGGCCACAACCGTGTTGACGCTGGCTTTTGCGCAGAAGGACTCCTTCTTCAGCCTGCGACGACTCTGGAGGCCGGACTATCGTGTCGCCATCCGGTTTCCCGAGGCGCCTGGCGTTACCGACGCCTCGCCTGTCCGCAAGAGCGGCATCCTCATCGGACGAGTTGTGAAAGTTGAACTGCTCGACGAAGGTGCCGCGCTCGTGACCGCCGAAATTGACCGTGACCGGAGGCTGTTCAACGACGAAGTCTGTCGCATCAACCGGACCCTCTTCGGCGATTCGGTCCTGGAATTCGTTAAAGTGCGCGATTGGAAGGGAGCCAAGCAGGAAATCGATGTCAGTTTGATGCAGGACGGGATCGTCGCTCCAGATCCGATCCAGGTTGTCGGTAATCTGGAAGAAAACCTTTCCAACGCCATCAGCTCGGTCGGGAGTACGAGCGATCAGATCGGCGGTTTCATCAACAAGCTCGATTACATCATGGGCACCGACGAAGAGATCGAGGACCGCAAGGTCAAGATGGCCAAGATCATCGACAAGACCGCATCGACCGCAGAAGCCATCACGCGACTTGCCGATACGGCCAACGAACTGATCGGCGATCCTGTGGTCCGTGAAGAACTCAAAGCGACCCTTCAGCAGATGCCCGAACTCATGCAGGAGACCCGGATGGCCATCGGACGCATGAACCAGTCCATGGACTTGGTCGACAAGAATCTGACCAATGTTCAGGAGTTCACCTCGATTCTCGGGAAGCAAGGTGGCGAAACGCTCATCCGCCTCAACGAGAGCGTCGACAAACTCGATCGGCTCATGAGCGAGGCCCTTGTCTTCAGCCAGAGTCTCAACGACTCCAAAGGCACGATCGGCCAATTGGTCCACAACCCCGAACTCTATCACAGCGTGAACCGGGCGGTGAAGAATATCGAAGAACTCACCCAGGACCTGCGCCCGATCGTCAGCGATGCCCGAATCTTCTCGGACAGGATTGCCCGTCACCCGGAACTTTTGGGAGTCCGCGGCGCGATCAAGCCGGAGGATGGCACCAAGAGCCTGCCCCCCGTTGGAATCCTGCGGCGATAAATGGCCCTACGTGCGAACTCTGGCCGTCCGGACCCGTCTTGCTCCTTCAGCGCCCTGCCGCAATTTCCTCCGGGAATCACGCAAGGCCATTCAGGTCAGCGAAGGGGCAGTCCACCCTGAGGCAAGGTCTGACGGCCTGGCGGCAGATAAGGAGCGGCTGAAGAAGGAAGCGTGCCCGGTGGAGGCTGGATCACTTGAGGACTGGCACCCGTCGCGGACGGGTAGCCGTAACCGCTCGGTGGTGGGCTGGGAATCGTCTCCGGCGTTGATGAATAACCTGGCGCCGGCCCCGGTTGGATCCCATTGGCCGACACGGGAACCGCTCCCGGCGCGGCCACACGGGCCCTGAGATCTTCAGCCCTCGCCCGCAACTCATCGGGAGGAACCACCCGCTGAGGAACTAGTTGATAGTTGAGTGTCCGATGATCCTGGATTTCGTTGGGTACCAACGTCTCAGCAACGAAATCGATGGGCGGAATCTGATACCAGGGAGCGGGGATTGGCTGCTCCACCGTTAGTGTTTCGTATCCGTCTTTGACGAGCCGAATCTTCCGGGTTCCATAGTGAACGAAGTTCGTGGAGACCGGGGTTGTGCCAATCTGGTAATCGTCTACATACACAACCGCCCCAGGCGGATTGGTACGGACCGTCATCCGTCGGCGAACGCAACCACTCAGGAAAACGAGGCAGAGAACGAGCACAATCACCTTTACAGTGATTCGCCGGGGCGCGGGTCGATGATCGGTTCTTGTCCGGACCATGGTCGCGAGAGTATAGGGATCGAATGGCCGAGATGCCAGATCGAAAACGACCGGTTGACTCGCAAGGCGTTCCGATATTCTGGAATGGGCCGGTCAAACCGCCGTCCCAGTTCCGCCTCGTGCAGCAAATACCTCTATGGAGTGGAGCCAGGTCTGGTTGGATCTTGATTCCAACGTTAGAATGAACTTTATAATCTCTTGGCCTCGGGCCAATCGGAACAGGGCACTCCCTCCTTAATGCCAGTTTTGGCGTCAAGCATGGATCGGCAACCCGGCATCTGGGATCATTGTCTGGAACAGGCATCCGCCACCGATATTGGCATGCGCCGGTCCAACAATCAGGATTCCATGGCTGTGGCGATCGCCACCAGCCAGGAGCGTTTTGACACACGCGGGCACGTGTTTGTGGTTGCCGACGGGATGGGGGCGCACGCGGCCGGTGAGTTGGCCAGCAAACTGGCAACGGATTTCATACCTCTCACCTACAATAAGCTCCTGGATCTTTCCCCTCCGGACGCCCTCCTGGAAGCCGTCCGGCAGGCCAATCGTCATATCAATGCCCGTGGTGAAGCCGACCCGAGTTTTCGCGGGATGGGCACTACGGTCGATACCTTGGTGGTTCTGCCGCAAGGCGCACTGGTCGGCCATGTGGGCGACAGTCGTGTCTATCGCCTTCGGGATGAATGCCTCGAGCAATTAACCTTCGACCACAGTCTCGTTTGGGAGATGCAGGCCGCAGGGCACCTGCCGGAAAAGGAAGAGGATATCCCTTCCTTCATCCCCCGCAATGTGATTACGCGATCCATGGGGCCGAATCCGGATGTCCAGGTCGACATCGAGGGGCCCTTCCCGATTCAGCCCGGCGACACGTTCCTGCTCTGCAGCGATGGGCTCACCGGGCGGGTGAAAGATACCGAGATCGGGCAAATCCTCACATGCCTTGCTCCGTCCGAAGCCGTTCAGGCCTTGATCCACCTGGCCAATCTGCGCGGCGGTCCGGACAACATCACCGTGGTTGTGGTACGAGTCACCGCACCCCAGCGACTGGAAGCCGATGGACGTTCCTGCCAAGCCTTTGAAAACGGCCAACACAAGCCTCGCTCCGTTCACGCACTGGTCTGGACGTTGCTTGGGATGCTCGTTCTTGGCGCGGCCCTGTCTGGCATGCTGCAGCAGTTGATCCCGGCCGGCATCTGCCTGGTGGTGGCTGCCATGGGCGCCGCCGGAGCGATTGTCTATCGCTACACCAGTCCGGGCACCACCTACTTTGACAGCCGTCTTCGCGGGA
>CAYSCH010000384.1:0-8897 GCA_964429355.1 uncultured Planctomycetaceae bacterium | reverse complement strand
CTATGAACACATGCTGGTCGAGCGCCGCGACGGCTCCTTCTGGATGCTCGTTCGCACCAACTACGGCATGGGCGAGTCGTTCTCGACCGACCGCGGAAAAACATGGACCGAAGTCGCACGGTCGAAAATCCAGAATCCCGACTCGCGGTTCTTCCTCGGCCGTCTCCACTCCGGAAACCTGCTGCTGGTCAAAAACGGACCCGTCGACCAGCGCTTTGCCCGCTCGCACATGACCGCATTCGTTTCCGCCGACGACGGCCGGACGTGGACTGGCGGCCTCGTGCTCGACCCTCGCGACCAGGTCTCGTACCCCGACGCGGTCCAGGACGACGACGGCGCGATCTACATCATCCACGACCGGGATCGCACCGGCGCCAAGGAAATCACCTTCCATCGCGTTACGGAGGCCGACATCCGGGCAGGCAAGATCGTCTCCCCCGGAAGCGCGCTGGCGATCGTCGCCAACAAGGCCACCGGCTCGTGACCGGCGCCCCAGGGTGGCATTGTGTAAGGCGATGCGGTACCTTGGAGGCGCTGCCAGCGACTTCCTTCCATGGACCTGTTTTGGAGGCCACCATTATGAGACGCTATCTCCTTGGCATCGTTGCCTGCTTCCTGACCACCACACTCCTGGCTGCGGACCCGCCCGCGCCCACGTTTCGCGCCGGTGCCGCTACGAGCAATATCACGCCGGCATTGGGTTCGGCAATCATCGGCGGTTTCTTGCCCTTTCCAGCCACGAATGTCCACGACGAGCTGCACGCCAGGTGCCTCGTCCTCGACGACGGCAAGACAAAGCTCGCCCTGGTGGTCGTCGACCTGCTGGGCTTCCACTACAACGTGAGCCACGAGGCGCGCAAGTTGATCGAGCAGGAATCGGGCATCCCGCCGACGAACGTGTTGATCTCCGCCATCCACAACCATTCGGCGGCCAGCGCCCTCGGCGAGAAGCACTTCGAGTTCCCCCAGGAGATGGACAAGTATCAAGCCTTCGTCGCCCGGCGGATCGCCGACGGAGTCAAGTGCGCCGCGAACCGCCTCCGCCCGGCGCAGCTCGGGTTCACCACCGCCGAGGCGCCGGAGCACGTCTTCAATCGCCGTTGGTTCATGAAGCCCGGCACCATTCCGCCTGGTCCCTTCGGCACGATCGACCAGGTGAAGATGAATCCGGCGGCGGGTAGCCCGGACCTCGTCAAACCGGCCGGTCCAACCGATCCCACGGTCTCGATCCTCGCCGTGCGCGAGCCTGATGGCCGGCCGATCGCCGTGTATTCCTGCTATTCACTCCACTACGTGGGCGGCGTGGGCGACGGTGACATTTCCGCCGACTACTACGGCATGTACTGCCAGCGTCTGGAACGCCTGATGCAGGGCGACCAGTTGGATCCGCCCATGGTGGTCATGATGGCCAACGGCACCAGCGCCGACGTGAACAATATCAATTTCCTCCAGCCTCGCCCGCCCAAGAAACCTTACGAGCAGATGCGGTTCGTGGCCGAAGATCTGGCCGCGAAAGTCCAGGCGGCCCTGGCCAACGTCCAGTATTCCGACCAGTTGACGCTGGCCGCAAGCTACCGCGAGCCGGTGATCGCCACACGCCGGCCTGACGACGCGCAGATGGCGTGGGCCAAAGAAACGCTCGCCAAGGGGGGTAACCCCGACATTCCCTACGTTTACGCCCAGCGATTTGAAGCCCTCGCCCGCGGTGCGGCATCCGTCCCCACGCCGCTGCAAGTCCTGCGCATTGGCCAGGTGTGCATCGGCAGCTTGCCCAACGAAGTCTTCTGCGAGATCGGCCTCCAGTTCCGCCAGCAAAGTCCTCTGCAGCCGGCCTTCCTGGTCTCCCTGGCGCACGGTTATTTCGATTACCTGCCTACGCCCAGGCAGCACGAGTTGGGCGGTTACGAGACGTGGCTTTGCACCAATCGCTTGGAGCCCAACGCCTCGGACAAGATGCTCGGCGCCCTGCTGGAAATGGCGGCCGAGGTGCGCGCGACCGCTGCCCAATAGCGTCGTCCGCCCCATCAATCGCCACGCCTTGAACGCCTCCAGACTTCAGGAGAATATCGTCATGAAATCGTCGGTGCTCCCCCTCGTTGCCTGCTCCTTGATCGCCGCCACGCTGTGCGCGGCCGAGCCCGCGCCCCAATTTCGGGCCGGCGCGGCCACTAGCGTGATCACCCCGCCGTTGGGGCGGCCGATCGTCGGCAATTTCATCGCCCCGCTGTCGACCAACGTGCATGATGAACTCCACGCGCGGTGCCTCGTCCTCGACGACGGCAAGACAAAGCTCGCCCTGGTGGCCCTCGATCTGCTGGGCACCGAGGTCGGCATGTGCGCCGAGACCCGCGGCCTGATCGAAAAACAGGTCGGCATTCCGTCGACCAACGTGCTGATCTCCGCCGTGCACACCCATTCTGCCAGTAGCGTGGGCGGCAAGGCGCCCGCCCCGGCTGAGCCGGAGTACGAGAATTACCGCGCCTTGGTCGTGCAGCGGATCGTCGACGGCGTACGCTGCGCGGCCAACCGGCTGCGCCCGGCCCAGTTGGCGTGCCTCACCGCGGAGGCGCCAGAGCACGTGTTCAACCGGCGCTGGTTTCTCAAGCCCGGCACCATGCCGCCCAATCCCTTCGGCGGCATCGACCAGGTGAAGATGAACCCGTCGGGGGGCAGCCCCGACCTGGTAAAGCCTGCCGGTCCCACGGATCCTACCGTGACCATCCTGGCCCTGCGCGAGCCGGACGGACGGCCGATCGCCGTCTACTCGACCTATTCCTTGCACTATGTGGGCGGCGTGCCCAAGGGCGATATCTCGGCCGACTACTACGGCGTGTTCTGCGACCGGCTCCAGCGGCTGCTCGGCGGCCACGAGCAGGATCCACCGCTGGTGGTCCTCATGGCCAACGCCTCCAGCGGCGACATCAACAACGTCAATTTCGTCCACCCGCGACCGCCGAAAGAACCCTACCAGCAGATCCGCTTCGTCGCCCACGACCTGGCTGCCAAGGTCCATGCGGCGCTGGCCAAGGCCGAATATCAGGACCACGTCAGTCTGGCCGCGCGCTTTCGCGAGCAAACCATCGGGCGGCCCATGCCCACCGCCGAACGAATCGCCTGGGCCGAGGAGCGGTTGACGAAGCCGGGGCCCAAGCCCGACCAGGTCGACCTGTCGTGGAGCTATGCGCAACGGGTCAAGAACATGGCCAAGGGTGAAACCCAGGTCTCGGTGCCGCTGCAAGTGCTGCGCATCGGGCCGGCGTGCATCGGCACGATGCCCGGCGAGCCGTTCTGCGAGATCGGTCTGGAGTTCCGCCAGCGGGCCACGATGCAGCCGGCGGTCCTGGTCGAATGGGCCCACGGCGGCTTTGGCTACATTCCAACCGCCCAGCACTTCGAGTGGGGCGGCTACGAGACATGGCTCGGATCGTGCGCATTCGAGCCGCACGCCTCGGAAATGCTGCTCGACACGTTGCTGGAAATGGTGGCCGAGGTTCGCGACGTGGAGTGATCGTCTACTCAAGAAGCGATCACAGCGTGCCCCTGTCTAAATGGTTTTAGTGCCCCAACTTCCCGCCCCCTTGGAGCGTCTTGCTCTCCGTTCCACCGGTCACTTCTGCAGCAGCACGCCTTGGTGTCCACAGGGCACGATGATCTTCCCCTTGTGAAAGACGGCAAGGTCCGGATTGCCCGAAACCTTCCAGTGCTTGATGAACTGCGGGTTCTCCGGATCCTTGAAGTCCCACAGGCCAATTTGCCGGTTTATGCGGCTGGTGAGCACCACGAGGCCCTCCTCAGACGCGCGAGGGATGCCGCTGATCGAGTGGCCGGGGAACTTCTTCGTCCTCCACTGCGAACCGTCCGCCGGATCGCACTGGCCTGGATCGAGGAACACATACTCCAGGCCTTTCGTCGCCAGCGCCTTGTTCTCCGAGAACCGGCAGATGCCGTTCGATAGCGAAATGCGGTTCGTGACGGTCGAGTGCACCTTCGGCGCCCCGTCCAGATCGATCCAGCGGACGCACGTATTGGCCGCGTTGAACGCCAGCCAGCGTCCGCCCCCCACCGGCGCGTCCATGAGGTACTTGTCCCAGCCGGGGCTGCCGCCGACCTTTACCAGCGGTCTCTCCGCGTTCAGGTCCTTCTCGTCAAAGACCCAGACGCCGTCGCGGCGAGTCGAGAGCGCGACCAGTCCGGGACGCGGCTTCCACACGCAGAGTGCCGGATCCCGCTTGCCGTCCAGCCACTTCCGCCGCGCAACTTCGCGGAACGAGGCCGCGCCCTCCATTTCGTAGACGGCCCAGCCCTCGAGTCCTTCCGCCGTGTACAGGCGGTTGCCCTCCACCTGCACATCGAAAACGGTCGGATGCCCGCCGAGCTCGCCGATCTTCTCCAGCCCGCCCTCGGGCCTGATCTTCAGCACCTGGAGGCCCGCGTCGCCGCACGCGGCGTAGACCAGCGCGCTCTGGCCGCTTCCGGCCTCCGTGCCGTAGCGCAGCGCCACCGCGCGCGCCTGGCCCGGTCTGGCGGGCTTCCACACATAGAACTCCTTCTCGTCCGTCGGATACGGCTCGCGGAAGTCGGCGTTCTTCGGCGGTTCGCCCTGCCGGAACGTCTCCTTCGCCGCCCCCTTCGCGGGGATCGCCTGGACGCCGCAGCCCAGACCCGCCACATACACGCAGCCGTCGCCCACGGCGATCGAGCCGATGCACGAGCTCGGCCATTCGGGATGGTCCGCCACGGGGAATGTCCAGCGGTCGAGCACCTTCGGCCTGGCCGGATCGGAACAGTCCACCGCAAAAATGCCGTTGTGCGTCTGGGCGGCGAAGGCGATGTCCGAACCTGCGCTCGTGCGCGGCGTCCACATGTCGAGCCCGCGCGCGTAGAACGGCGGGTAGTCGACCCGTCCGACACGCTTCGGATCGGCCGGATCGGATATGTCGAAGATGTCCAGGCCGTGTCCGCACCCGGACCCCGCGTCGACCTTGCCGAACTTGCGGAGCTCCGGCGTGTCCACCGGCTTGTAGGTGAGCGTGGAGAGGTCGCGGTTCTTCGCGTGGTGGCCCGTGGCCGCGTAGAGGTACCTCCCCTTCAGCCATACGCCGTCGCCGAAGCCGTAGAGGTCCACATGCGCCACTTGGCGGATGTTCCTCATGTCGCGCGCGTCCAGCACGGTCAGCTTGCCCGTGCCCCAGTCGCCCGAATAGACGTAGCCGTCGCGGTACTTGACGCTCTGACTCTCGTCCGTCTTCCGCATCGCGATGTGCGCGGGATGGTCCGGATCCGAAACGTCGATGAACTCCACGCCGTTCTGACGCTGGCCGAGCAGTGCCACGCTGCCCGCCACGTCCACGCCCGTCGCCAGCTCGCAGCAGTCGAATCGCGACCGGATCCGCGGCTTGTGCGGATCCGTGGCGTCCACGATCCAGAACCCCGACTCGCGGCTCGCCACATACGCCATCCCCTTCTGGGACGCCACCTGGCGGACGGCGCCGAAGCCGGAGACGCTCCCGAGCTCCCTCGGCTTGAGCGGCTCCTTCACGTCGTAAACGACCAGCCGCTGCCCGCAGCCCGCATACAGCACGTCTCCTTCAACGTAGAGCGCCATCGCCTCGTCGCCCGCGCCGTCCACCTTCACGGCCGGCCCGAACACCTCGCCGCCCAGTGCCACCGCCCCGAACCCCACCGCCACCAGAAATGCGATACTCTTCATATTCGCTCCTATATTCCGGTCCTTGGCCAGCCCTGCTTCCTGGACCTCGACCACACCCATTATGCACCAACGCCCCCGCCCCGGAAACCTCATACACGTGCTCTTCCTGCACTTCGAGGTTGTAGACCGGCTCCGCGCCCAGGCTGCAGGTCCAAAAGGCCAATGTCACCCAAAGCATTCCCCCAACGCAATGCCGCTCCGCACGCAAAAGAGCCGCGCACGAAGTAAGCGGTCTCCTCCCAAACGAAATCGCTACTTCATGTGAGCGACCCGAAGACGCAAACGAATTGCGACTACGTCTTTTACGAGGGCGATTGGCGCGAAGTCGAAGAATTCATCGGGCATTACAAAAGTCGCTTGGTCGATGGTCAGGTAGTCTCATTCGACATGGAGAGCGGAATATGGCGTCGCGTAATCGAGGAGTGCCCAGAAGACTTGCGGGACTCGGGGCCGTCGAAGACCACATCCACCAAATTGACGCTGTCCTCAACCACGTGGATGGCCGAGATCGAACTCCGCCTGAAAGTTGGAACGAGTTGCTGTTCTGGGGCAAGTTCGTCGGCAGCGACCGGAGCCACAAGATTGTGCGGCCAGGTTGCGGCTGGGCTCACTATCCTCCGAATGGCGAACGTGACTACGATTGGACCAATAAGAGATACGTGGAAAGCGACATTGAAGATTGGCAACCTGATGGAACGGGAAAGAAGCAGCCGATCAACTGCGAGCGTTGGGACGGCGACAGCCTCAAATGGTTCGTCTACTGGATGCAGAACCTCCCTGGTACTGATAACAAGTTGTCGTACCGAGGAGACCCACTGACGAATTGGTGGATCTTTGTCGGCGACTTCGACCATGGCAAGTCCATGATCTCCCGTAACTTCCGACCAGCCAGTCAAAGATCCCCATAATCAGTCTCCCGATATGCTCTGCCCTGGCCCCGGAGAATGTGTTTCTTCTATTTGCGGACGGAACTGATCCTGGTGCCGACAAGAACGCAGGGACTTTCGCTTCGCCGATCCTCAGCAATTCGGATCTCTCTTATGCAATCAGCGCTGGTTCCACTGTGGAAGCGGCTACGCCAGCCAATCTGCAGGCGCGACTGGCTTCACTCGCTACCTCCATTTCCACTGCAGACACCTTTCGTTACAACGGATACGAGTTTGCCTCGGCGGAGGACGTGGGCATCGCCATGGGCACTGTGGCTGCCCATGAAGCAGGACACTTGGTGGGACTTCAGCATGTCGACGCGCTCCAGCCAGTGCAAGACTTGATGGGCCAATTCTACAGTTACGGTGTGCTGTTGGATCCCGTACACTTCGGAACTTTCGACTTGTATGAATCGCCATCATCCGTCTTCGGCTTCGACATCGACAACGGATTCGACGTGTTTGGCAAGCAGAACGCGCCCGCGCTGCTCACAACCACTCTGGGCAATGCCTTGCCAGCTACCACGGGTGTGGAAGTCCTCGGCACGGCTCCGGTCGCGGGCGGACCGATGGTCACTCAAAACGCCAACATTACCATCGATTTCAACGAGGCCATGGATTTCGCCAGCCTCAATGGGGCGACCGTGACGTTGGTAGGCTCGGCGAGTGGTTCGCACTCCGCAGCTTTCTACAGTTCCTCCACAACACGACTGACGGTGGATCCGACGTTGAGTTTCTCCGCCGGTGAGACCGTTACGGTGACGATCTCGCGAAACGTGCGGGCCCTGGACGGCGACCGCATGGCATCCGATTATGCGTTCACATTTGACATCCTCGGGGCAACCCCGACTCCCATAACGGTCGGTGGCAGCCTGGCTCAGTCGACCACATGGACTTCCGGCAATGTCTACTACGTGACTTCCAATCTAACGATCCCAGCAGGCATTTCCCTCATTATCGAGCCGGGGACGGTGGTGAAGTTTGCTTCGAACAAAGTTCTTCAGTCTGACGGTTTGCTGGACGTACAGAGCACACCGAGCAGCCGGGTGGTGTTCACAAGTTGGCGTGATGACGAGTATGGGGGAGACAGTAACGGGGACGGGCCAACTTCGGGCGGTCGAGGGGACTGGGGCTGGCTTAGTCTCCGCAACAGCGGCATCACCCTGGAAGACTGCTTGATTCGTTATGCCGGAGGCAGCAACGGATACTACGCAGTTTCCGCGGACGCTGGAGCCGATCCTGTAATCCGGAACAACGTTATCGAAGAAACGCTTGCCGCTTCGAGCAACCGACCGGACCCCTGGTCGGACGCGATGGCCACTGGGTTCCAGCGGCTCTATGCCTATTCGGCCAATGACGGCAGCGATGCGGCTGAACTCACCGGTTCCGCAAGCGGTGGAAACCGCTACTATGGCTACCCCACCTACAGCACGCTCACGGATGCTGCCGGCTCCTTCTACCACTACGCGAGGGGCTTCCAATCCGTGAAAGCTACCGGCTCGGTGACCAACTCAACGACCGATCGGGCCTACCTACATGATTCTGCCGGCAACGACACCCTTTACGGCCGTGGGAATCAGTGTTACGTGGAAGATACCTCCAAGACGGTTTACCACAACGAGGTCTGGTACTTCGACTACATCTACGCCCGTTCGACGGACAACGACGCGGTGACGGACGACACGGTGGACGTGGCGGACCTGGCGTATATGTTGATGCGGATGGGAACATGGTAGCGGAGGTGGAGAACCCTCGCGCTGGTGGCACTGGCCAGAAGAAGTGAGCACACTACCGGCCCCCCCATGGAATGGAAACTCCTGCGGCGAGAACGACTTGACGCGTGGCCTTGACAATGCGGGGCTCACACCCGCCGAGCAGAAGAAGTCCGGTCGCAGGAACGACGGCTGGAACTGACCGGCTCCGCTCTGAGTCCCTCCTCCCGCAATTCCTCTGCCTCTCAGCGCCTCTGCGTCAGCCCCTTCCCGCCCCCCGCCGTTCTGGCCTCTGTCCTCTGCCGTTCTGCCCTCTGACTCCTGTCTCCTGTCCCCCGTCTCCTGTCCCCTGCCTCCCGACTCCTGCCTCCCGCCTCCCGTCCCCTGCCCATCTTCAATCTCCCATCTTCGATCTTCCTGCTCCCTCCGTCCCCTGCCGTTCTGGCCTCTGTCCCTCTCCCATCTCCGATCTCCCGTCTCCCGTCCCCCCTCCCCCTCCCCCCCCCCCCCCCCCCCCCGTTCCCCCCCCCCCTCCCCCCCCTCCCCCCC
>CAYSCH010000383.1:0-8957 GCA_964429355.1 uncultured Planctomycetaceae bacterium | reverse complement strand
GTGGCCAGGGGCCAAGAAGGTTGGGCGAGGATCGCAATACGTTCGCGGCTGGTGGAGTTGACGCCAAGGGATAGAGGTGCTTGTACTACTATACATAACTATATGTCTGATTTCAAGAGGGAAAAGGGACATGTGTACAGTTTTTCTGAAGGAATGGCCGTGTCGGGTGGAGTGGGGAGCAGGGAGCGGAGGATGGGGGATCGGAGATGGGGGATCGGAGATGGGGATCACCGCGAAGGACGCGAAAAATAGGCGAAGGTATTGCGTGGAGAGGTTTGGAATCAGGTGGGGTCGGGCGGCATGCCGATCGATGTTATGCTGGGCACGTTTGGGGATCATGGCGGGGTGGTGGAGACGGTGGCGTTGCGGGTGGAGAACCCGGCGCTGGATGCCGGCTCGGATGGGCTGGCGGTGACGCGGGTGGGGCGGTCGAGCAGCGTGGTTTACGACATGCTCGGCCGTGTGGTCAAGAGAATTGCGACCGATCCGGATGGGATTGGGGGGAAGCGGCTTCGGTGACCCGCTGCGCCCTTGATGCCAATGGGAATCTCCTCAGCGAAACGGACCCCTCGGCAGCGTCACGGCTTTTGTTTATGACAACCTGGGGCGGAGGGCATCGGAGACGGAGCGGAAAGCGGCGCGACCAGTCATACTTACGACGCCGTGGGGCGGATGGTCTCACTTACCGATCCCGAGGAAAATACCACCTACTGGAGTTATGGCCCTCTGGGGTGGGTGGCGACGGAGACGATTTGTGTCGACTCGACGGACCTGACCCGGACGTTGTCGTATGATGCGCGTGGAAATCTGGTGCGGACGGTCGACCGGAATAGGCGGGTGATCGACTACGGCTACGATTCACTCTCGCGTCAGACGACCGAAACCTGGTATGATAACCTTACGGATGGCGGCGCCCAGCAGAACGTACGGAAGGCGTATTTGACGGAGTATGATCCGTCAGGACTGCAGAGTGCAAGCGGATGGCACGATTGTCCGGCCCCGAACCGAGTGCTCCAGGTGAAGTGGCAAATGCCAACTCAGAAGGCAGTGCGTATCGGATTCTTCGTCCTGCTGCTTGCAGCATCCACATTGTTCTTCGGCAAGTGGTTCATCGAGGGAGCCATCGGGTACACGCGCAGGGGAGTAGCCCCAGGGTTTGACAAGGTGCCACTTGAGGACCAAACGCTTCCTGGACTATCGACTGCGGGTCCTGTACGATATCGCCTTTTTCGACATCCACACGGCAGTATTCATGCAGTTGTCTCTGGGAGTACCACTGTCAAGGAGATGTTACGGTTTGCTGAGGAAGGGGGGCTCGATGCGATAGCGAGCACCGATGTTGATAGATTCAAACAGGATCTTGTGAACTACGTGAATCATCAATGCGCCGAGAATCCAGAAATGTGCGTGGGCAAGTTCTCTATGGGAGATTTGCTGATTCATGGCAAGCTCAACGATGGAAACGTCCTCGGCGCACATCGTGCTTGCGATGGTGCGTTTTTCCTTAGCTTGTCATTTCCGTGACGAGGGCGTCGAGGGCGGGGTCAACGCCGAACATCGGCCGGGTGGTCAAGCAAATCGCTGTCGATCCGGACGGGCACGGCTCGGCCGCGGCGCCGGTCACGACGAATGCCCACGATGCTAATGGCAGTTTACTCAGCGTGACCGACCCGCTGGGCAACAAGACGAGCCATGCCTATGACAACCTGGGCCGGAAGACCTCGACCACCGATATGATAACCTTACGGAAGCCGATGCGGAGCAGAACGTGGGGAAGACGTATTCGACGGAGTATGATCCGGCGGGCCGAGTTGCGGCCGTTGGCGACGGCGACTATGACCTCGAGTATATGTGGTCGAACTTTGGCAATTTGACCTCCACGACGCAGGACCTGGCGGGCCTGGCGGATGATGTGGTGTTTTCGTATTTCTATGAGCCTGACCTTTCATCGTCGAAACGTCCAGGGTTTGCTTGAATCTGCGCCCGTACCTTCTCCAACCGCAAACCGAAATTGATCAGCAATTGGGCGGCGAACCCCTCTTCTTCGCGGAGCAATCCCAACAAGATATGCTCGGTGCCGACGTAATCGTGATTGAGGATGCGTGCTTCCTCTATCGCATAGTCGATGACGTACTTGGCTCGCGGTGTTTGGGGGAGGCTGCCGACCGAGCGAAAGGGGGCCCCTTTCCGGAGAAACTTATCAACCTCGGTGGTGATTGTGTGCAGTTGCAGGCCGAAGTCCTTCAGTACGTCGGCAGCTACACCGCCCCCCTCTCTTGCGAGTCCACGGAGGATATGCTCGGTGCCAATGTACTCGTCGCCGAGCCGCTGGGCCTCCTGGTTGGCCAGTTGCATGACTTTTCGACTGCGATCCGTGAATCGTGAGTACATCCCATTCACACCTCTGCAGTGGAGCCGGCAGGAGAAGGGGCACTGGCTTGCTATCAAGGAGTGCAATCCCGTTCATCCTACCAGGTGATCCCAGCGGTTCGGGCTTTGCTTCCGCCGGCATTCTCGCAGAACGGCTGTCTGACTACAACGCGAGACCACTGGCGGGTGTCTCCGTCGGAGGTGTGTTGGAATACGTTCGCCTGATGTTGGCGTTGAGAACTTCCGGCCGACGGCTTTCTACACCAAGGGGGAACTGCCAGGATTTTGCCACTCGATCAAGGGAGAAAGGTGGTTGCCGCGGGGTGTTCATCACGGTGGACACCTGGCGTGTATTGCCCCCACGACTTGTTGAAAGCCATGCCACTTGCCGCAGCCTGGGTCAACCGTTTTCCAGCATCCACTGCATCGCCGCGCGGGTTAGTTCCGTGGCCGTCTTCAGGTTCAGCTTGCGCTTGATTGCCTGCCGGTGAGCTTCGACGGTGTGATTGCTGCGGTGGAGTCGCTGAGCAATCTGGGAAACCGAAAGGCCCTGGCTTATGAGCCGAAAGACTTCCAGCTCACGGTCCGAAAGGGACTCCGTTCCCACCGCCTTCCGATGCCTGGTACCGCCGATCGCCTCGCCCAGCAACTGTTCGGCTGTCTGTTCACAAAGGTAGATCTTGCCATCGTGAACTCGGCGAATGGCGTCGACGATTCGGGCTGTGGTGTTTTCCTTGTTGATGTAACCCAGGGCACCGGCGTGCAGGGCGCGCTGGGCATAGAGCGCATCGGGATACATTGACCAGGCGAGAATCCGGATCGACTTGTCGTGGGCTTTGATTCGCTCAATGAGGTCCAGCCCGTTGCCGGTTTTCAACTGGATATCGACGACGACCACATCGGGGCGGGAAGTTTCGATCAGCTTCATCGCTGCCGCAACATCCTCGGCCTCGCCGCAAACCTCAAGGTCGGGCTGTGAGGAAATCCGCACGGCCAAGCCCTCGCGGACCGCGGGATGGTCATCGACGATCAACACCTTGGCAGCCATCCGTTCCGCCTCCGATCACACAAGTCTCTGAGGAATGAGGCGGCACACGACCCGAGTTCCACCATGCGAAGCGGGGCCGACCTCGAGTTTCCCTCCGATCAGGGCTGCGCGATACTGCATGGTCCGCAGGCCCATGCCGTGGGCTTGCGGAAGTCGGCATGGCATTCCCGCGCCGTCGTCTTCAATAGTCAAGGCCATCTCGCCATTTTCCTGATCCAGGGTAATTCGGATGCCGCCGGCCCCGCTATGCCGTACGGCGTTGGAGACAGCCTCCTGGGCGATACGATACAGGTGCATAGCGGCACGACGGCTGAAGACCGGATCGGGGTGGAAGCAGTCGAATGTGCAGGCGATGGCAGATCCTGCGGTAGCCGTGGCGGCAAGCTGGCCAAGGGCACTGGCCAGCAGGCCCTCCTCGAGCTCGACGGGCAGCAATCCTCGAGAGAGCTTGCGGACCTTGCCGCGAGTGCGGTCCAAGGCGAGTGCAATGTCGGCGGCGAGCGTTCCCGCCGGACTCTTGGTGGAGGCAAGCATTTCCGCCAAGGTTTCCATCTTGAGTCCCAAGCCGGTCAGTTCTTGACCGACGTCGTCGTGTAGATCCTGCGCCATACCTTGGCGGATTTCTTCGGCAATCGTCAGGAGATGCTCCTCGAAGCTGGCACGCTCGAGGACCCGGCCCAACTGCAAGCCGACGCCGACCATGGTGTCGGTGGTTCTGCGATCGGGCCGGATAACCCGATTGGAGAAGAGTTCGAGGACGCCGGCGACCTTCTCGCCCACGAGAATAGGGAAGGCGATGGCCGTGCCAAGGCCGAGTTCTCCGGCCACGGCGGCGCGGCATGGGACCAGATCATGGTGCAAATCCGTGGCCCACTCCGGCTGGCCGCTGGCGAACGCCCGGCCCGGCAAATCTTCGCCTCGACGAAATCGCATCCCGAGCGTGACTTCGCGGAACCGGTGAAAGCGATCAGGATCTTGAGGGTAGCGGACGCACCGGGGTACCAGTTCGTCGGGATTGTCGGCGGCCGGCAGCAGCGCGTGTCCAAAGCTCCACCCGTTGTAGATCGCCAACCGCTGGAGGCAGCACTCGATGGCCTGCCCCGCGTTTTGCACCTGGTTGGCCATGGATGCGATGCTGTGAAGCAACTGGATTGCTTCGGTACGTTCAGCCACACGCAGCTCAAGGGTTTCGTTCAGTGTTTTGAGGTCCTCCTCGGCCTGTTTACGAGCCGTAATGTCGCCATGAGAACCTACCAGCCGGCACGCTTTTCCGTCTTCGTCGCGCACCACGACGGCGTGGGCCTCAATCCATCGGTAAGAGCCATCCTTGTGGCGCAGGCGATACTCGGCGGCAACGGTGGGTGACGTGCCCTTGAGGAAATCTTCTTGAAACTTGATGATCGACTCACCCTCATCGGGATGAAGAAGTCCGGCCCAATCCTCAAATCCGTCGCCGATCTCGTCCTCTTCGTAGCCGAAGAGCGTCTTCCAGCGGGGCGAGTAGTACACTTTTCCGGTACGGATGTTCCAATCCCAGATGCCGACTCCTGATCCTCGGACCGCCAATTCAAACCGTTCCTTGCTGGCTTGCAGATTGGCCTCGACCTGCTTGCGCGCGGTAGTATCGACGAGTGAGAACACAAGGCCCACGACCACGCCGGCAGAGTCCTTGACGGGAGTCAGCGTCCAATCCCAGTAGGTGGGGCCTCGATTCGGCTGGTCTGGAAAGACGAACAGCTTGTCGTGGAACTCCACCGGAACGCCGGTATCACATACCCGGGCAAAGATCGCCTCGTTCTCCGGATTGGGATATAGGGCAAAGTGGTTCTTCCCAATCATCTCCGCAGGCGTATAGCCGCAAGTCTTTGCGTAGGCCTCATTCACCCGCAGAAAATTGAAGTTCCGGTCGAGATAAACGAGATGCGAGTTCTTCGCGCCATCCATGACGGCCTGAGGGATGTCCACGAGAGTCTGCTGTCGCTGTGCGGCTTGCGCCAGGGCCTGCTGCAAAGCCTGCTCGGCGCAGCGCTGTTCGGTGATGTCGCGGTTGTTCACTCTTCTGCCCGAGCAGCCTCCATCCGCACCAAGGACCGGCCAGCAGCGGTGTTCGATCCAGCGAACTTCGCCATCGGGTTTGACGATCCGGAATGAAAGGGTATGTGGGTCGTCGTTTTGGTGTTCGTGCTGGCGATGTGTGCAAAACAGCGGCTGATCCTCGGGGTGAACGATGTCGTCGAACAGCCGAGGGTTGGAGAGAAAATCTCCCGCGGGCCATCCGGTGATCTGCTGGCAGGACGGGGAGCAGAAGAGGATGCTGCCATCGGGGGAGATCAAGTACGACCAGTCGAAGGATGAGTCGGCGATCGTGCGCAGCCGCTCCCGCTCGAGCTCGAGCAGAGCGAATTGGCGCCGCAGGTCGCTCAATTCCTGGAGCAGTTCCTGGTTGCGATTGCTGCTTTCGATAGCCGGCATGAGCAAAGCCTCACGGATGAGATGTCCGCACACGTTCGGGCCTGGACCGCGATTGGAGCCAAATGCTATTGTACCGGAACCCCTGCTTCTGACAGTGGGCGCAATTTCTCGATTCGCTAAATGGCCTTGCGTGATTCCCAGAGGGAATTGCGTCAAGGCAATCAGGAACTCGATGGGCCGGGAGTGACAGGACTGGCGGGCAAAACACGAAGGCAACCCGAGCGCGGGGCAAGCCCAGGCGGCTATCTTCAGGACGACTGATTTTCTGCGAATCATGCAAGCCCATTTAGCCGGCGGGGCTGACTAATCGCCTTGCGGGACTCACCGCCACTCTGCAATATCCCCACTCTGCTTTGTCAGAAGCCCCCCATGCTATCTAGACGAAATAACTATTTCTGCCGCTTTGGCGATGCACTGGGTTGCTGTCGCCGGAAAATGAAATAGGATTCCAACAAGGGCAGCTCTTATCTTCAACAAGGACTGCTCCCTCCGCGCCCGATCCTGCCCCTCGGGCGCGGTTTTTTTGTGCCATCGGCCTCCGTCTTCAAGTGAGGAGACCGCGAAGGCCTGAGCTCAGGACGTGGAGAATCAATCCGCCAGAAGCATTTCGTCCAGTTCGGGATCGCAGTGGTCTGCCCAACTCCGCCCGCCGAGTCGATCATCCGACCAGTCCGGCTTAATTGCCCCTGTGAGGCGTGCGATCGCAGGACGGTCTCTCAAACACTGTCAACGAGTAGAAGTGGCAGTCGGTGACAGGCTTCAGGGTCGAGGAGGGTCACCCGTCCGCTACCCCTCTTCCAAGGGTTCTTGCCCGCAGACATGAAATTGGCTATTTTTCCAGGGAGCAACGTGTGCTTGCGTGCGTTCAATCCGGACAGGCAACCCGCACTCCGCTCTGTTCACCTTCGGCGGTCGGTGCCTGAGAGCGGCTCATCGCAAAGGTTCCCAAGAAATGGCCTCCCGACTGGCTCCCCTAGGGCTGCTCCTGGTTGGCGTTACGGGCCTAGTTTTCTTCCACCCTGTCAACGGGGCGACTGGAGCCGAGGAGGCCGCACGTCGTTGGACGGATACCACGGGACGTTTCGCCATCGAGGCCAGACTCCTGCAACGCAACGCAACTCACGTCCAACTCGGTACTGCGGACGGGCGGAAGATCGCCGTTCCGATCGCTCAGCTCAGCCAGGGCGACCGCGACTATCTGGAAAACCTCTCGTCTGCTCCCGCGGCAGCGAGCACGGGTGCCAGCGATTCTCAGCCGCCCGCGCCTGTTGCGACAGCAACGCCCGCCGCTGCTGAACTGGTGAAGTCGGACGCTGCCGGGGCAACTGCGCCCGAGGGGGCCGCCTTGCCTGGCAAGGCCGATGCCCTGTCGTTTCCCGAGGACAAACCGCCCCAGGGTTTGCCGATCGATCCCAAGGTCACCATCAGCCCCCTTGTGCCAGGCAATCTCAAGGTGGCACCCTGCGATGCCTACGACAAGGTTGGCGATCCGTTTCTGGTCGATGGCGTGGCCGGACTCGTGGCCGTGTCGATCAACCGAAACAAGGCCAACGAGCCGAACAGCCGTCGAGGCCGGGTCTTCCTGGGAAATCTGCGGGATGGAAAAGCGAACGTTGTCTGCGACGTTCCCGGAGGGTTTGAACTGCTTGACTTCGAGCCCAACTCGCGGCGAGGCCTGGCGACGAGCGGCTTTGACAATCTCTCGCGCGGCGGAGAACTCGTGCTGTTCGAAGGGCTTGCAGAAGGGAAGATGAATTCCGTCTTCCGGCGGCAGCTTCCCGGCATCGACAAACCGGGCTTCAAGCCACAGGTGAATTGGGCTCGGCTCTTGAGCGGCGAACATGCGGTGTGCGTGGTCGACAACGACCTTTTTCTCTGGAACTTGCGAACGGCTACGCTCCAGTGCCGAATCGAGAAGATGGACAGCTCCCACTTTCCCGCCCTCAGTCCCAATCGGCGCTACCTGGCGATTCCGCGAAGCGGCGGGGCACTGGTTCTGGATGTCGCGGACCGGAGCCCCAAGGGATTCATCCCGCTTGGCACCACGCTGACTCCTGGAGCGGCCTTTGATCCGGAGGGGAGGCGGGTGGGGCTGACTGCCGACAATCAACTCCTCGTGTGGGACTGTGCGGAAGGCCGTCCCACCTGCCGGGCGACGCTGGCGGGCCACCTCGGCGGCAAACTGCTGGGCTGGGTGGCTCCCAATCTGGTTTTGTCCGAAAGCGGAAAGCTGATCCGAACGGATCTGGAAATGACGGTCTGGAGCTACTCCATTGGGGGAAGTGCGGAGGCCGCCGCCCATCCCGGAGGTGTCCTCCTGGCGAAGAAGATCCAATCCTGCGAGATTGCGTCGATGCCGATCCCGCACCCAGCTTCTGAGAAAGCCGCCGCGGAGTTGCAGCGCGGCGGCGAGGCCATGATGCTGATCCGCCCCGGAGCCAAGGTCGCACTGGATGCGGAAGTGCCGGCAGGAACGGATCGGCAGACCGTCCTATCGGCCTTGCACGAGGCCGTCTCCAAGACAGGCTGGCAGATCGCCGATCGCGCCGAGACCACGATCGTTGCGAAGATCGGCCAGGGCGAAAAGGTGGATCTGAGCTATCAGATGAGGGGCATCGGCCAGTCCCTGGAATCGGCCCGCACGGAGACCGCCTCTATCACTCCCTTCACGGCCGAGATCCAGATTCGCCGTGGCGGCCAGGTCCTTTGGACTCGAAATACGGAGAACCACGTTCCCCGGATGCTGATCCTGCGGGGTGACCAGACGCTCCAGGAAGCGGTCAAGGAATTCGAGCGGCCGGACCCATCGTTCTTCGCTCGCCTGACGATCCCCCCGCGTATTCCCAAGCCGGAAATTGCCGATGGTCTCGGGCTCAGCACCCTGGACGGCGACCAATGGCGGGACACCTCGGCCGAAGATCTCGCTCGTGTGCGGCAGCGACTTAAACGGTGATCGTGGCGGCAGCCCCACCCGTCCGAAATGGCCAAGCGAACTGACAGTGTTTTGAACTACCCGCGATGCAACTTGACGCCATCTGAATGGAATAGCGAGGTCCGCAAGAATGAG
>CAYSCH010000382.1:0-9016 GCA_964429355.1 uncultured Planctomycetaceae bacterium | reverse complement strand
GACACGACTTCTTCCTGCTCGTCGACATCAACGGCTACGGGTTGTTCGACGGGCTCGGGCTCGGCAAGGAACTGGTCGTCATCGGGTTCTTCGGCGACCGGTTCCGGCTCGGGCTCCGGTTCGGGTTTGACCTTGGCAGCGGCGGCTATCTTGGTACGGCTCGGTTTCGCTTTGGTGGCCGTCAGGCGGGCCGGTTCGGTGAGCGACGGAAGCTCGTCGACCGGGACCTTGAGCGATTTGAACAGCTTCTGGATATGCTCGTGGCAGGTGAAGATGAGCAATTGGTGTCCGGCGGCGGCGAAGTCTCGCATGACTTCAGCAGCGGCTTTCGCCCTTTGGACGTCGAAGTTGACCAGCACGTCGTCGAGAATCAGGGGCAGCACGGTACCCCGTCGCGAGAAGCCGGCGACCAACGCCAGACGGAGGCAGATGAAGAGCTGTTCGCGGGTTCCCTGGGAGAGGATGTCGACGGAACGCGGATTTCCTTCGGCGTCGTCGACGAGGAGAATATCTTCATCGAGCGGAGTCCAGACGCGGGTGTAGCGCCCCTGGGTGAGCCGCTCGAGGTAGTCGGAGGCCTCTTGCAGGGTTTCGGGCTGGCGGTCGCGCTGGTAGCTTTCGCGGATCTCGGCAAGGGTGTGGCAGGCCATGGCGCGAACTCGCCAGCGGTGGAGTGCGTCGGCCAGTTGCTGTTCGACCATGTTCATTTCGAGCTGCCGGGTTCCGGGGGCCCTGTCGTCGGAGAGGACTCGGAGTTGTTCGGCAAGTCGTCCGCGCTGCTCGCAATGTTCCTGCAGGCGTTTTTCGGCGCTAGCCAGTTCGGTGCGCAGTTGGGCGCAGCGAGCTGGCAGGGTCTCGCCCGTCTGGCCTTCGAGGGCCTGGCCGATCAGGTCTTCGGAGCAGTAGGCGCCGACTGCGGCAGCGATTTCGCGAGCAATGGCAGCCCGACTGGCCCGCAGGGCTTCGATCTGGGCGAAATGGGAGGCGCGGCGGCGGAACTCGGCTTCGTCGGCCGTGCCCACCGCACGGAACAGGCGGCGGCGACAGGCCTTGAGATGGCGGACGGATTTGTCGATCTTCTTTCGCCTGCGGCGCATCCGACGGGCATGGCCTCGCAGTTCGGCGAGGCGCTTCTGTTGGGCCTGCTGCTGGCTGAGGGCGCGGGTGAGAACCTGCATACCCTCAATCGGTTCGTTCGGGGAGGCGGAGAGGCCGGCTTCAGCAATCACGTCGGCCACTCGCCGCTTCAGACCGTCGAGTTCGCGGTTGCGCTGTTGCAGTTCCTCGCGACGATGATCGAGTCGGCGGCGGATCTCGACCAGTTCCTCGCTGTGCGAGATAAGGGAACGAATTTGTCCAGGGGCGAAATCGGCGGGCAGTCCGGCAGCGACGAGTGCGTTGCGCCAGCGGTTCTTGGCTTGGGCCAGGGTTCGCTTGGCATCTTCGAGACGTCGGGCTGCCGATTCGGCGTCTGCCTGGGTCGATAGACGCTGGGCGTCGCGGCCCACAAAAGCCTCCAACTCGGCCAGCACGCGTTCGGCGTCCTGGAGCCGTTGCGGAATGGTGCCCTCACCTTGAGGAAGTTCCCGGTCGAGCTTGTCGCGCTCGCGATGGGCTTCGTCGATCTGGGAAGCCAGCATGGCTGCCTGCCGGCGGCAGGTCTTGAGCCGGCTCATCTGGGCCCGTTCCCAGAACATCTTGGCCGCCTTGGCGGCCGCTCCTCCCAGGAGGAGGTAGACCAACGCGATCCAACCCCAGCGGCTGAAGCCGGCTTCGGTGTAGAAGCCCAGAAACGCACACACGACCGGTCCGGCGATGATCAGAGAAGCGAACAGCGCGACGATCGGCATGGGCATGAGCTGGTTTTCGATCAGGCTGCGGCCCTGCTGGCCGAGCTCGGCTTGATGAGTTTCCATCTGATCGAGCCGCTGATCGATCTGCAATCTCCGCCGCAGCCGGGCAACCGACTCTCCCTGGCGCTGCAGGGCAAGGCTCAGATCGTCGACGCCCCAGCCGGCAAGGTCTTTTTCCACCTTCTCATTCAGCGCGAGAGCCCGCTCCTCGAGTTCTGCCAGGGCCTTCTGGGCCTGATCGAGTTCGGTGTGGGCCTGTTTCATCGCACGGGCCGGATGGCGGAGAACCTGCATCGTGTTGGCATTGAGCGCCGGCACGCTGGAGGAGTTGTCGTCACGGAGTCCAAATTGGCGGCGATGGAGGGCGAATTGCGATTCCAGACCCTTGATTTCCGACTCCAACTCGGCGGAGCGATCGCGGAGGGTCTTGATCCAGGGTTCCTGCTCTCGCAAGGCTTCGATACGCGGAGCGAGGCGATCGAGGACGTCGTTGGGTTTGAGGCCTCGGGCGGCACGGCGGAGGTGAGCCCACCGGTCCTTCCAGGCCTTGAGGAGCTCATGGCGTTCGGCGAGCCGCGACTCGATCAGTTCGAGCCGGTGGATGGCGCCCTCGGGGATCGAATCCGTAGGGCCGATCGCGGCGAGTTGCCGATCGGCCGACAGGCGATCTTGCCAGCGAACACGAACGGACTCGGCGATCTCGGCGATGCGCAGGTCGTGGTGCAACCGGCGAGTTTCTTCTTGCAGACGCTCGATCTCGCGTTGAGAGCGAGTCTGCTCCGAAGCGAGGCGACCGTAATCACGGCTGATGCGGCCGATCTCTTCCAGTTCGGCGCGCAACTGGTTTCGCCGTTCCAGGAGGCGGCCGATTTCGCAGGGACGGCCGTTGGCGTCGAGAATGCGATTGCGAGCTTCCTCGAGGGTCTCGACCACCTCGGCCAGGGAGATGGCGCCGAGCCCGGTGCTCAGATCGTAGAGCATGCGAGCGGCATCCGTGTCGCTGAGAGTGCCCAGTTCCTGGAGCTCCCGGAGACCCATGCAGAAAACGTGGTTGAAGAGGTTCTCGTCGGTTCCATAAAGGATCGTCTTGAGAACGTGTTCGCTCTGCCGAGTGCCGTCGGGGTACGTTACCGCGACGAGGTCGCCGCGGGCAGGTTCTTCCACGTTGTCGTGGCGGGAGACCACGAGCCGGCCCTCGGAGGTGACCAGGCCCAGTTGGCCGCCGGGCCGACCGCCGTGGGCGGGCGGGAGGTAACGACGGCGCTCGGGCGAGAAACCATAGAGCACCGAGCGAACGAACTGCATGAGGGTCGTCTTTCCGGCCTCGTTGGGGCCGTAGAAGACGTGAAGCCCCTCGGAGAGTCCGTCGATCTCCAGGCCCTGGAAGACACCGAAACCGTCGGCACGCAATCCGGTGATTCTCACGATACCGTTTCCTCTGCGGTGAGCAAATCGACACCCAACATGGCCGCTTCGGCCAACACGCGTCCCCGTTGTTGCGGATCAGAGAGAACAGCGGCTGCCGAAAGCGAGCCGGCCAAATAGCGTTCGGGGAGATACGACGACAGATCGAGAGGAGGACCGCCCTCTTCTGCGAGCCGGCGAATGGCTTTGAGAAAATCGCCCCGAATCGTCTCTTCCTCCCACCAGGTTGCGGGCACCTCGATTCTGGCCTCGGTTTCGAGCGTGAGGCTCCAAAGCGAGGGCGGACCGACCCCGAACTCGCGGCGAAGCGTTTCGAGCAGCTCGTCGGCCAGGGGACCGCGGCGGATTGCCGCCAGGAGCGGTCCGGAACCAGCCACCGTCCACGAGATCATCAGATCGATTCCAGGATGAGCTTGGGCCAAAGCGTGCAGGCGTTCCCGGAGCAAAGTCTGGAGATCTTCCCGCGAGTGGCAGTCTTGAACCTCGACTCGTTCGCTATGCCAGCGGAAGAGACTCGAGGAAATGTGGGTCATGCGAATCGTCTTGTGCTCGTCCACATCGACGAGCGTGCAGCCATACTGTCCCGAGTCGGCAGGCGACCGCCCTTGCGGTGTTCCAGGATCGTGCGCAACCTCGGGGCCGCGGTAGAGGGTTGTCCGCTGGTGACGGCCGCCGAGCGCCCAGTATTCAATCTCACGGCGCTTGAGTTGTTGGGGATCGGCTCCGCCATGGGCAACAGCAATGGTGAACAGTCCGCCGGGCTCGCCGGAAAACTCATTGGGGCGGAGACGCCGCCCGGAGATGCGGCTGGCACCGACGAGCCGAACGACCGGCTCGGCGTGACGGTCGAACACGACCTCTTCGGGCTTGCCCATCGGGAAAACAACGACGTTATTGGGTAAGGTGACACCGGGGGGCCAGATGTCGGGGCTGTCGACATTGCCTCCCGCCCAGTACACAGGGATTTTTCGTTCTGCCAGACGCTGGAATTGCTCCACGAGAAACAAGGGCCCCCGGGGACCGGTGCGCCGCGAGTCGAGCACGTCGCCGGCGAGTATGAGGAAATCGGCCTGCTCCGTACACGCTGCCTGAAAAACGCGCCGTGCGGCCGCGTAGGCTGAATCGACAAACAGTTCGCGGAGGTGATCGGGAACCTGGGCGACCCCTTGGGGGACCTGGTCCAAGTGGAGATCGGCGGCGTGGATGAACCGAAACGCGCGGTTGGGCATGAACGCCTCCTTGGCAATCGCGGCGCAAAAAAATGTAACACGTTTCCTGGCGGTAGTTTACATATCGCGAGCGAATCTTGCTACAGCGGTTTGTTGACAGACGCGACCGGCGATTGCGGTGGTGCTGTGGCGGACCATCAGGGGAGGAGGCCGGGCAGGCGAGCTTCGTCCCGGCAACGCGGCGAGCGAGGGAAAGGACTTGGAATGCCAGTGGTCGTAACTGCTTGACATAACAGGCGTTAACGAAATAGCCAAGCCAGCGGCATCGCACGGTGCTCCGTGACGCAAGCCTGCCACTTGGGGGGCCTGAGTCGCATCCGGCAAGAGCGGCCCATGGGTGCTGGCGATTCAAGGTTTTTCTTCGACGAAGGGAGATCGGGGTTGTCGGCGGTGCTCGAGGCGGTAGCCGGCGACGGGGAAGAGGAGGAGGAGCCCGGCGAGGAACGCGGCCGACAGGAGCGTCCAGGGGATCCAGCCGAAGCCGATCCCACTGAGGTCGGCCAGCAGCCAGTCCTGCCATCTGGTTCTTGCCGTCAGGGCTGGCACCCAGCGACTGTTGACGAACACCGCCAACATGCCGCCGAGCCCCGCAACAAGAAGCAGGCAGAGCGGGATGACCCAAGGCAGATGCCTGCGGGAGAAGACCGTAATGACAACCAGGAACGGGACAACACTCAGACAGGCTGCCACGAAAGCCAGGCGCAACCAGGTGATCAGGTCGAGCTCTGTGAAGACGTTGGGGCTCAGGTGCTGCCCGATCGTCAGGACCGGTACGGCAGCGAGCATCCAGAAAAGGATGTGGCCGATGGAGAATCTGAAACCGGGAGACACCAGATCGGCCGACCTGCGCTGGTGATCAGGCTGGCGATAGCGAATGCGATACCCGGCCAGCAAGAGCATAACGAAGAGGAGAAACGTGACGAGAGTCTGCAGGATCAGAACGGACGACCAGATTTCATGCCAGGGGCGTTCGCCGAACAGGAAGAAGAGAACGACGACTGTGACCACCAGGACCGAGGGCAATCGCCAAGGCCAGCGTCCGGGGCCCAAGGTTGCGATGAATACAAGGAGACTTAGTTGGCCGGAGAGAAAGGCATAGGTCAGGCAACTCGTCGAATGCGAGTATTGGCTGGAGGCCAGTGTGAACAGCCGCAGGTCGATCAGAGCAAGGACCCAAAGGAGGATCACCCAACGCAGGAGCCATGTGGCCAGGAAACGGCCAATGAAGCATGTCAGGGCGGCCACTTGCACGACGTAAAGCCCGTAGAGGATTGCATACGAAGTCGGATCCCAGCGGTTGCGATTGCCGTGCAGAACTGCCAACTCGTCGAGGGCGACGATGATGGCGGGCGGAATCGTGGCCATGAGGAACAGGCGAAAGAGGGAACAGGAGGGACGCCCGGGGGGCAAGACGCTGAGATCTGCCGCACAGGTTTTTCCGTCAGTCATGGTCGTTCTCCCCCTGATTTCTTCGCCCATTCCAGCCCCCCGCAGTCTAATGGCCTTGCGTGATTCGCAGAAGGGTAGTCATCATGAAGATAGCCGCGTGGGCTTGCCCCGCGCTCGGGTTGCGCCCCTGCTTTGCGTGCGAATTGTGTCGACCCCGGCCCATCGAGTTCTTTTATCGCCTCGCCGCAATTTCTTCTGCGAATCACGCAAGGCCATTTGGCACAGATCTGGCAGGGTGTGTATCAGATCGCCTTGGTTGACGGGCCGAACTGGGCGAGTTTGTGCGAGCTCTCGCCGCGGCATCCGAAATGCACAACGTGAAATCCGAGACGTCAGCTCAGGCGTTTCTTCTTGCTGCCGCTGTTGGCCGGTCGTTTGCCAGGATTCTTCTTGGACTGGACACTTCCTGGCCGCCCCGCGGATGCTTTCTTGGCCGTCTTCTTCTCGTTGCTCTTGGCGGCGATGGCGGCTCGGGGGTCTTTGAGGCGGTCGAGTTGCGAGGCGAGCTTGACCGTATTGGCGTAATTGGGGTTGTCGGCCTGGCCGGTTACCTCATAGAGAAAACGGCTGGGCACGGTGGGGCGGTCCTTGCCCCATTTCTTGCGGCTGAGGGGAAGGGTGAGGATCAGCCGCCGCTGGGCCCTTGTCACGCCGACGTAGCACAGACGCCGTTCTTCGTCGATGGTCTCCGCAGCCGGATCGAGGGAACGGCGATGCGGCAAGACGCCCTCTTCCATTCCGACCATGTAGACTTCCGCAAACTCCAGTCCCTTGGCCGCGTGGAGCGTCATGAGAGCCACGGCATCCTGCTGGAGCTGTTTTTCCTTGTCGGGGCTCTCGTCGCTGCCCATCAAGGAGACTTCATCGAGGAATTCGGCCAAATTCGGGTGCTCCGCCCGTCCGTCGTAGGATGCGGCGGCGTTGACGACATCCTGGACCGATTCCCAACGGGCCTGCTGTTCCTCGGCGGTAGCGTAGATCCGGGCGATCTCATTGCGGTAACCGATCTCGTGGATGAGTTCCCGGACCAGGTCGGCCGTTGGTCGAGATCCCATTTCGCGGCGATATTTGTGGAGCAGATTCAAGAAGTCGGCAATACCTTTTCTGGCAGCCGGGACAAGCCGATCGACGATCGCCGCGTCCTTCAAGGCCTCGCCGACGGCTCGTTTGCCGGCCACGGCCGTTTCGATCATCTTGGTTACCGATGACTGGCCGATACCGCGGGGAGGGAGGTTGATGATCCGCAGAAGCGAGACCTCGTCGCGGGGGTTGTGGATCACCTTGAGGTAGGCGAGGATGTCGCGGACTTCCTTGCGATCGTAGAAGGACTGCCCGCCCAGGAGCACATAGGGGATGTTCGCCCGTCGCAGCTCCTGTTCAAACAGTCTGGGCTGCTCGTTGGTGCGGAAGAGGATGGCGATGTCGCGAGCTTTCCGACCTTTGTCGCGGATCCGCGAGGCGATATCGGCCACGACCTGTTCGGCCTCTTCCTCGGCAGTTTCGAACTGCAGGATGCGGGGAATCTCCCCGGCCACGGTGGCGCGGAGGATTTTGCCGTGGCGGTGTTTATTGAAGGCGATGAGCGTGTTGGCCCAGGCAACGATCTGGTGGGTGGAGCGATAGTTGGTCTCCAGGCGGACGACTTTGGCGTCGGGCCAATCATTCTTGAAGCCGAGGATGTGGGTGACTTCGGCTCCGCGCCAGCCGTAGATCGATTGATCGTCGTCGCCGACCACGCAGAGATTTCGATGGGGTTCGGCCAAAGCCCGGACGATGCGGTACTGGCTGCCGTTGGTGTCCTGATATTCGTCCACCAGGAGATGGTCGAAGCGAGAGGCCTCCTCATGGCGGACCTCCGGAAAACGGCGGAAGAGTTCCTCGGTCAGCAGGAGGAGATCGTCGAAATCAACGGCGCCGGCCGCTTTGAGCGCGCCCTGATAACGGCGGTAGGCAGCGGCGGCCAGGTGCTCGCGATCGTTGCGGGCGGCATTGGCGGCCTCGTTGGGACGCAAGCATGCGGTTTTCCAGTTACCGATGAAAAACAGCAGATCCCCCGGCCTCAGCGTGGAGTCGGCCGCTTTGATGTCGCGAAGCACATTGCGAGCAATGCTTTCCTGGTCCCCGCGATCGTAAATGGCGAACTGCCGGGGGTAGCCGAGGTGTTCGATCTGGCGGCGAAGGATCCGCACGCAAAGGCTGTGGAAGGTGGAGAGTTCGGGCCGATCCTTCTTGCGTTTTCCCAGTTCGGCCCGGACGCGTTGCTGCATTTCTGCGGCTGCCTTGTTGGTGAAGGTAACGCCAAGGATCCGTGATGGGCGAGTGCCGCGCCGGATGAGTTCGGCGATCCGCAGAGTCACAACACGAGTTTTACCCGTTCCCGCGCCGGCCAGCACGAGCAACGGACCGCGAATGGTTTTGACAGCTTCCTTCTGAGCGGGGTTGAGATCCATCGGGAGAATTTGGGGTGGTCTGCAACGGGAAAAGGGTATGGGCAACTTTTGTGCGAAGCACGCGCCACTGACCGAAGGAAAGGTCTGGCCATTCCGGCAAAAGGTGCCCGGCCTCAATTTCCCAAAATCGTTCGCGGCCAGGCAGCGGCGGGATGCGGAACCCAAATGGCCCTGCCTGATTCCCAGAGGAAATTGCGGCAAGGCGATTAGGAACTCGATGGGACGGGACTGACAGAGTTCGTAGGCAGAACTCGCACCCAACCCGAGCGCGGGGCAAGCCCACGCGGCTATCTTCAGGACGACAATTCTTCCGCGAATCACGCAAGGCCATTTAGGATCGTAAGCCACGTCGAAGAAAGCAGGAAGGGGGAGCCATCGATCAGGCCGATCGCGTCGATCTTGACGGTCCTGTCGAGGGGGCTCTATACTTCACTGTCTGGAAGCGGTTGCCTGTGCCCCGATCGGGTGGTATCCGGTTGGGGCCGTTTCCTTAGGTTTCCTTCGACCTGCCCCTCCCCGGCGCGGTCGAACCCTCCAATGGTATCCCAGAATCATGAGAAGCGAACGCCGACACGAACTTCAGCACAATGTGTTGCTGGACTGGCTGACG
>CAYSCH010000381.1:548-9040 GCA_964429355.1 uncultured Planctomycetaceae bacterium | reverse complement strand
AACAATCCGAGAATTCAGCCGGCTATTCCGGTCAGATAATTTGAGACGGAGCACCCAGGTTTTTTGACCGAAACAGGGGTAGTTTTTTGCACCTTGACCGAAAGATTCACATGCTCTGAGCGGTTCTGTTTTGCGCTCGGTCCGCAGCTAAATCCTACCTGCGGGGTCTCATATCCCTGCTGTTTCTGCTCCAGAATCTCTGTGATCTTGGGATCCAGATCTCAAGTTGGGGCTCAGCAAGCACCAGAGTGGTGATATCGCCGGGGCGGAGCGGGTCTATCGGTCGATTCTCGAATCGCAACCGGACCGTGCCGGTGCATGGCATCTGCTTGGTTTGGTTAGTTTTGCCAAGAAATACTACCAGCAGGCAAGACTTGAAATCCAGTGGGCACTTGCAGTTTGCGAAACGAAGGCCGTCTATTGGAACTACGGCGCAGTTCTCCACGAATTGGGGCTTTGGCGACGTGCCTCGGCCTCACAGACGCTGGGGAGACTCACCACTCCGCTGACGGTGTGGCACTCATCATAAATGGAAATGCTATGCCTCGCAGCAAAGTGGTGCTGAAATGGATCGTTTGTATGCTCTTTGTGGCGGTGGCTCTTTTCATTCTGTACATGGCTCTGGAAGTCACCGTGATCTCGGAATATCGTCATAACCATGGGCTGATCTACGCGGGCGCGGAGTACAACTGCATCCAGGCCATGAACGGCGGTGACTCGGCGGACGCCATACGTTGGGCGCAGCGCATGATCGACTTGACGTCCGGAGACTACCCGATACCGGAGCATCGACTCACATCATACCACTTTCTCGCTCGGGCGTACGAAATGGCGGGCCAATACGAGCAAGCGATTCAAGTCTACGCCCAGCATCCTCGTTGGCCACGCGACGAAGGATGCGTTCACTACAAACTCGGAGACAAGAAAAAGGCATTCGAGGCCTTCTGCAAGTTCGCTGTCCAGCACAAACACCAGGCCAACCTGACTCTGCCCCTCAATATGCAGCACGGTCGCGTAGGGGCATTCCGCGACAGGGCGGAGGGAGGACACTTCCCCTACGAGAAAGCTCTGTGGCCGTTTTCGGGCTACACGCAATTCCTGAATTTCATGCGCCGCGAATGGAAAGCGACTGGCAATCATGAAGATTACAGGGAAGCTATGGAGTTTCTCGAAGCGATAGGAGGTTCGCAGTTACGGGGAAGGCGGACAGCTACGGGAAGAAATCGACCGGAAGGAGCCCCGTTTGCGAGTGGATGTTGGTGCCTAGCTCGCTCGCTGGTATCGTGACCGAACTGACAGCACCACCCAAAAGAGCCGGTTCTGTTGTACGGCAGAATCGCCGATCGAGCTGGTTTCTGTCGCAATTCTGGTCGAAATGACATATGGATCTGGTTTTCATTTCTCTTTGCGCAGTATAATTGCGCGCCGGCTCTTCTTCGGCCTGTGCTGTGAGGAAGCTTGTTCGAGAGAGAGATGTGCCAATGTTGCTGGAATTCCGTGTCGAGAATCACCGGTCAATACGGGACGAGCAGGCACTGACGTTGGAAGCTGGGCGTGTGGGTGAACCGACCGACGTGCGTCCGCGCAGCGTCGCAGGTCACAGCGAGAGGTTGCTACCTGCAGCGGTGATTTATGGTCCTAATGCCAGTGGGAAGAGCAACGTATTGGCGGCCATCGCCTTCATGCGCGAGGCCGTCATTTCGTCGCACCGTCGCTGGGAGCCGGAAGGTGGCGTTCCGCGAACCGCATTTGCGTGGGGGGGTAGACGGCAGGAAGCGTCGATGTTTGAAGCTTCGTTCTTGATTGGGGAAACCAAGTACGAATATGGATTCTCTGTGGACGACACGGCCGTCAGGGAAGAATGGCTATTTGCCTGGCCACACAACCGCAAACAAGCCTGGTTTGAGCGCGAGGGCAACACGTTCAAATTCGGCGAACACTTGAAGGGCCCGAACGAGGCAGTCAAGGAAGTCACCCGTCCCAATGCGCTGTTTCTATCGGGTGCAGCGCAACTGGGTCATCAACAGCTCACGCCGCTCTACTCTTGGTTCAGTGGTATTGCACCGGTAAATATCCCAGGACGTGGCTATCCGGTGTTGCATGCCGAGTTCGCCGAGGCACTCTTCTCGGCCGAGGACGAGCAACAATTGCTTTTTCCCGCGGACGGTTCCGAGGAAACGCTCGCCTCACGCATTCGGCAGCTATTAAGGGGAGCGGATATTGGCATCACGGATGTCAAGAAAACCGCTACGGAACGCGAGTACCGGGGTCGTACAGTTCGGCGACATCGAATTCTATTGCAGCACCTGAGCGGCGATAGTGATTCCTGGCTGGACCTGGAGGAGGAATCCGAGGGAACGAAGACACTCTTTCGAATGGCACCGGCGGTCTTTCGGACCCTTGATTCAGGCGGGCTGTTGCTCGTGGATGAATTGGAATCCAGCTTACATCCGCTCCTGGGTCTTGCGATCGTGCAATTGTACAATAGCCCTAAGGCGAATCCCAAGAACGCCCAGATTGTGTTTACCACACACGACACCAATCTCTTGGGCACGACACTTGGCGAACCGCCGCTTCGCCGCGATCAGATCTGGTTCACAGAAAAGGATGGGGAGGGCGCTTCAACGCTCTACCCGTTGACGGACTACCGGCCTCGCAAGGCGGAGAATCTGGAACGAGGGTATTTGCAGGGGCGATATGGCGCAATCCCATTCTTGGGCGACATCACCTGGCTGAGGGAGTAACCGGAAGTGGGGAAGAGAGATCGCACACGGCGACCGGCCAGGCGGGCACCCTACAAGGAATCCAGGCCGGTGATTCTGGTTGTGACGGAGGGGGAGGTAACGGAACCGGAGTATCTACGCCAATTCGCGAAAGCTGTCAGGAATCCGAGAGTGCGCGTGGAGGTGGTCGGTGGAGTTGGCGTTCCCAAGACGATTGTTGAATCTGCGAAGGAACGCAAGCGTCAGGCGGAGAAACGGGCGCGGCGAGAGAACGACGAAAACCTCTGCTACGATGAGGTGTGGTGTGTCTTCGACGTGGATCAGCATCCGAACATCCCTCATGCCAGGCAAATGGCTCAAGACTGCGGGATGGAACTCGCAATCTCAAATCCGTGTATCGAACTCTGGTTATGGCTGCATTTTTCCGACCAGCCAGGGATGCAACATCGACACGCCTTGCAGCGAATGATGAAACGATACATCCCGAACTACAGCAAGCACGTTGACTACTCCGACTATTCGGCAGGGTATCCAACGGCCGTTCGGCGAGCGTCTCAGTTGGACGCACAGGCTTCGGCAGACGACGACGAAGGAAGGAATCCGACAACCGGGATTTGGAGACTGACCGAGAGCATCCGTACGCATTCGTGATGCAACAGAATCACCCTTCCGCCAAGACTGCACAGCAGTTAGTCCTTGTAGTCCCGGCCACGGAGTTTACAGAATGCGAAGTTGTTGGCGAGTTTTCCGTTCGGAGCCAACTGAGCCGGTCGCGGACTGGATCGCTGCAACACCGAGAAAAGAGTAGTATTTCGGTTGCCAGAAGCGGTCGCCTTCGCCGAAGCCCTCGAAGCAGGTTGGCTCCGCGCGCCGATACCACGAACGAATGTGAAAACCAGATTTCCGTTTCCAGCCGTGCATGAAACCGCTTAGCGATCCGGTTCGGGGAAACCAGACAATTCCATGGACGTGATCGGGCATCAGCACGAAGCCGACGCAGAGAGCTTCACGTCCGCGCAACTCTTCGTTCAACACGCCGAGGACGATCCGCTTGGGATGGTCCAGGTCCAACAAACGACGCCGGCGGTACACCGAGAACGTAACGAAGTGGGCGTACAAACGGTCATCGATGATGCGGCGGCGGTTTGGCATGGGTGTATTCTGGTCACTGCGGGCCACGAATGCAACCTTCTGGGACGCACGTCCCAGGAGGTTCAAGAGCCTGGGCTGCCCGCCTCCCGTGGCTGCGCCACACCGGTTCAAGAACCGGTGGTACCCGCAGTGTAAACGCTTTGCCCTTGTTCAGGCACTGTCAACAAGTAGACAGTGGCACACCGTGATAACTTCTCACGGTCGTTCAGGGCTACCCGCCCCCTGGTGGGTTCAGCTACATTCCCTCGTGTTTCATTGAGTGCTTGACCAGCAGGCCGCAGTTCTTCTGGAAGAAGTCGACCGGGAGGAGACCCGTTTTCGCGTGGATCTCGGTGCCGAGCTGTTCGGCCAGTTCGCGAAAGGGACGGCCGGCCTTGACCTCGTTCACAATGCGGGCGTGGTAACTCTCGGTAGCGGCGAGGGCGCCGGCGAAATAGGCGGCCACCTCGTCCTTGCCCTGAAGGGCCCCATTGTGGCTGAGACACAGAACGTCGGCCTCCAGGCCCGCCAGGCGCCGGATCGAGTCGACATAGGGGCCGTAGCCCGAAAAGTAGTTGGGCCACCAATCGTTGTATTGGGGCATGTAGTAGCCGGTGGCGTCGGAGATGATGAGGATGCCCCGTTTGGGCTCGTGGAAGCTGAGGCTGCACTCGCTGTGGCCGGGCGTCTGGAGGACGTCGAACGCGGCGCCGCCCACCTCGATCTTGTCGCCCTCCTTGAGGGTGCGGTCGACGGCGATCTTCATCTCGGCCAGCGGCGCGGGGCGTTGCTGCTCGGTGATCCGGCCGGCCTCGAGCATGGCGCCGGTGAGGGTCTGGTCGACCTGGCAGAAGAAGGAGACCGCCTTCTCAAACTCGAGCGTCTTGGCACCGATCTCGGAGACCGCGACGGCCACAGCCGGCAGCAGTTGGCGAAACATGGGTACCGCCATCACGTGGTCGGGATGGGCGTGGGTGATAATCAGTTGCCGGACGGTGGCCGTATCGATTGAAAGGGCGGCCAGTTGATCCCGCACGAGGGGGCCCATGGCGCCGGTGCCCCCTTCGAAGATCGCGGCCTCGCCGCCGTCCCGGAAGAGGTAAATGGGATACTCGTCGGTGCCGAGCATCGTGAGCCCCGCGACGATCTGTTTCGGTGGACCGGTGACGAGCATGGTGAGATCCCTTTTCTAAATAGCCTTGCGGGTTTCCCAGAGGAAATTGCGGCAAGGCGCAGGAGAACTCGATGGGACGGGCTGACAGAGTTCGCGGCAAAACACGGACGCAGCGCGAGCGCGGGGCAAGCCCACGCGGCTATCTTCATAACAACTATTTCTCAGGGAATCACGCAAGGCCATTTAGTTCCGGTTATTCCGATGATTCCGGTCACGAGGAATCGCTAAACTTCTCCGGGATTCTTCGCCGATCCGCATTCGATGAAGGCAACTTGTAGGCACGCTCCCAACGCCATGTCCAATGGCATTGGGTTGGCACAATCCCTTTCCCCAACTGGCGGGTGAAACATGGGAATCCAGACCACCACCGGGCTCATCTCAGGAATCGATTACGGCAAGCTCGTCGATCAGCTCATAGAGCTCGCCTCCGTCAATCGCGACAACCTGGAGACTCGCACCAAGGCCCTCACCGACGAGCAGTATGCGATCACCGAGTTGTCGGCCCTCGTCCTCTCCGTCCAGTATGTCACCAACAATCTGGCGAAAGACGACATCTTTGAAACCATGTCGGTCGCCAGCAGCCAGCCGAGCCTGATCTCCGCCACCGTCACCGGAGATCCCGCCGAAGGGACCTATCGGTTCACGCCCCTCCAGACCGCTCAGCAGCAACAACTGCTCACCTCGGGCGTCAAATCCAACACCGATGCCCTCGGCGGCGGCTCCATGACCATTCGCTTCGGCTCAGACGTCGAGCGGCCCGCTTCACTCGATCTGCTGAACGGCGGCACCGGCATCGACCGCGGAAAGATCCGCATTACCGATCGCAGCGGAGCCAGCGCCGAGATCGATCTCTCCACCGTCCAGACGGTCGACGACGTGCTCGACGCCATCAACAGCAACGGCCAGATCAACCTGACGGCCGAAGCCCATGGAGACGGCATCCGCCTCATCGACCATACCGGCCTCGAACTCTCCAATCTGAAAGTCCAGGAAGTCGGCAACGGCACCACCGCCGATTCGCTCGGGCTCAACGGTATCGACGTGGCCGCATCCGTTGCCAGCGGCAAAGATCTCGTCTACCTCACAGAAGACGTGGAACTGGATCTTCTCAACGACGGCAATGGCATCAGCCGCAACTCGGCTCTCCCGGACATCGTCTACCAACTCCGCGATGGCACGCAAGGAGCGATCGACTTCTCCCCGCTCAACACAACCGACTCGACGTCGACCGCGGAAACAACTCTCGGCGACATCATGGAGGTCATCAACGCCGCCAGTCCCGAGAAGCTCCGCGTGGAAATCTCGGCCGACGGGGAGCGGCTCGTGATCCACGATCTGACGGACGGGGCAGGGACGTTCCGCATCGAATCGATGAGCGGCACGACTGCCGCCGAGGACCTCGGGATCGCCGGCCAGTCGGCCGACGGAGAGATCACCGGCCGCCGGCTCCTCGGGGGGCTGAAGTCGGTGCTCCTTTCGACACTGGGCGGATCGAAGGGAATCGGATCGCTCGGATCGCTCGAACTGACCGATCGCTCCGGCGCAACCGACACGATCTCCCTGAAGAACGCCGAGACTCTCGAAGATGTTCTCAGTGCCATCAATGCCGCCGAAGTCGGCATCACCGCCTCGGTGAACGCCGCCAAAACCGGCATTGTCCTCACCGATACCACCGGCAGCTCGGCCAGCAATATGATCGTGGCCAGTGCCGACGCCATGGCAACCGCCGAGACCCTCGGAATCGCCGTCGATGCCGCCGTCAGTAACGTCAGCAGCGGCGATCTCCACCAGCAGGTCGTCTCCCAGAACATGAAACTCGCCGACCTCAACGGTGGAAGCGGAGTGCGGCAGGGCAAGATCCAGATCACCGACAGCAAGGGAGTGACCTCGACCCTCAATGTCAATTCCAGCGTGGAAACGGTCGGCGACCTGATCAAGGAAATCAACCGGCTGGGGGCGGACGTCTATGCCGAAATCAACGCGACGGGGGATGGAATCTGGATCCGCGATCAGGCCGGCGGCAAGGGAACCCTCACGATCGCCGAGACGAATACCACCACGGCCGCAGATCTCCACCTCCTCGGTGGCGCCAAGACTGTCGAAATCGACGGCGAAGAACTCCAGGTCGTCGACGGTTCTACCACCTACACGATCGAATTGGAGGAGGACGAAACCCTCGACGATCTGATCGCGAAGATCAATGACCTCCGTGGCGACTTCACGGCCAAGTCGTTCGTCGATGGTTCTCGAAACGCTTACCGCATGACCCTGACCAGCGACATGACGGGGGCCGCCGGCGCCATGGTGGTCGACATGTCCGGTTTGGGCTTCGCTCTCACCGAGACCGCCGAGGCTCAAGATGCCCTTCTTCTCATGGGGGGGCTCAACTCGGCCGTGTCGGGAATCGTGCTCAGTTCCGCCACCAACAGGTTCACCAACGTCATCGAAGGCGTGTCGCTGACCGTCAACGAGGCTTCGACTTCCCCGGTCACGATCACCGTCTCCAGCTCCGACACCGACCTGATCGCCAACGTCGAGACCTTCGTCACCAACTACAACCGTTTGCGCGAGTCGCTCGATAAGTATACGGCCTACGACGCGGAAAACGACGTGAGCAGTATTCTGACCAGCGACTCAACCGCCCTGCGTCTGGAATCCAATCTCTCCGGCTTCCTCAGCGGCCGTTTCTTGGGTCTGGGAACCATCCAGTCTCTCGCCCAGATCGGCATCGATATTGGCACCGACGGAACTCTGAGCTTCGATTCCACGGCTCTCAAAGAGCTTTTCGAAACGGACCGAGAGGCGGTGAAGGCCTTCTTTACCACGGAAAAAACTGGATTCGCCGCGAAGTTCGATACGCTCGCGGAGCAGTTGGCTGGCGAGGATTCGTCCACATTGACGAACCGCTATCTCGTTCTCGGCCAGAAGATCGAAAAGAACGAGGCGAAAGTCGAATGGATGGACGAGCGGCTGGAGTTCCAGAAGGAACGGATGCTGATGGAGTTCGCCAATATGGAACTCGCCATTGCCAAGATGCAGTCGAATCTCGATTACCTCGATTCCATCACGTACATCGGCAAGTACTACAAGAACAACGACGACGATTAACATCGAGAACGGGTTCATTGAGCCCGTGGTTGACCGGCCGTGAAGGACCGGCCGGGGCGGTGGCCGGTTCTCAGGCACCCCGCAATTCTCCTGAGAAGGCCAACCACGCAGAAGCGCTGTAGTCCACCAACGAACGACCCAGGAGTCTCCTCGTGCAGTCGCCGACCCGCAATTCCTATCTTGAAACCGAGGTCATGACCGCAACGCCCCAGAAGTTGCAGTACCTGCTCATCGAAGCCGCCATCCGCAATCTCGCGCGGGGAAAACACCTGCGCAGCGAGGGCTGCCACGAACAGTGCTGCGAGGCCCTGATTCGTGCCCAGCAGATCGTCACTCAGATCCTTGCCGGTTTGAAT
>CAYSCH010000381.1:0-538 GCA_964429355.1 uncultured Planctomycetaceae bacterium | reverse complement strand
AGGTCGCCGCGATCTACATGTTCATCTTCCGCAGCATCAACGAGGCGCAAGTCAGCCGCGACAATTCCAAGCTCGACGATTGCATCCGTGTGCTGGAAATCGAACGCGATACATGGCGCCGGGTCTGCGAGCAACTCGAGCAGGAGAAACCGAGCGAGAATGAGGCCGCAAGGACCACCCTCTCCAGCTACACTTCACCCCCCCAGCCCGTGCCGGCTGCGCCCGCCGGCAGGATGCCCGCACTGGACCTCTCCTCCGACTTTGCCGGGGAAGACGGCATTTCCACGGGGTTCTCGATCGAGGCCTGAACGGCTACCATAGGGAACAGGCGCTCTCCGAACGCCGGCAGCCGGCAGTCCGTCACCGCCGTCGACGCCGCCTGCCAGCTTCTGCTGAATATGCGACGATCCCGGATCCACAGGCGGATCCCAGTCCCCCATACCTGGCGGGCGGCCGTCTCAACCTCAACCATGGCAACACCGACCCGTGAACGACTCCCGACAACTCATCCGCGTGGGCCACAGTCCCGATCCCGACG
>CAYSCH010000380.1:0-9056 GCA_964429355.1 uncultured Planctomycetaceae bacterium | reverse complement strand
TCCTATTGACCTTTTTCGCTTTCTGCCTGCGCGCGCAAAAGCTGACGTGCACCCAGTCGGCGCCAATTCGCCACATTCATCTTGACCGACGCACCTCAAAAGACCTATCGTGTTGAGCTTGGCACGGATGTGAACGAGGCTTCCAAGGAAGGGACGGCAGAGCCTCCTTATGCTCATTCCAATACTTGTTCTGAACTACAACGGTCGATCGCTTCTGGCCGAATACCTCCCCACGGTCGTGAGGGCTGCCGAGCAGTCTCGCCACTCGTGCGAGGTCATCGTGATCGACAACGCCTCGACCGATGATTCCGTCGAGTGGCTTGCCCAGAAGTATCCCGATATTCGGGTGATTCGGTGCGAGAATCGGGCTCTGTGCTCTTTCAACGAGGTCGTCCCGACACTTGGCTGCAATGTTGCAGTCCTCCTGAACAACGACGTGAAACTGGCTCCCGACGCGATCGATCCGCTCGTCGATCCCTTGCTTCGCGACTCGCCGTCGAGCGATCCCAATTGCTTCCTGACAGCTCCCTTGTGCTGGCAGATGGACGGCCGCACCTGTGAAGGGCTGAAAACAGCGGTTCGCTGGCGCTTCGGACTCGTGCAGGCCACTGGCCGTTTTCCCGGCCACGAAGCGGCCGTCTACCACCCCGATCTCACGGCATCCGCAGGAGCGGCGATGGCCGTCGACTGCCGGGTCTTCCAGGAGATTGGCGGGTTCGATCCGATCTACCTGCCTGGCCGGATCGAGGATCTCGATTTCTGTTACCGCGGCTTCATGGCAGGCTACCACGCGCAGTACGTTCCGCGTTCCGTGGTCTACCATCACGGTATGGCGTCGTTTGGTCCGGCTTTCGGGCACTCCGGAAACGATCACTTGGCCCTTCGCAATACCCTCCTCTTCCAGTGGAAGAACCTGCGGCATCCGCGGCATCGGCTGCGGCAGTGGCTGGGTCTTCCTTTGCGTCTCGGATGGGACCTGCTTCGCGCTCCGGCCATGGGACGCCGCCGCCGCTGGGCCTTCTTGCGGGCCCTGTTTGCCGCCTCCGCCCTGTGGCGCAAACACCGCCGGCGACATGTTAAGCAAGGCAACGTTGCCCGAGAAATCGTCTTCTTCCAGCGTTTCCACCCGGCCACTTTGCTGGCATGCGCTCCGGCTCCTGAGATCACTGCCGGCCGATGCTGTCGAGTCGAATTGTCTCCGGTCAAGCCAACCGGTCGACCTTCGTCCATCGAACCCCAGTTCGGGGAGGTTGCGAGTTGACTTCCAGGCGGAATGCGACCATCGACCCGGCAACAGCCCGATTACGGGCCTATCCGCTGTCGCGCTGGTACGCAATTCCGATTGCCCGGCAGATCGCTGCATGGCTCCGGCCCACGATTGTCCGACCAACTCATGTGACGCTGATCGGCTTGCTTTTCGGCCTCTCGGCTGCCGGGATACTGGTTGCGGTTCCCGCCGCCGGGACGACTGCGGCCATCCTCGTTCTCGCAGCCTGGCTCATGGACCGGACGGACGGCACTCTTGCACGAAGCCAGGACACTGCCTCTCCTTTTGGAGCCTGGCTAGACGCCAACGTCGACGAACTGCATGAGGTCGCCTGGCACACGGCCACGGCCTGTGCCGCAGCCGCTCTCAGCGGCAGCCAGGTGCCGTGGTTTCTTCTGATCGCCTTCCTGGCGGGCAAATACCTGTTCATGACCGGTCTGGCGGAAGAACGGGCCCTGGCGCTATCCGGCCATCCGGATCCGGTAGAAACGAACGTGCGCGGCTTTGGCGGTTGGCTGCGCGACGTCTACCACCTGCCGGGCAATGCCGACATACGACTTCACTTGTTGGTCGTTGCCCTGGTCTGTGGTCTTCTGACCGTTGAGCTTGGTATCGTGGCCGTCTATTACAACTTTCGGTGGATCGTGCGCTATGGGCTGACGGCCCGTCGCTTGGAGGGCTGCCGATGAGCCAGCTCGCCACGATCACCGTCGCCCTGATCACCAGAAACGAGTCGGCCAATCTGCGCCAGTTACTGCCCCAACTCGGCTGGGCCGATCAGGTCGTGGTTGTAGACGGCGGCTCGAGCGACGGCACCGCCGATGTGGCTGGCTCCTGCGGCTGTTGCGTTGCCGTTCACCCCTTCGATACCTTTGCCCGCCAGCGGAACCGCGCGATCGACCGTTCGCAAGGCAAGTGGATTCTCTCCCTCGACGCCGACGAACGTCCGACGACTCGGCTTGTCGACGAGATTCGCCGGGCTGTGCGCCGCGATCGTTTTGCAGCCTATCGCATTCCCATCCGCAGCGAGATCCTCGGCCGGCCCGTTCGGCGCGGCGGCACCCAGGACGATCGGCCGATCCGACTGTTCCGCAAAGACGCTGCCCGTTGGATCGGCGACGTCCACGAAGTGCTCGACGTGAACGGCCCCGTGAGCGAATTGAGCGGTTGGTTGAAGCATCGCACACTCTCGAACTACACGACGTTTCTCGAAAAAATCGACCGCTACACGGCCCTCGAGGCCGCCTCTCGCGTTCGGGCAGGGCAGGCACCAGGAATCCTCGACGTGGCTATCGCCCCTCCCCGCGAAGTATTCCGCCGCCTGATCTACAAACTGGGATTGCTCGATGGTCCGGCCGGATGGCAATTCGCCTTGCTCAGCGGCTACAGCGAGTGGACGCTGGCCCGTCGCCATCGCCGGCTCTGGGCGTCCCGCAATCTCTCGTCCGCTCTCCAGAATTCCTGACCCCAGACGTTCCATGTTGTTTGCCAAACCACCCCTTCTGCCGCTGGTGCTCGACGATGTCCCTTGGGGACTGCGCCAGATGCTTGCGCAGGAAGGGGTCCCCACGGTCAGCCGCGATCGTCGGGGAGGGCGTGGGTGTTTCTTGCTTTTCGACTCGCGCAACGGTCCGTGCCGGCGCCCCATGCCGGGACAGATTCCGCTCGACGTGGATTGGCTGCGAACGGGATTCGACACCGATCCTTTCGAACAATGGAGCGATTATCGTTCGTCGCGGTTCCAATGGTGTTTCGACGGCTTGCGACCATCGGAAGAAATCTGCCGGGTTGACAAGCGAAGCCTTCGGCTCCGGCTCATGTCGCGGTTGCGGCGAATCATCGAACGCAATGGTGGGGTTTGGCTGAAAATTGCCCCCTACCCGTTCCCCTACCGGTGCGCCTTCAATCTGCGCATCGACCACGACCAATACGAAAGCGGCGATTTCGATCGTCTGCAGCAAGCGCTGGAAAATCGCCAGGATGCTGTGAGCCACTTCGTCTGCGGTGCTTCGTTCGAACCGTGTGCCGACGCTCTCACACAACTGCAGGGACTGGATGTCGGAAGCCATGGTTACTGGCACCACACTTACCAGACACTCGAGGAGAATCTGCGAAATATCCAGCGAGGGATCCAGGTTCTCGAACAGGCAAGACTGGCGCCGATCGGTTTCACGGCGCCCCACGGGCGGTTCAACCCAACACTTCTTGCGGCCATGGAGCGGTTGGAGATCGGCCACAGTTCCGAATTCGCGATCGGTTACGACGAATTGCCGTTCCTGCCGGCCGGCTCGAACGTGCTCCAGATTCCCATACACCCCGTTTGCCTGGGTATTTTTCTGGAAGCCGTCCGCGATACGCAGGGGCAAGACGACGAGTTGGCGGTTGCGGCCACGATCGAGCACTTCCGATCGGTGATCGAGGCCAAACATGCCGGGGGTGAACCGGTCTTTCTCTACGGCCATCCCACCGGACGGCTCGGCCGCTATCCCGGCGTGGTGGAGAGTATTTTCGACGAGATCGACCGGCGGAGCGATATCTGGCGGGTCACCATGACCGAGTGGGCCGCCTGGTGGCGAATGCGGAGTCGTGTGCGGCTGACCGTATTGCGAGAGGGAAACTCGCTGGTTGTCGAACTCCAGGACAGCCCCGCGCGGTTCCGGATCGGCCTGGAGTACTGCCGGGACCGCGAGGTTGCGAGGCTCCCGATGGACGGAGCCCGCCTGCGGATCTCGCCCGAGGCCATCCCCTACGAATCCCGTCCCGAGTCCTCGCCCTTTCAGCCGGTCCGGGTGGATCGGCCTCATGATTTGCGGGCTCGCGTGCGGCGCTGGATCGACTGGGAACGGGAGACGCCGGTCGAAGAGATTGCGCCGACGAACTGGCGGAACCTGGCGAAAAGAACCTTGAGATCTCTGTGGCGTTGAGGGGAGCGAAACGAGCATGTGGCCTCACGATCTGCCCAAAACCTTCGAACTCTTTCCGTTGACGCCTGCGCCCCAGAGCGACGCCTTTCTTGCGGGAAAGCTCACCGCACTCGACGCGCCCGGCGGCGGCGAGATCCAGATGCTTGGGACCGCGCGAGGGCTGCGAGAAATGGGCGTGTCGGCTCGCCTCTGGCGCCCCTGGGAAGAATCGCTCTCGGAGGCCAAGTGTCTCCACCTTTTCGGCAGTCTTCCCGAGCATCTGCCCCTGGTCGAGGCGGCCAACCGGGCGCACCTGCCCGTGCTGCTTTCGACGATTGCCTGGTTCGATTGGCGCAGTTACTGGCGCGAGCCGCGAAACCTCGTTCGGCGTCTGCTGGGGGTTGCGGGGCTTTCGGTTCGGGCGGCCTGTCCGAGAATTCCGTCGTGGCGGCGAAGACTCTATCATTCGGTCGACATGTTGCTGCCGAACTCGAATGCCGAAGCCGCCCAGTTGAGACGCTATTTCCAGATCCCGCCCGAGAAGATCCATATCGTCCCGAATGCGGCCGATCCCCGTTTCGGCGACGCGACCCCCACGCCGTTTCTGCGGCTCCTGGATCGCCAGATGTCCCGTGAGGCCCCCGCCGAAATACGGGCAAGAGTCGCTGACGGACGGTTCGTGCTCTGCGTGGGACGGATCGAGCCTCGAAAGAACCAGCTCGGATTGCTGCGGGCGATGCGTGGGACGGGTGTGCCCGTCGTGATTATCGGCGACGCCGTGCCCGGACACGATCGCTACTGGCGGGCGTGCTGCCGGATGGCCGACACGTCGGTTGTCTTCTTGCCGCGGCTCGACCACGACGATCCGCTCCTGCGATCTTCCTATTCGGCCTGCGGTTGCCTGGCTTTGACCGGCTGGTATGAAACACCCGGACTCGTGGCACTTGAAGCAGCCATGACCGGCACGCCCCTGGTGCTCCCGCGCGGCGGTTCGGCCGAAGAGTACTTCGGACGCGATGCCAATTACGTCACTCCGGACGACCTGCCCGGTATTCGCCGGGCTGTTCTCGATGCGCTGCAGCGGCCGCGCAGCGAATGGATCGCCAAACGCGTCCGAGAAAACTTCACCTGGGAGGCCACCGCCGCCGCCACCCTGGAAGCATATCGGAGGGTCTGGTGAATCCCGGCAAGCCAAACCGCCGAGTGAAACAACCGCGGCATGGGCAGCGGCTTTGCCGGCGACCCCTGGGTGGCTATCGGTACGTGCGGATGCGATGGCGCGTTCTGTTTGCCTGCATCGATGCTGTGGGCGCTGCGATTGCTCTCCTCGCGCGTGTCCTTGTTTACCGCCCCTGGCGCCGGCCCCCTGAAAGCGAACCGGAGCGGATCCTTGTTGTGCAGTTCGACCACCTGGGCGACGCCGTGATCACCACGGCGATTTTCGAACCGCTGAAGCAACGCTATCCCCTCGCACGCATCCACGTCCTGGCGGCGCCGTGGAACCGGGCGATCTTCGAGCGGGTCGCGGAAGTGGACCAGGTCCATGTTTGCCACCACAACCGTTTTGGACGCGGCGGCCTGGCATGGATCGCGGCCACGGTGGTGTGGGGGCTGCGGATGCGGAAACAAAGCTACGATCTGGCCATCGACGTTCGCGGCGAGTTCCCGCACAACGTGCTGCTCTGGCTTTCCGGCGCACGCCGCAGGCTGGGATGGGCCAGTGGTGGCGGCGGGTTTCTGTTGACAGACAAGCCCGCGTTCGTCGTCAATCGACCCGAAATCGACTCCCGGGCTGCCCTCCTCGAATGCCTGGGGATTCGCTGTGGCGAAAGCCTCGAGCCCAGGTTTGCTCCAAGTTCGGCCGCGGCCGAACTTGCGGAATCTGCGTGGCACCAGTTCGATCCAACGGGCGGCCAGACCCGGATCGCCCTCCACATTGGCGCCGGCACCTCCGCAAAACGCTGGCCCGCCGAGCACTGGCGAACGCTCGTCAGGTATCTCGCAGTGGAAAGACGGGCCGCCGTGGCCCTGGTCGGCACGCCGGGCGACAAGTCGACCGCCCAGGCCATCCTCGGACTTTCACCCTCGCCCCATGCGGCGGATTGGACCGGCCGTTTCAGTGTCGACGAACTGGCGGCCGTGCTCGAGCGAGCCGATGTGCTGGTGGGCGCCGACTCGGGACCGGCCCACCTGGCGGCCGCTGTCGGGACGCCCGTGGTTGCCCTGTTCAGCGGCACCAATTCGATCCAGCAATGGCAACCTCGTGGCGCGAGCGTCTCCACTCTCCATTGCCATGTGGCCTGCTCGCCCTGTCACCGGAGAGCCTGTCCGGTGGTCGGGCATCCTTGCATGCGGGGAATTCAGCCTGGCGAAGTGGTCGCGACGCTCGCAAGTTTGCTGCCCGAGTTGTCTCCGCACTTCTGAACGTGAAAGGTCTGATGGAATGATCGCTCCCATTCGAGAAACCGAACTGGCTGCCCAAGGGCGGTTGCGAACCGGCCGCGACGTGCGGCGACTGGTCGCGTCGCTGTTCCTGGACCAGGATTGCGAAAACAAGCGTGCAGCCCCGCCGATGGCGCGATGGAAAGCCTGGCTGTTGGTATCCTGGGCCATGCTCGTCACCCTCACCTATTTCGCCTCCATGCTCGATCTGTTCTGAAAGCCATTGTTTCTTCCCATGCTCGCTCAACTCCAGTCCATCCTCGTCGTCGTCGTCATCGCGCTGGCCGCCTACGGGCTTGGAGCATTCCTGCTCGACGGTCTGCGGTTGAGCGTTCAGGATCGCCCTGCCCATTTCATATTCAGCATCACCGTGGGCCTGATCGGGGCGGGGACGGCTCTGGCCGTGATGGGGCTTGTCGGACTGCTCTACCCACCGCTGATCGGCGTGTGTACCGTGGTCGGAGCCTTCTGGACGGTCGGAACGTTGATCTCCGCACAGCACGGCCTCGCGTCCGGTGCCGGCGACGAACTGGATTGCGGCATGGGAGATTCGGACCCCTCGGACGTTTCCCCTCCGAACTGGCTTCTCTGCTTTGCCGGAGCCAGCGCCATCATCGCCGCTCTCGGTGCGCTCGTGGGAGCTGCCGCCCCGACGACGGCTGGCGATGCCCTCTGCTATCACCTGGAACTTCCCAAGGCGTTTCTCGCCGATGGCCGCCTGGCCTACTACCCCTACAGCGAAAACTCGACCTTTCCGCTGCTGGTCGAAATGTGGTTCCTCTGGGGCATGGCTCTCGACGGGCCGGTGGCTGCAGGGCTCATTCACTGGCTGCTCGGACTGCTGCTGGCCGGCTCGACCGTGGTCCTCGGCACGCCCATCGTGGGACGCCGCTGGGCGTGGATCGCCGGATGTATCGCGCTGGTCGTGCCGGGAGTGACGAACCAGATGACGGCACCGATGAACGATCTCGGGCTCGCCCTGACGACGACCGTGGCACTGGCCGCGTGGTGGCGCGCGGTGATGCTCGAGGAGGGACGCCGCTGGTTGATCGTGGCGGGGATCGCGGCGGGCGGGGCGTTGGCAACCAAGTATCTCGCCCTCCTCTTCGCTCTGGCCATGGCCGTCGGATGTATCTGGGTGGCATGTCGCAAGCGGCCGAAGCGGAAGCTGGTTCTGGAGAGCATCGCCGTGGTGACGGTGGTTGCTGTGAGCACGGCCGGGCTGTGGTATGTCCGCGCCGCGTGGCATCGCGGTAATCCCGTTTATCCCTTCCTGAACGAAGTCCTTGTCCCTCAGAGCCCGACCTGCAGCGATGCCCACCAGACGCTTCCCGAAAGCAAGTCGCGGCTGGGGCGGACTCTGTGGGGCCCGCTGACCGCCGCCTGGCACGTGACCATGAAGCCGGACCGTCTGGGCGGCCGGAGCCATCAGCCGGGTGTCATGTTTCTGGCCCTCTTACCCGGATTGCTCCTGGTCCGAAGACTTGCGGGGCTCGGCACACTGCTCGTCATCGGCGCCTCGTACTGGGTGGTGTGGTACCTGCTCCGGCAGAATGTGCGGTTCCTGTTGCCCCTGATTCCCCTCGGAGCGGTTGCTGTTGTCTGGGTCGTGGCGGAGATGAGGCGTTTCCCGGCCGCTCCTCGCTGGATCGGAATGGCCCTGGTATGTGCGATCATGGCCGCCTACACGACCGTGGCTGCTGCACGTTGCCGGGAACAATTGGCGGTGGCCACCGGGCTCCAGTCGCGCGATGCCTACCTGGCAAGTGTGGAACCCACCTGGAAAGCGGCGGCGGCCTCGAATGCGTCCTTCGGCCAGCACGGCCATCTCCTCAGTCTGGACCATCGAGCCTACTACTTCAATTGCCCGGTGACCCGCGAAAGCGTCTACCGGAGATACACGGGCTATCACCTGTCCGTCGACCGGCCCGACGACCTGGTTACCGTCCTGCGGGAAGCCGGATTCTCCCATCTCCTTCTCTGCGAGAATTCCCGTGAGGAGGGAGTGGAGTTCGATCAGACTCTCCCCCAACTCGTGGCCGCATGCCGGACCGCCCAGGGAGGGCGAGCCTTCCCGGTTCTGTGGGAGTACTCGTTCGACGATGCCGACGGCGGTCAGAGACACTATCAATTGGTGTTGGTCCACTGAGTTCCGCTTGATGCTTTCTTGACGCATCGCGATTCAGGTTTGACCCCCATTTGACCTCCGATCCGATACCATTCATTTGGCACCAGGGGGTGCCTGCCTGGTAACGTTACAGGACGATTCCGGGAGTTCGAGGCCATGATGTGGTTGCTCATGCTGCTTGTCGGTTTGGCCGCGTTTGCCGCAATGTTCGCTTTCGTTTTCGCCTGCAATCGATGCTGAGGAGACTGCGATGGAACTGTGCGTGAATGGCTGTGTGATCGCCACCACGATCTGCGCCTTCGGCTATCTGTGCTAC
>CAYSCH010000379.1:1888-9125 GCA_964429355.1 uncultured Planctomycetaceae bacterium | reverse complement strand
GGGACTTGAACCCCAACTAAGTGATCCAGAGTCGAGATAGGGTTATCAAATCGCCACGGAACCGCCCTCAAACCGCCGATTTTTGACATTCCCGGAAGATGCAGCGTGGGTGGAAGAACCCAGAGTGGAACGCGATTTGGCAACAGTTTTGGCAACATCCGTGGGCACTGGCAAGAGTCGAGGGCCGCGTAGGTTGGGTTCCCGGAGACTTTGTCCGGGCGGGGGAGTCGCGTACACTGAAAACCGTACCATGTCGGCTGATGACGATCGGCCGGCTGCGATCCGGGCGGCCGGGGGAGTTCCCTCTTTGTCTCTCCCGCCCCCGGATCGCCCAGCACAAGGAGGAATCTCATGAGCGAGCCGAAACAATCGGCGAACAGTCGCACGGACCTGATCCAGAAGGCGGCTGTATTGCACGCCCTCGGCGTGGGCAAAGTCGTAGCGGCGAAAAAGGTCGGGCTTAGCCTACGAAGTCTCTACCGGTACGACGATCTGTGGAAGAGGGAACTCGAATCAGCGAAATATCTGACTCAACTCTCCGGCAGGGAGCCGGAAATCGGGGCACCCAAATCGATCAGGGACAGGCTCAGGAACCTGGCACTTCTCAGAGCCCTCGGGATCGGTAGCCTTGAGGCTTACCGCAAACTGAACCTTCACCCTATGGCAATCCAGCGTAACGTCCGCAACTACAAGGAGCTCTGGGAAAAGGAAAGGAAGGCCGCTGACTGGCTGGTGAATCTCGCGGGCGGCAAACCGAAAAAATCTCCCCCGGAGATCCACAGCCGCATTCGAAAGGCCGCATTCTTATGTGCTCTTGGACTGAGAAAGGCGGACGTCATGAAAAGGCTGAACCTTTCTGAGTACGCTATTGCCTCACGCCATGAGCTGTGGCGAAAGGAAGAAAAGACGGCTAAAGAATTGCTGCAACTCGCCGAGCAGCCGGGAAACGAATTGCCCGCGGACGGCATTCAGAGGCGACTCACAAAGGCGGCCAAGCTGCTCGTTAAGGGCCTCTCAATGGCCGACGCGTCGCGAGGCGTGGGCATGAGGTCTCGTTGGCTGAACGACACAATAGGACGTCGCCCGGAATTGTGGGGGCCCGCCTGTTGGAAAGCTGGCGTCGATCCGAGGATTTGGCAGCCGCGGTTTCGCGGGCTACGTATCCCTACCCGGCAAAATATGCTCCGGGCCGCGTTGATCGTCGCCAGCGGGGCGTCAATGGCAGAGGCGTCGAGACGGCTTGGTTTGGTGAGTGATAGCGTGATCGGCCAAAGTGCGAGAGAGCATACCGAGCTGTGGGAATCCCTCCTTACGGAGGCTCGACAGACACTGGGAGTTCCGACAGGGCTGGAGCAGCGTGCAAGACTGTTTGAGAACGGCAAGAAGGTGAAAAAACAGCCTAACCGCAGAGGCGGCAGAGTCCCTGTAGCAAAGGCCGCCAAGCCCAAACGCTCGTCAGTGGGTCGCAAAAAGTCGCCCGCAAGGGAGATCATTCAACGCGAGTTGGAGAAGGCCCCCAGCATGGGAGCCCAGGAATTGGCCAATATCATCAACCGCGCATGCGCGACGTGGATTACCGCCGGGAAGATGGCAAAGCAGAAGGCTGGGGCGGTTCGCGAGTTGATTCGAGTGATGAGAAAAGAGGGCGAGTTGCCCGCGGCGCGTCAGGAAACTGTCAGGAAATGAATAGCCTGACGCGGTTTTTTCGGGGCGTGTGGCTGTGCGTCAGGAAATCGATTTCCTGACGTTCCCGCCGGCTCACAATGCGAGATTCTTGGCTTTCTGCCAGGCGTCAGGAAATCGATTTCCTGACATTAAAGGGATCCCCGGCGAAGAATTTTGTCAGGGAATTCAACCGCTATCTTCCGGGCCCGCTGCCCTCGTCCACAATTGTGGTCATGAGCACGGCCCACCGAAAAACCCCGCAAACCACCCGTGAAAAGCCGGTATCCCTGCCCGGTCTGCGGTCAATCCGCGCTGACGAGGTTATGCCCTTGTCGGAGCTCAAACGCCGGCTTGGGTGGGGGGAGCATGCCGTCCGGCAAGCGCGTCGAGCTGGGCTGCGGTTCACCGTGTTCGGCCGGGAGAAGTATGTCCTCGGAGAGGACGTACTGGAGTTCTTCCGCCGGCTGCGCGGTCATGGAGACATCCCCGACCTATGAAGAGATCTGCCTTCGACCATCCAAAGCTCCGACGCCTGGCAAAGCTGCTCGACCTGCCGGCCCCCTGGGCACCTCTCGGGATCATGGAGGCACTGGTCCACTTCACTGCGAAGCATTCTCCCCGCGGAGACATCGGGAAGTGGTCTGACGAGGAAATCGCGGATGCCATCGGATGGGACCGCGACCCAGTCAACCTCACCGACGCCCTGGTGGAATCTCGGCTGCTCGATCGGCACCCAACATACCGTCTCGTGGTACACGACTGGGCGGATCATTGCGACGACTCGACCCGAAAGACCCTCAAACGCAACGGCGTCGAATTTGTTGTCGATCCGGGAGAAACCACAGACGCGTCGGCCATGTCCGGGACATGTCCGGACATTTCCGGAAAAGTCCGGACATTTCCGGAAATGTCCCGCCTGCCAGAGCCAGAGCCAGAGCCAGAGCCAGAGCCGGGGCCAGAGCCAGAGAGGCGCGATCTCCCAGCCTGCGAACTGCTGGACGCGATTGTTTTGGCCTGGAACACGCTGCCCCCGGACATCGCCCCCAAGGTCGGGAAGCCGCGATCCGAAGCCATCATCAAAGGATGGCGAGCAGTCCAGAGGTCCCCCGAACCCCGTGAATATTTCGAGGAGCCTAACCGAATCGTCGAGATGATACGGGGCTCGCCATTTCTACACTCGCAGGGCTGGTTTCGTCTTCCATGGCTGTTTGCCAAGGGGAAAACCGGCGAATGGAACATCACCAAACTGATGGAAGGAGCATACCGAAATGCACATGGCACGGACCGATCTGTGGCAGACGGCCCTGCAAGGGTCAGGAATCGCGACTATTCCACCGTACGCGTCAAAGGCGAAGGCGATCCCGTTTCAGCGGGCCCCAAACCGACGAGTTCGACCACGTCTTGAGAGATCGTTGAGCCACGTGAAATCCGAACTGCTGGAGACATTTCGCGACCTTGTCACCGGTCGGAGTCCATGGCCGCTGTTCTTATTCGGGGACGCTGGGGCGGGCAAGAGCCGCGCAGCGTTGGCCTTATGTGACCATGTCCCAAATTCGTATTACCTGACCATCGACCAGTTTTGTTCGGACATTCTCGTGCCGAGGGGGTTCTTTTCTTCGCGGCGGTATTTGGCCGATTACAACCTTACGGTGGTAGATGAACTGGCAACCCGAAAGAACCCCGGAGATCTGGAATACTCGGCCCTGAAGATGCTTGCTGACATCCGTGAAGATCTGCCGGCTATCTACATCACCAACATCTCTCCCGCGGAGGTTGCTGTTGTGTACGACGACAGGATTGCATCACGGATCCTTTGCGGGACGGCCTATCATCTGATCGATGCCGACCGCCGAATGGCAACTCGGGAGACTGACCGATGACTGTGCTCTTCGACAAGTTTTCGCCTTCGCCGCCGGCTGCCGATACGATCGCACCGTGGGACACGCCATCGTTGGGACAGCATCCCATCGACGAGTGGTTGAGCCGCCAGGATTTCGCGGCCTGGCGATACGTTCCAGGGCACGGCCTGGTCGGGCCCGATGCGACCTGGCTGTCCGCGGCGTGGGACGAGCTGCCGGACTGGGACCAATTCGTTGCGGCTGTGAGAGGCGACCTGAAGCGCCGTTGCCGCCCAGAACAGAAAGGGCGGCCACGTCGGCCACGATAACTGCGAAGTCCTGCTCGCCGGCGGCCGACTGGACGGCAACGAGTTCAACGTGATCGCGGGTGGGGCGTACTTCACAAAGGAGTTCTGGACTCGAAAGGTCGAGGAGCTCGAAGACGTTTCTGGAATTGACATCAAGATCGGCGAAGTGGAAGTGAAACCTCGCAAGGGCTTCAGCCGGGAAGCGTCGGACGCGTTCGTGGAAGTCATCGCCACGTGGAAGATCAAACGCACGGAACAAACGTGGCGCAAGACGATCGAGCGGACGCACGGGAGCCAGTTCGATAATCGCGTTGTCGTCCCCATGAATTCAAAGATGGGCCGCGATGCGATTATCGGGAAGGTCCTGGCTCGCACCTATAAGGCCATCTTCCAGCTTTCGGGCGGGGCGTATCTCGACGCAAGCGCGGACGGCGAAGAGGCCATCGACGCGGAGTTCAGCGACGCGGCCGGCGGAAATGAGACTCCCGAAGACGAGCCCGCCGATCGGGACTTTGCCCCGGAAGATCCCCAGGACGTGGCGGACGAGCAGAACCGAATCCGCGACGAATACGTGGACCTGGTCCGCCAGGCCGAGAGCCATGAGGCCGTCAACAAGGTGGTGAAGGCAGCCGAGGAGGATCGAACGCTGCTTGCCGGAACGCTCGACTACGTCAAGGCCGCGGGCCGCAAGCGGTGGCTGGAGATCAAAGAACCGGCCAGTGACGCATGACGCCTGCCAGGTGGCCGATTTCGACGCGAAATGGGGCCACGCCTTTGTGTAGGATGGCTTTGCGGGGTTTCGATTTGTTTCTCTATGTCCAGGGGAGACGCAATGCCGGCACTACTGACGATCGACGAAGTCGTGCACTTACTGAGGATTTCGCGAAGTACCATCTACAAGCGAAGGCAGGCCGGGGATTTTCCAGCCCCAGTCCGAGTGAGCCCGCGGCGGATCCTCTGGCAGGCCGATGAACTCGAGGCTTGGCTGCAGCGCCAAGTCGAGAAAGACGCTTCGGTGGCCTGACCGCCTAAACCAGCCAATCACCCTTTTTCACTTGGAGAAGTCTCATGTCCACTGACGAGAGAAAACCCGTTCTGGGTAACGACAACATCGAGAAGTTTTGCGAGGGCATCGAGCTGCCCGGCAACGAGCCGGCCAGAACGGCCCCGGGCCAGGCGTTCATCGACCGGTTCGGCCTGCAAGAGGGCAGCGAGTATTTCGCCCGGGGCCTGTCGATGGATGAGGCGGCCGGCGAACACCTGAAAAAGCTGGAAAAAGAAAACTCCGAGCTTAGGGCCAAATTGGAGGCCGCTGGCCTGGCTTAGTCAGCCGGACCGGGGCATGTGGCCCCAGGCCATGACCGAGAATTAACACCTACAGTGAGGAATCTATCAGTGACCGAAGTCAGATGGACAAGACTGACGGCTATCGAACTTGAGCCGTGGTTTACCAAGAAACTCAAGTCGTCCGCGGAAGCGTTCAACGTGCGGATTGCGAAGTTGCTGCAGAGCCGCGAGCAGACGGTCCGGATGCTCGGCAAAATCGAATCGACGGACACCGCCGAAATCGATTTCGTGAATCTGGTCAGCTACCCCACGCACGTGGAAGGCGTCACAAAGGACCTGCAAGTCGAGTTGCTCCTGCGGCGCGACATGGTTTCCTTCTTCGACGATCACCATGCCGAACTTGAGCAACAGCGAGAGAAGGCGGCCGCCGAACACTTGCAGATTCAGGAGCGCGTGCGGGGGGAGCTCCTGGCGATCGGCTACGTCGATGCGCCTCTCAGTGCCCTGATAGTCGGAAAGATCACACCCGTCTTCTTGGCATCGCATCCCCAAGTTCACGCTGCGAGAGGATTGGCGGACAGTTTTGCGTCCCGGTGTTCGTCGGGCGAACCCGCTAAACTGGAGAACCGCAAAGCCATTGACCAGGTGGAACAGCAGCTCGACTACTTCCGCGAGCGTGCCATGGGCCAACTCGGCCCAGCAAAGAACCTTCCCCCGGCCCGGCCGGGACTTGGTCGCACTGTAGGTTAGGCGATGACACTTGCCGCGGTTCACTTCCGTGGGGTTGCGTCTTCTCTCCACGCCCGCGGCGAGCCGAGCCTGACCCTCCCGAGGTCGGCACGCGTCCATTCGTGCCGATGGCGTTGTCAGCCTCTGAACTGACGACGCCTGGGCCGGTTGGCATGAACCGGCCCCCCTCGGAAGGGTTGATACGGGTCCTTTCCGGCGCTCGCGACCGCCAAGGGCCCTGGGAGAAGTCGACGGGGTCGGTAGTGTTGGTTGGTTGGGGATTCAGGCCTGGTCGATTTGACAGTTCGTGCAAGTAGCGAGGTGAAGGATGGGCATCGGGACAGCAGCAATCGAGGCGGGACGGGCGTACGTGCGGCTCTATACCGATTCGTCGGAGTATGTGAAGGGGCTGCGGGCCGCGGAGGGAAAGCTCAACGCGTTCGCCGGAAAGGTGGGCTCGATCGGGACCAGGCTCACCGGCCTCGCCACCGTGTTTGCGGCTCCGATCGCCTTTTCGGCCAAGACCTTCGCCGACTTCCAAGATCAGATGTTGGCCGTAAAAGGCAGCATCGAAGGCACCGAGGAGGAATACCAGCGACTCTACGACCAGGCCAAAAATCTCGGGGCAAAGACGTCGTTCAAGGCGAGCGAGGTGGCCGGCGGGCAGTACGAGCTGGCCACCCAAGGATTCAATGCGGCGGAGATCGAGACCGCTATCCCGTCCGTGCTCAACCTGGCCCGGGCCACTCGCACCGAGCTGGCCACCGCGGCCGAAATTGCCTCAGGCTCGCTGCGAGCGTTCAACCTGGACGCCGGCCAGATGCCGCGCGTGGTCGATGTGCTGGTGGCCACGGCTAACGCGTCTTCGGTGAGTCTGACGGATCTGGGCGAATCGATGAGCTACGCCCACAAGGTCGCGGCCGACTATGGCCTGTCGATCGAGCAGACCGCCAAGGCCCTCGGCGTGCTCGGCAACATGCAGATCAAGGGGACGATGGCCGGCACTGCCTTGCGGCAGATTATGCTGCAATTGGCCGATCCGAAGATCCGCGAGAAGCTCAAGGACTCGTTCCAGATCGACGTAGTCGACGCGCAACGCAACATGCGGCCCCTCGGCGACGTGATGATCGAGATCGGCAAGGCCATGGCCGGCATGGGCCAGGCCGACCGGCTGAGCATGATGAAGGAACTGTTCGACCAAAGAGCCGTGACCGCGTCGCTCTCCCTCTCGGCGGGAGGATTCGATGAACTGTCCAAGGCAATCGACAACGCCGCCGGCGTGGCCGAGCGGACGGCCAAGACGATGGACTCGGGGCTCGGCGGCGTGCTGCGACTGCTATCGTCGGCGATCGAGTCGGTACAGATCGCGCTGGGCGAGGCGCTGGATGAAACTCTGACCGGTTGGGGGAC
>CAYSCH010000379.1:0-1878 GCA_964429355.1 uncultured Planctomycetaceae bacterium | reverse complement strand
ACCAGCGTTGCCGACATGGCGGCGGCCGTCCAACAGTGGATTAAAAACAACCGCGGCCTGGTGGTCGGCTTGACCAGCCTGGTGGCGGTGATTGGCGCGGCCGGCGTGGCCCTGATCGGCCTGGGAGCTGCAGCCGGCAGCGTCGCGGCTCTGAGCGGCTTGGCGGCTCTGATAAGCGGCGCTCTGCCCGTGGTTGTAGGTATCGGAGCTGCGATCGCAGCCGCGGCCGCGGCGTGCGTGCTCTGGGGAGACCAGATCAAGGCGGCTTTGCTCCCGACTTTCGAACGCGTGGTCAAAGTGTGGCAGCAAGACATGGTTCCCATACTCGGAGACCTCGGGGCGGCGTTTCAGAAGCTGCTGAAGGATGCCCAGCCTCTGTTCGATTTGGCTGGTGAGGCGATAGTCGCCGATCTGAAACGGCTCGCTACGGCCATCGAACTGACGGCCGATGGTGTGCACCTCCTGGCCGACGCCTACAAGCGTCTGAAGGACGTAGGTTTCGGGGCCGCGGCGATGCCGGGACCGGCCTCAATCGGCAAACCGGACGTCGCCGAGCCGGCGAAGCCACCTATCGCGGAAACGTTCGACAAGATGCCAAAACTCGGACGTGTGGAAAAGGCAGCGGACAAGAGCATTCCCGATATTCCTGAATGGGATTGGCCGAAGTCCACACCGACACCAAGCGCCACGATCGAACCTGATGAAGAGGCCGTAAAGGAGGTTGCCAAGTTCAACGAGCGGATGCTCGACGAAATCTCCAAGGAACGGATAAAACGCATCGGGGACGAGACCGACCAGGCGATTGCCGAGATCAACCGGAGATACGAGGCCGAGAAAAAGAAGGCCGAGGAACTGGGAGCGAGTCTCAGCCTCGTCGAAGAGGCACGCAACGCGGCCATTGCTGCCGTTGACGCCGACAGCCAACGCAAGAAGGACGATGAGAAGGCCAAGAGAGAGGAAGAGAAGAAAAAGGCTGCCAAATCGCTCGCCGATGAGATCAAACGCCAGGAGATCGAGAACCGCTGGGGCGCTCAGCTCCCGGGCGACGCGGCCAATGAGCCGTGGCGCAAAGAACAGATGGAACGGGCTCTGCTCGAGCAGGAGCGGCAGAACGCTCTGCGGGACGCACCAATCACCGGCCAGGACCCGGCCCAGATCAACAAGCTGTTCAACGCAAAGTTCGCGGCCCTCGACATCGCGAAACAGGAGCGGCAGTTTGCGGCGATCGATTTCGTTGCAAGCACCTACTCCGCCCAGGAGGCCTTTCGGCTGGGCTTGGGAAACAAGGGCGATTCGGCTGCGGAGAAGACGGCTGTCGGCGTGGATAAGCTCGTCAAGAATTCGGACCGACAGCTCGACGAAACGAAACAGCTCCGACAGTCGGTCCAAGGCGGCGGGAGGATGAGCCGGTGAAGACTTGGGACGAGGCAACCCGAGACTTGATGACCGAGATGGGCCGCGGCGTGATGACGCCTCGCGAACAACGCCTGTATGACCTGGCCATGGAACTGGCGATGATCGCCGGCACTGAGTGGCGACGGCGCGCTTGCATGTATCTCCAGCTCCGCCGGCTGGCCGAACTTGCCGCCCCGGAGCACAAACAAACGGCCCGGTTGATCGCCTTGCATTGCCAAGACCAGGAAGATGCGATCCGCGAGTTTATCCTGCCCAACGCCCCTCAATTATGACAGGCAGGATTGTGCAAATTCACGAGTCTTGACACGACTGGGCGAATGTGAACAATCAACCGTGTTCGGTGACAACTCTTGGACCAAGCCGAACCGGGCTTAAGAACCCGCAACCTTTAGGGTCTAACCATGATTGCAAGAACAGCAACACCCGCGGTTTGGCTTCTGGCTGAAGCTATGATCCGGCATA
>CAYSCH010000378.1:5121-9127 GCA_964429355.1 uncultured Planctomycetaceae bacterium | reverse complement strand
GTAGCTCCGATACTCGTCCGGCCCCAGGCAACCCACCCAACTGTCGAAGAGCTGCACGATCTGGGCGCCGGCGTCGATCTGGGCGTTGAGATAACGGGCCACCGAGCGGGCCAGCTTGCCGAGCAAGGCGTGCCAGGCCCCGCAATCCCGCAGCATCATCGATTTGGCGTGCAGATAGTTGCGGCTCGACCCGCCTTCGATCGCATAGCTGGCCAGGGTGAAGGGCGCCCCGGCAAAACCGATCACCGGCAGCCGGTCGTCGATTGCCGCCCGCGTGGCAGCAACCGTCTCCATCACGTAACCGAGGGGAGTCAAGTCGTCCAGCTCGCCGATCCGGTCGACCTGGTCGGCTCCCCGTACGGGATTGTGAATCAGCGGCCCCTCGCCCGCGCCAAATTCGATTTTCAGGCCCATCGGCTCGAGAATCAGGAGCAGGTCCGAGAAGATGATGGCGGCGTCGACTTGAAGCCGTTCGACGGCCGTGCACATGACCTCCGCGCTCAGGGCCGGATTCCGGCACAGCTCCAGAAAGGTCGTCTTCGCGCGCACAGCCCGGTACTCCGCCATGTAACGCCCCGCCTGGCGCATCAACCAGACCGGCGTTCGCTCGCACGGCTCGCGACGGGCGGCCCGCATCATCAGACTGTCGGCCCATGCCGGACGCCCAACACCACCCTTCTTCCGATCGGTCACGTTGCACTCCTCAGGCTTTGTTCGAGTCCCTTCCAGTCTATTGGGCCACTCGATCAACGAAAAGCACTGACTGGGGCCGGCCTTCGGGAGAATGTCAGTTCCAACCGGCAAAATACCGGCCGATTTCGGGGTCATCCGGGCCCCGGACAAAAAAAACCGGAATTGTCCCCCGCGCGTCGACATGGCCATAGGCGCTTCGTATACTAGAGGCTCGTATCGGGCACCCCACCAGAGAGCGTCGGCTGAACCGGTGATACTAGCGCAACGAACATCCGCCGATGCCTGCCTGCCGATCCTGGAAAATACTGTTAGCCGATAGAGGAGGAGTCCCCAGATGATGCGCACTTGTTCGATTCTCGCCGCCTTCATGGTTGCGGTCGCCCTGTCTGTCGGCGCCGCCACGGCTGCCTATCAGGGCCCCACCGACTTGGTTGCCAGTCCCGACGGCCAGACGCTCTTCGTGCTCTGCCAGGACGCTGGCCAGATTGCCGTGGTCGAGGTTGCGTCGGGCAAGGTCACCAGAACAATTCTGTGCCCCGCTCCGCCCACCGGTCTCGCGCTCTGCCCCGAAGGCAAAATGCTGTTTGTCACCTGCGCCAAGCCCGAAGGAAGCGTGGCCCTGATCGATCCGGTCAGCGGCGAGGTCAAGAGCACCCTCCAGGCCGGCCATACGGCCCGGGCGCCGGTCGTCAGTCCCGACGCCAAGCTGGTTTATGTCTGCAACCAGTTCAACAACGATGTTTCGGTGATCGAGATCGCCACGGGCAACACGCTCGCCCGCGTGCCCACGGTCCGCGAGCCCTTCCATGCGGCCCTCTCGCCCGACGGCAAGACGTTGCTGGTGACGAACCTGCTGCCCAACAATCCCTGCGATTCGTACGACGTGGCCGCGGAAATCACCCTGATCGACACAGCCACGAACCAGGCCACGAATATCCGCCTGCCCAACGGCAGTGCCAGCGTTCACGAAATCTGCGTCTCCCCTGACGGCAAGTTCGCCTATGCCGCCCATATCCTCGCCCGTTACCAGATGCCCACAACCCAGCTCGAACGCGGCTGGATGAACACCAACGCCATGAGCATCATCGACGTGGCGGCCAAGACGCTCGTCAACACGGTGCTCTTGGACGATATCGATCTCGGGGCCGCCATTCCCTGGGGCATCGGCATCACGCCTGACAGCAAGACCATCTGTGTGACCCACAGCGGCACCCATGAGATGAGCGTCATCGATGTGGAGGGGATGCACGCCAAGCTCAACGAAGTGCCCAACACGATCGAAGAGGCCAAGGCCGCCGGCCGTTACGATAATCGCGGAACCTATTCCTCGATCGTCAAGACCGACATTCCCAACGACCTGGCATTCCTCGTCGGTTTGCGACGCCGCATCGGCCTGGAGAGCAGCGATCCGTGGGCGATCGTTCCGGACGCCGAGAAGGTCAACGGGCCGCGCGGGCTGGAAGTCATTGGGAGAAAGGCCTACGCTGCGGTCTACTTCAGCGATCTTGTGGCGGTGGTCGACCTCGACTCGACGAAGAAACGCCCCGTGACCCTCATCGAACTGGGCCCCCGTCCCGAACTGACGCAGATCCGCCGCGGCGAGATCAACTTCCACGACGCCGCCCTCTGTTTCCAGCACTGGCAAAGCTGTGCCAGTTGCCACCCGGATGCCCGCGTCGACGCCCTCAACTGGGATCTGATGAACGACGGCATGGGCAATCCGAAGAACAACCGCAGCATGCTGCTGACCCATCAGACGCCCCCCTCGATGGCCGCGGGCGTGCGGGCCGACGCCGAGACGGCCGTCCGCAGTGGTATCACCCACATCCAGTTCGCCGTTCGCCCCGACGAAGACGCCCAGGCCATCGACGAATACCTCAAGGCACTCAAGCCGGTGCCCAGCCCGGCCCTGCAGAATGGCCAGCTCAGCGAGTCGGCCATGCGGGGCAAGGTGGTGTTTTTCAGCGAGAAGATCAACTGCGCCAAGTGCCATCCTGAGCCGCTCTATACCGACAAGCAGATGCACGACGTGAAGAGCCGCGGCAAGTACGATCGCCGCGACGATTTCGACACGCCCACGCTCATCGAGTGCTGGCGCACCGGGCCCTACATGCACGACGGCCACTGGGTCACCCTGGAAGCCCTCTTCAAAGAAGGCAAGCACGGCAAGGCCGGCGGCGGCGACATCGATTCGCTGACCGAACAGGAAATGGCCGACCTCATCGAGTTCGTCCGCTCGCTCTAGCCGGCTCCCGAAGCCAACCCCGGAATCGACCCCAGGGACGCCCACCGGTGTGCGTCCCTTTTCGTTCGATGGACCACAATCCCAGCTAGCTGCCGACCGCGACGAAGCGAAGAACGTTACCGACAATTCCCCCTACCAGCCATATTGCGATGATCAGAGCCTTGTTGTCGCTTTCGAACCGGGCAATGGCATAGTACAGGATGTAGAATGGAACGCACAAACTCAGAAGCCCCTGGACGACGTCCTCTTGAAATGCGGCAACCAAGATGATAATGCCGCAGACAAACGAAGCCAGAATACAGACCAGGGCAACGAGGCCAAGCACAGTACTCATTCGTGTTTCCCCTCAGAAAAGGTTACCGCCGGCTCGCAGACCGACAGAGGTCCGCGTACTACCCATCACGCAGTGAAACTTTCTGAATTGCGCGATTCCAAGAGACCCAGACTCCGCCGCCAACCTTCGGAAGGCGGCCTGAAGGAGATGGCCCATTCTGGGAATCACGCAACCCGATTTAGGACAACTGGAGAGTGCATAGTACCCGCAGACATCCGAATGTCAAGAACGACAACACAAACGCCAAGTAGACGATGCGCAACCAGCGATCGTTTGCCAGAATCTTGTCATTCAGAAATCGCCGTCTTGCCTTGGGAACGATCAGTAACACGACGTTGGCGACGAACAGAGCGTAAACCACCGACCCGAACGGATGATACTGCCACGCCTTACCGAATTCGAGATGCGAGATGCAAGTGATGCTGCGAGTGAGCCCGCAACCGGGGCAGGGAAGTCCGTAGCACGACTTGAACCAACAAACCGTTACGCCAAGGCCGTCCACGGGAAGGAAGAACGAGAACAGCAAACAGACCGCGGAAAAACACGCCGCATGACGGCTGAAAAGCACGTCAATCAGGCTGCGGCGTACGTATTGCGAACGGCCATCGACGCGGGCACAGTCGTTTGCCAATTCTGTTACCACGAGACACCCCGGTATGAAGAAGCGACGCTCATCATATGCCGATGGTCCGAAGCATGCAACCAGGCCTGCCGGCAGAGGGTATCCGGAGATG
>CAYSCH010000378.1:0-5111 GCA_964429355.1 uncultured Planctomycetaceae bacterium | reverse complement strand
TTCGAGGCAGCCGAACGGGCGTTGCACCGTCGACAACTCAAATCGACAGGGAGACACCGCCATGAAGAGGAAGCTGCACTGGTAGAGGTCGGCATGGAACTGAAGAAACGCTCGCCCTGCGAGAACATCTTGGTCATTACGCACTGCAACGGCAGCGTCGGCTGCCTGGTCACCGGCAAGGCCTGGAAGCAAGGCGGCCTGGAACCCAGTCGCACACGCGGTATGCCTGGAACCGATCGAGCGCTCGTCGAGAGCTTGCTGGAGATGATCGGCGAACTGAATTGATCGTCCTGCCGGTAGAGTCGGCTCTCCGACCTCGATCCGGCCGCCACCGGTCACTTGAGGTTCCCCGAGCCTTTTTGACTCTCTTGCGCCCGTTCCACCAGCCAGGTTATCCCGCTACGCACCCTGCCGTAAACATCACCGTGCCAACCGTGCCCCCCGTCATAGGTTGTGAGTCGGACCGTGGCGCCGGCCTCGGTCAGCTCTTGCTCTGCTTGTTTGGCGTGGCTGAATGGACAGACCTCGTCCTCCGGTGAGTGGTCCAGCCAGTAGGGGTGATCCTTGGCCGCGTCCAGCGGCGGCAGCCATTCGTGGCGAAAGACCGACATGGCGATGTACGACCCCTTGACGGCCGTCTGCTCCTGGAGCGAGACGGCATATCCGGCCGGACCGCCCGACGACCACGACAAGGTGAACACACAGCGTGGATCGATAGAGTGGCGACGTTTCACGTCGTTGATAACCGCCTCGACGAACTGCTCGGTGGTGAACTCCTGGCCTTCCGTCCCGTTCACCTTGGTCGGCCACACAGTCGTTTGCGATGGACGCCACTTGAAGGCCACCGGTTGGGCCACCAGGAATTCACGGTTCATGGCGTGTTTGTACAACCGCCTGACGAAGGGGTGGAAATCTTCGCCGCCGTCGCCGCCCGGCATGACGATCACGAGCTTGTACCCGCCTTCCGGCGGCTCGGCATCTTCACCGGCGCCGATGAGGAAATAACGCATCCGCTCGTTGCCCTCTACGGTGAGGTCCTCGGCGGGCACGTCGGCCACGTCCGACAGGGCGGCCTCGCGAGCAGCTTTCTCCCGGTTCTTCCTTCCAGCGGCGGCGGCCTCGCTGAAGTCAGGAATCTTCAGCTCCTGCACCTCTTTGGGGTACCGCGACTTGTTCTCCTCCCACCACTTCCGCCACCACGGACCGTCATGCGATTCGTTGTATCGCACGCCGGTCAGTTTTCCCAAGCCGAAGTAACCGATGCCGTAGACCGTGTCATAGGTATTGTCGGCGTAGATCAGGCCGATCAACGTCGGAATCGCGCTGGGGTCCTTCGTTTCCCCAATTTCTCCAGCGACATTCCAAAGGTCACTATTTGGCTTGCCGCTCTTGAAGGCCTTTACCAGCCAGTCGAGCTGGCCCTTGACGGTGTCCATGTCCTCAGGAAAAGGCGTGTAGCTGCGACCGTGGGCCGTCTTGGGCAGATCCGGAATGGGCCGGTTTCGCACATCTTCAGGATACTTCGACTTGTTCTTCTCCCACCAGCGCCGCCACCACCCGCCGTCGTGATAAGGGCTGTAGCCGACATCCGTAACGTCACGCAGGGCGAAATATCCCACGCCATACACAGTGTCATAGGAATTGTCCGCGTCGATCACTCCAATCAAGGTGGGAATGATGATCGGATCTTCGCAGTCCAGCAACGAGGAAGCCAGAGTCTGGACCTCCCGAAGCTCTCCCGCCTTGAATTGGGCAACGACCTCTTGAAGCTTCTTTTCGATGGACGGGCGGGCCGACTCAATCCCGGCGGCCTTCACTTCGTCCAACGAGCGCTCACGGTTCTTGGCGTACCAGTCCTGGTAGTCCTCCATGTTGACCGAGACATTCTTGTTGCCATAGGGGGAAGCCAGCCCCTTCGTGTCGTCCGAGAAATCCCGCTTGGCATATTCGGACACGTACGTCAAGGCGTACCGTCGAACCTCGCTGCTCGGATCGGTGACTCCCAGATGAAGAACCCTGAGAACGCGAGGGTTCTTCTGGAAATGAAAGGCCTTCAGAAGTCCCTGCTTCACCTGGTCGTCGTTCAGTTGCGGCCATACTTCTTCGACCAATTTCGAGCCGAACTCCGGATCCAGGCCGGCCAGTTCCGGACCCACTCCAAAAGCGGCCGCATGGTGGCCTTTCAAGGCCTTCAGACGCGTGATCCACTGCTGGCGGGAAAGGCCGCCGGGCGTTACGCTCTCGGGCGCGCCACCGAGGTGCAATCGGATCTTGGTAATTCGCGAACCGTGGACTTCCACGTTCTCCTTCTCAGAATCGTGGTCGGTCGCCTTCACGACGATCTCGCGCACGCCGGGCATCACCTCGAAGAGCCCCGGCGAGGTGCCCACTTCCTTTCCGTCCACCAGCACGGTTGCCCCGGGGGGATCCGTCTCGACGTACAGTTCGGTGGGAGGCTCCTCCGACGCAGCCACCGCAAAGGCCACCAAACCAAGCAAGACCAGCGAAAGCGAGATCCCATGAATGACCTTTGCCGTATTCATCGTCCTCTACCTTTGGCGAATGGGGGCCGAAAACATCAATCGTTGGCAACGCCGCCATCCATAGTACCCGCGGGGGAAGCCGAATCAGACCCCCGTTCTTGAAAAAATCTGCGGATTGTCGTGTACCCCTTTTCCGGCCGAATCGGCGCTCGCCACCCGAATTGGCGTGCGAGCGTTGCCGAAGGTAGAATACACATCCTCCCCGCCTCGATTTCCACCGCGTTCAGGGAATCCTTGGTATCCATGACTGCCTCCCCCACCACAAACGCCCGCCCTGCTTTCTCTACAGTCTCCAAATTTGGTGACTGTCACCTCTTCCCAGAAAGGGTTGTGTCGTGAGCCGCGCCAACCGACGTGAATTCCTGCGGACTACGGCCGGACTGGCTTCACTCTCGGCCTTGGGGGGGTGGAGTCTGTCGGGTGCTGAGTTGGGGAAACCTGTGGAATTCGATCCCTCCAAGAACACGATCGCTGCACCGAGCGATCCTGCCCAGTGGCCGGCGTTCCGCGACGCGCTGGCCAGATGGCGCGAGGAGACGAGGGCCCATCTGAAATACACCGGTGCGCTCTACGACCGCCCGGAGTTCGCCTGGTCGGCGGCGAACTACTCGTGCTGTTTCCTGATGACGTGCGACGAAACATTCTACGACCACCGCAATGGGTGCTACACCGTGGACCCTTTCCTGGACCAGGGAGAGCGGGAATTTGGCGGTTACGATAGCGTCGTCCTCTGGCATGCCTACCCGCGGATCGGCGTGGACGATCGCAATCAGTTCGACTTCTACCGCGACCTGCCGGGCGGTCTGGCCGGCCTGCGCGAGGTCGTCGAGCAGTTGCATCGCCGCAATGTCCGAGCCTATATCGACTACAACCCATGGGACACCGGCACGCGGCGCGAAGAAGAATCGGACGTGGATGCCCTCGTCGAGATGGTGCGAGCGCTCAGCGCCGACGGCATTTTTCTCGACACCATGGTCAAGGGCGCGGCGGAGTTTCGCGCCAAGCTCGACGCGACGCGGCCCGGGGTGATTCTTGAAGGCGAGGGTGCGGTGCCCCTGGAGAACATCGAGGATCACCACGCCTCGTGGGCGCAGCACTTCGACGACAGCCAGACGCCCGGAGTCCTGCGGCACAAATGGCTCCAGCGGCGCCACATGCAGCACCAGATCCGGCGCTGGGTATTCGATCACACGGGCGAACTGCACACCGCCTGGATGAACGGCAGCGGCATGATGGTCTGGGAGAACGTCTTCGGCTCGTGGGTCGGATGGAACGCCAGGGACCGCTCGTTGCTCCGCGCCATGCTCCCGATCCAGCGCCGTTACCGAGCGGTCTTTTCCGGCGAAGGTTGGACCCCGCTTGTTGCGACGGAGAAGCCCGACGTGTATGCCTCGCTCTGGGCCGGCGATGGATTGCGCCTGTGGACGCTTGTCAATCGGGCCGAGCAGGAGAGGGAGGGCGAGCTGTTGAAAGTCGATGCCGTGGCCGGGGAGCGGTACTTCGACCTGAATTCGGGGCGCGAGCTGCAGCCCCGCGCCGTGGAGCGGCAGGCGGCTCTGGCTGCGAGGATTCCGGCCCGCGGCCTGGCCTGCTTCCTCGCCGCCACAGCCACAAATCTCGGCGGCGATTTTGAGGCGTTTCTTGCCGCTCAAGCGGCCACGGGCGCACAGGCCGATCATGACACTTCGCACCCGCGGCGAGAAACGCGTCTGACGGCGGTTGCCGGCACCGTCAAGGCAGAGACGTCGCCTGCCGGCATGGTGGCCGTGACGCCCCCTCCCAACACCGTGCTGACGATCGTGATGCGTCCGCGGGAGTGCGGCTTCTACGACTCGAACACAGACGACGAAGCCGGCTTCTGGCATGTGGGCTCGCAGTTGTTGACCCGCACCTTCGAGCGGCCGGCCCAGCTCCAGCCGTTTGCCATCGACGAGACGCCCGTCACCAATGCCCAGTTCGCCGAATTTCTGCAGGCGGCCAGCTATCGGCCCAGGCATCCCGAGAACTTCCTCGAGCACTGGTCCAAGGGAAAGCCGCCGCAAGGCAAGGATGACCATCCGGTCGTCTACGTGGATCTTGACGATGCGCGGGCCTATGCCCGCTGGACGGGCAAGCGACTACCCACCGAGGAGGAGTGGCAGTACGCCGCCCAGGGCTCCGATGGCTGCGAGTATCCCTGGGGTAGCAAAATGCGCCCAGGATGCTGCAACTCGGGCGAAACCGGCGGCACCACGCCGGTCAAGGCATTCCCCGCAGGCCGTTCGCCCTGTGGCTGCTATGACATGTGCGGCAACGTCTGGCAATGGACCGAAAGCGAGCGGAGCGATGGACGCACACGGTTCTGCATCCTTCGCGGTGGCTCCTATTTCGCCGCGAAAGGGTCGAACTGGTATGTCGACGGCGGCCCTCGCCCCGTCAATTACGCAACGAAGTTCCTCCTCACCTGGCCCGGCCTCGATCGCTGCGCCACAATCGGTTTCCGCTGCGTGGTCGATATTGGGTGAAGATTTCACAAGCCGGATTTCTTCCCTTGCGACGCCGGCGAACGCTCCCCCGCGAGCGGCCGGA
>CAYSCH010000377.1:0-9136 GCA_964429355.1 uncultured Planctomycetaceae bacterium | reverse complement strand
CGGGACCTTGCGGAGGGCCGTGATCCTCGGTTTGGCCTTCCGGTTCTCGACCGTCACCCCCATCCAGACATTGTCCGGCCACTGAAGATGGGGAGCCAACTCGACCAGTCGCTTATCCCGCTTCGTCAGGACCTGGAACTGATGCCAGTGGGCCTGCTTCATCACGTCGAAGATCGAGCGGATGAAGTCTTCGGGAACATCTTCGTGGAACAGGTCGCTCATCGAGTTCACGAAGACTCTCCGAGGCGCCTTCCAGGATAATGGCAGGTCCAGGACTTGCTGGTGGCTCGTGACCTTGAACCCGTTGCGGTAATTCGGCTGGCCCATTGCCTGGAGCCGTGTGGCCATCCGTTCGGCGTAACAATTGGCGCATCCGGCGCTGATCTTGGTGCAGCCCGTGACGGGATTCCAGGTCGACTCGGTCCATTCGATTTTCGTGGTACCCACATTCTCAATCCTTTGAAAGGAACACGACCCGCTTCCTCTCGTCCTGCAAGTAGTAGTCACCGACTCTCGGCGGTTTCGGGGCTCCAATTGCTTGCACCTGAACGTCTCCCGCAGCGTGACCTCCCGGAAACTGGTTCGCAGGCTCCTACCGGATCGGTGGAAAAGCCCGGTCCCTGGTCGATCACCCGCCAGCCGAGGGCGGCGAGTTGGTCGACAAGCGGTTTTTCGACAGCCTGGTATTCGGACATTTCGGTCTGGCCTATCTGGTAACCTTCATACGCCTGATCATACGCCCGCACCGTGCCTGCCGGAAACCATTCTCTTTCAAGCACTTACGACGAGGAGAGCCCGCTCATACGCCAATCATTCGCCACCGAGGCTCATGGAGCCTTTTCGTGTGATTCGGTACTGCTGGTTCCGGCTCTGGGGTTTGTCGGGCAACGTGAACTCAATGAAATCCCCTTCTCGCAACGCAAGCAAGGCCCGGTAGAGGCTACCGCTCTTTCGGCCCATACCGAGATGCTCGGCGATCTCCGGCTTACTCCTGGCCTGCTGTGCAACGAACCGAAGAATCGACTCCTCGGTTTCACTCAGGTCCACATGCACCTTGTCATGCGCCTCATCATGTGCCCCGCCGACTCCAGGCAGGTCAGGATGGGCCAGCAACTCAACGAAGAAATATGTCCGGCTCACGTCCGTAGTGAACTTCGGCGGCGGCGAGCCGTTCACGGCCATAGCCGCACGCATGGTCGGGATTCCCGTGCAGCGGCCTTCGGTCAGGTCCAGTTCCCTAAGAAACTCACCGATGCGACGGTTGCGGTAACGTCGGGCCACAATCCGCTCCCCGTTCAGGGACTCGATCCTGATCGAAGCGTCCGGGCCGGCCGTAATCACCGCCGGCTCGTTCGTTCCTTCGGAGGAGACCACAACCACCGACTTCAGAAATCCGATCCGCCGACAGAGTTCATCGTCCCGATACCAAAGCCGATCGTCCTCGGGTAGAGTGGTCGGATCGTCGAGCCAGACGGGCTTGGCCTCCTCCTCCGCCAGCCGCTCGGCCAGGGCCTGGTCGATCGCCTTTTTGTACTTCACGCCCGCCATCTTCGACGAACAGACCACCTGGGCCTTGAACCCGTTGGGCAGGATGTTCTCGATGTAGTGGTCGACCAGATCGGCGGCAATCGCTCCAATCCGCTCGTCGGCCTCCAACAGATCGCCGCTCGTGCCCCACTTCTTCTTCAGTGCCAGGATCTCTTCGTCCGTCCGCTCCCTAAGCAGGTCGTCAAAGGTCCGACCTTCCCGCTCGGCCATCCGCTTGAGCGTCTCGACGTTCTCGGCCTTGCGAAGCTGCGACGTGACGTGCTCCTCGGCAAGCTCGTCGACCTTCGTATCGAACTCGTGCTTGTGGGTCACTGCCGAATCGGCTGTCTTCCCCTGATAGAGGATCTGCACGGTGGCATTGTCGTCGACGGCGTCTTGCAGCTTGTACTTGTCGATGTACTGGCCGAACCGTTCGACGGTCTTCTTCTTGTCCTTGACGACGATCAGCGGCGTGCCGGTGAAGGCCAGCCGGGTGGCGCTGGGGAATGCCTCGAAGAGATTGTCGCCCAGGTCGCCCGACTGGGTACGGTGGGCCTCGTCGATCATCAGCAGGATTCGTTCGGAGCGGTTCACGATCCCAAACGTCTCGAACGTCGGCACCTCCAGCACGCTCTCCAGGTAGTCGGGCAGGCCGCTGTCTCGGAATTCCCGGAACTTGTGGACCATGACCATGTTCAGGTTCGACGCATCGGTGGCCAGTTTTTCCCGCAGGTCCTCGGCGCTCTCGATGTAGGTCACCGTTTCGCCGGTCAACTGGGCCGTCCTGCCCAGTTGCTCCTCCAGGTCGGTACGGTCGTTGATCAGGCAGACCTTGTAGTCCTTCAGATCCTCGCACATCCGCAGCTTGCGGATCAGGAAGACCGTCGTGAGCGACTTGCCCGAGCCCTGGGTGTGCCAGATCACGCCCGAACGATCGGCCGGCGTCTGCCCCGTGCGGAGGCGCTGGACGATCTTGCCCACCGCCCGATACTGCTGGTAGCGGGCCACGATCTTGACCCGGGTTTTGCCCACGTCCATCAGTACGGTGCAGGTCCTCACGATATCGAGCAGGGTCTCCGGGGGCAGCATTCCCTGCACGAGCAGTTCCTGGGCCCGCTCCACGCCCAGGGGCGGCGTGTAGTCTCTATACTTCTCGGGCCAGATATCCCGCCACGGGTAGAAGTATTCTTCCTGGGTTGCCGTGATCGAGCCGAACTCGCACCTTTCGCCGCAGGAGCGGACAATCATCGCGTTCGTGAAGAACAGCCGGGGTTCCCCCTCCCGCAAACCGGCCGCCTTGGTGGCCTCCCGTTGTTCGCTGTACCGCATCAACTGTTTGAACGCCTCTTCCATGGGGTTCGCCTGGATCTGCGTGGCGTCCTTGCACTCGATCACCACCAGTGGCAGGCCGTTCACAAACAGCACGATGTCGGGGATGATGCACGACTTCGTGCCGCCGGGTGTGTCGATGCGAAACTGGTTGATCGCCAGGAAGTCGTTGCGGGTCGGGTGCTCAAAGTCGATCAGTTTGACGTTGGGGTACTCTTCGCCGCTGAGTTCGTTCCGATCGACCTGGGCCCGGTAGAGCAGCTTGAGGACCGCCTCGTTGGCCTCCAAGAGGCTCGCCCCGGGGTGCTGGAGAAGTTGATCGTGCAGGTCGTCAAGTTGCTTGTCCGTCAGCCACTCCTCGCCGTCCTCGGTCAGGTTGATGGCCCGGACGGCACGGTTGAAGGTCTCCCGGAGCGTGACTTCCCGGAAGCCGGTCCGCAGGCTCCTGGCCGGTTCGGTGGGGAAGCTGGGTCCCTGGTCAATCACCCGCCACCCGAGGGCGGCCAGTTGATCGAGCTGTGGCTTTTCGACGTTCTGGTATTCGGACATGATCTAGCCTGTCTGCCACCTGGGACCGTCACTACCACAAGTGTTTCTGCTGCGCCGACCGCGTCGGCCGTGGTCGAGGCTGCGACGATCGTCACAACCAGAGTTGGGCATAGACGACCACGTCGACTTGTTCGTGATCCCTCTTGTGGGTGGTATTAGATTTGTTTTCGATACCGCGTTTTGTCTGCTGATTCCTGTTACCGGTTTGTCTGAATTTCAGATTCACGGAAGTTCAGACAAACAACGTAAATTATTTCAAAAACGGCATTTACGAACTTTTGTCTCGACAAAGCACTCCGTTTTGGCCCAAGTTTTTTGTCTGATCTTGAGATTTGTTTTCTGTCTGATTTTTGGCTTTCTTTGTCTGAATTCGGAATCACTATTTGGGCTGGTGCTTCGCCATTGATTCTTCCGTTGTTGCGTCCTGCATGCCTCAGCCGTTGTCAGGCAAAACCCATTTTGCCCCTTTCCGAATGCCGATGGTTTCAATGAGCCCGGATTTTTTCATTCCCTGCAACAGGTTCTTGATCTTCGTATCCTGTTGTTCGGCCGTCATTCCTTCCGGCATCTCGGGTAGGAGCAGTCTGTCGAGATCCTCCCGCCTCGCCTCGCCAAATTCCTCCAGGTATCCAACGATCAATGCGATGTAGCGTTCCTTGTCAATTCGAGGAGCCTTGCTTGGGGTCGTCTTGTCAGCCGCATAAACGACCGAGTGAATGGATAGATTGTGAATTCGTCCCTGCACAAGCTTTCTCGCCTTCAGTCTTGCCAATTCGTCCTTGGTCAATTCACGTTTCTTCTGTACCTTGTCCAACGCAATTACATCCACAAGATCCAGATCGGGGTACTCGATCAATGTCTGCGTGTAGGCCTCATCCAAGATATTCCCATAGAGCCGAACCTGAACTCGGTCTGCGTCACTTAGATCGTAATCTGGCATCGGAAAGAATCTCTGTCGCTGCGTCCGAAACACTCGTTTGATCCCACTGCCAATCGTATCGATCATGTTCAAGCTGACCATGGCTTGAGCCAGAAACGCATTTCGATACTGCGTGCACGGAGCGTCTCGGGATATTACTTCCTCAACAGAGCCAGGAATAAACCGACCCGCATTCGTGAATAGCAGAGAATCTGGCTGCTCAACAAGGTTAATGCGATCACTCCTGATGTAATCCTGATGGGCAATACAGTTGTGCAACAATTCGCGAATGACCCAGTTCTCGTACTGGGCAATCTCTTTCGGAAACAGCGTTCCACTTGGCATTTGTCGCAAGGTCAGAATACGTATTCGTTTCAGAATCCTGTCCGCGGACAAGAGCATCGGCGGGTCAAAATGCTCGTAATCCTTCTCGATTCCGTGCTCATCTTTGAGGATCCACGAAACCCTACTCACTGTCGGCGACAACAAACTCGTCGACTCTGGTTTCCCCAGCAAGATGATTGCCGTGTTGGTGATTTGACCATTGACACAAAGCCTCGCTTTGTTCAGAAACACAACGTCGTCCCATTCGTCGATTTCTGCTATCTGCCGTCGGTTCTTTTCTTTGTACTGCTCTCGTGCAAAGCCGATAGCCATCGGATCAAGATCCGCGAACGTGGCCCCATTACAGATCTGTGCGGACCAGTCCTCAAAAGCTGATTGACCCCGAATCTGCTCAATCTCTTGAATGTTGAGAATGCCGAGTGATTCACCTTGTCGCCCGTAGGCCCTTCCTTTCCACGTTGTCGGCACTCCCCGCGGCGCTGAAGGTATTTGAAACATCACAACACGGCGATCGGATACTCTCAGGTCGTGGATTTCTACAAATGTGAGTTGGTGATTTGTGTGTTGAGAAATCTCAAATTTCAGGCGGTCCAAAGAACGGCGATCGTGCCGGTAGTTTGACCCGCGGATCTCTCGGAGGTCATCCGAAACGCCAAAGACCAGCCAAGCATACGACCCTCCCTTCAAGTTTGCCTCATTACTGAGCGCCGAAAAGTACCTCCCCAGATCATCGAAGTCATAATTGCCTCGTGCCTCCTTGAACTCAACCCACTCGGTTTCAGCCGGCAATGCCATAAGTTCATTCAGCTTGGCGTGAAGTTCCGCGGGCGTCATTCTACGGCCTCCCCCGCCGCCGCCTCCTGCAACTCCTTCAGGGTCCTCCCGTCCTTCGTCTTCCAGTCAATCCTACCGTTCGCTGTCCGTCCTTGAACGGCGCCTGCTGCCGTCGACGGGGACTGAAAGACCTGATCCTGCGTGAAGCAGTAGTGCTCGCCTTCTTCCACAAGAACACCCTGGTCCACCAGATCCTTCCTGAGGGTGATCAAGTAATTGTGAATCGACGGAGCCACCTGGCGAACCGCCTGTGAGCCCTTGCAGACCACGAACCCCTTGGCGTCCTCGTAACCTGTGGCCTTGATCCCTTTCGCCTCGATATACAGGAGGTCGACGTGTTTCCTCTTCGTCACGGTCTTCTCGAAAATGCTCAGCCCCAGCAGCGGGTAGATGCTCAGCATGTCCAGAAGAAAACTCTCGGTGTCAGCCGTCTCGGATTCAGACAGTGTCGGCGGTGTTGACGCATTCGTGTTGTCCAGCTTGCACTGTTTCGCAGCCGCGGCCAGACCGAGCAAGCGAGACTCCAGGTGCTTCACGTGGGCCTTGTTGAGGCTGTTGTCCTTGGCCACGAAGAACACGGCCCAATCCCAAAAGTCCTTCTTGCTGTAGTGGTCCTTGAGCCGCTCCCCCACCGGGTCGCCCTCGCCCACGTAGATCGTCGGCAGGCTGCTGTCCTCGCTGCTGCCCACCAGCACGTAGACGCCGGTCCTGTTGAACTCGGGCCTCGTGGCCACGGCCTTGTAGTTGGTCCGGTTGAAGACGACACCTTCACCGGTCCAGTTCGACTTTTCGACGATCCGCAGCCCGTCGGGGTCGCCGTCGGGAACGAAGATCTTGATCGAGAACGGGCGTTGCTCAGCCATCTTGGTTTTCCTCCTCGTCCACCTTGCTGATCTGCTTCTTCATCTGGCGGATCTCGCCGCTCAGGGCCTTCTTCTCTTCCTTCAGTGCCTTAACCTTCGCCTTGGGCAGCACACCGTCAGTCGACTCCTCGGCCTCCTCCGCAGTAGCTTCGTCGGTGTCCTCGTCGTCTGTGCTACTTGCCGCCGCGAACAGGCGTTCGAGCTCGGCGATCCGGGTCTGGTCGGCCTCGATCTCTTGGAGCACCTCGGGGAACTGCGACTGGACGATGTCTTCCTCGGGGATAAGCTCCGGTCCCCAGCCGCTGGCCGCCACCGACTTGAAATCCGCCGCCAGGTGGTTCATGCAGGCCGCAAACGCTCCACGTACCTTGTGCTTTTCGAGCATCCCCTGTCCTTTGCCTCCTTGAGTTCCGGCCAGATCACAACGATTTCTCGCAGCTGATTTCTGTATGCGAAAAGGCCTCGTTCAACAGGTCGATCCGCCGCCGACTGTCCTCCCACTCGCTGAACTCCTCGGCGATCACCAGGGTGTCGGGGGAGATAACCTCGACCTGGTCCCGAAGCAGACGCTGAAGGTCTCCACGTTCTTTGATCCCGACCTCAGAGAACTTGGCCTGCTCGATTTCCCGGATCGTGTCGCTTGTCAATTCGTAGATTGCCATAGATCCTACCTGTTCAATCCAGTTGGGCGCCCTACTCCTCCCACACCAACGCCCAGATCCGCTTGAGCGGCAACTCCGCCTGCAACTCGTCCGGCAGCCGATTGGAGCTGCCCTGTGCGGCAACGAGTAGAAAGCCAGTCTACTGCTATCGTGGGGGTGGGTGCAACAGGCCGTCAGCCTGAGCAGCCTGAGGGCCGGCGAGGGGAGGGGAGAGGCTGTATTGGCGGGCGAAAGGGACCAGCGAAACACGAAAATGCGGACGCGAGAGGTACCAAGCCGGCGGTTTGGTCCCCCCGCTCCCTCGTGTCCAAAAAATACTCTTGACACATGTACAAATATCGTCTACTATACACATGATTAGATTATAACCCGCCCCCTGTCCCAGGTCTCCCCCATGAACCAGCCGGAACCACTCCGCATCGTCCCCGATCTGCCACTCGCACCCACCTCCCCCACCATCGTCCCGCTCTCACAAATCCAACCCACACCCCTCCAGTGGCTCTGGCCCGGTCGCATCCCACTCGGAAAACTTACCCTCCTCCTCGGTGAACCTGCCGTCGGCAAAAGCCTCCTCGCACTCGACCTCGCTGCCCGAGTCTCCAACGGCCGGCCCTGGCCCGATTCTCCCAATGCCCCCAATGAGCCTGCCGGGGCCGTCATCCTCTCCGCTGAAGACGCCCTCGACGATACCGTTCGGCCTCGACTCGATGCCGCTCACGCCGACATCTCCCGAATCACCGCCATCACCTCCGTCACTCGCAATATCCTCTCCCCTTTGCCTTTGCCCCTCCGCGCCACTTGCCTCATGCCCGGCCTCCCCCACCTCGATGCGGCCATCGAAAAAACTTCCAACTGCCGACTCGTCGTCATCGATCCCCTCATCCGCTCCCTCGCCCAAACGGCCCACTCCTCCGATGCCGATACCCGAGCCGTAATCGAACCGATGGCCGATCTCGCTGCACGCCGTCACGTCGCCGTCGTCGCCACCTACCAGGCCACCCGTACCGCCAACGGCTTCGCGATCCAGAAAATGATCGCCAAACTCTCCCCCGGAGCCGCCCGCACCGTCTGGGCCGTCCTCCCCGACGACGATTCCCCCAGCCGCCGGCTCTTCCTCCCCGTCAAAAACATCGTCTCCGAACCCTCCGCGCCCTGGGCCTTCTCGATCATCTCCTCCGATGGACATCAGGCCCCCGCCCTGACCTGGGACTCCCAGCCCCCTGAAATCTCCGCCAACCTCTCCCTCAATCGAATCGCCGCACACGAAGACATGATCGACGCCCGAGACTGGCTGCACGAGGCCCTCTCTCGTGGCCCTCGCAAAGCCAGGAACATCCTTTTTGAAGCCAAAGTCACCGGCTTCTCCGATCGCATAGTCCGCCGCGCCTTCCGGCAACTCCATGCCATCCGCGCGCGACAAGATATAGACTGCGTTGCCAACTGGTACTGGGCCCTGCCGGATCACAAACAGAAACTCGAAAAACTGACTTCCTGAAAGAAATCCGCATATCCCGAAACGAAGGGGCCACTTATGGGGAGAAAGTGTCAGAAAACTTCAATTCTCGTGCAAAGTTGCCTATTCCAGTCATCGCAACTACCTCATTTTAACAACCTCGCCTCCCAGTTCGCTCGCCGACTCCGCCTCTGGCGATCTCCGCTTGGCCACCCATCTACGGCCTCTGCCCGTGGTGTCGTTTCCATCCCCAAAACTGGTGACGACCCTCCAACTCCCTTACAATGGGCCTCCGTACCCTTTCCCCCTCCAAGGAGATTGACCTGTGAGAACCTGCAACTGGCTCATCTTGCTTGTTGGGGCGTCTTTCGCCCTCCTCGGGCCGGCAGCGGCTCAGCCGGCCGACGTGGACCAGCGGCCCAACCTGCTCTTCATCCTCACCGACGACCAGCGCTGGGACACGATCAGTGCCCTCGGCAATCCGGAAATCAAGACACCCAATACCGACCGGCTCGTCCACGAAGGCTTCACTTTCAGCAACTCCTATTGCATGGGCTCCATGGTCGGAGCCGTCTGCCTCCCCAGCCGCACCATGCTGGCCACCGGCCGCTCCCTCTGGCGAATTCCCGAGAACCCACGGGCGAAGACCCCTCCC
>CAYSCH010000376.1:0-9188 GCA_964429355.1 uncultured Planctomycetaceae bacterium | reverse complement strand
GTGGTCCGGGGTGAGATGGTCATGACCCTGGACGCCGATTTGCAGGATGACCCGGCGGAAATCCCCTCGTTTCTCGAAAAGATGAACGAGGGGTTTGACGTGGTCAGCGGCTGGAAGAAACGGCGCCACGATCCCTGGCACAAGGTGGGACCGTCGCGGGTGTTCAATTGGATGGTGAGCAAGCTGACGGGAGTGGAACTTCACGACCACAATTGCGGCATGAAGTGCTACCGGCGGCAGATTTTCGACGAGGTGACGTTGTATGGCGAGTTGCACCGCTTCGTGCCGGTACTGGCTGCCGCGCGCGGTTACCGGGTGAGCGAGCGGGTGGTCCAGCATCGAGCCAGGGAGTTCGGGAGTTCCAAGTACGGTGTCACGCGGATCGTCAAGGGTTTTCTCGACTTGTTGACGGTGAAGTTCCTCACGGGGTTCGGGCAACGCCCGCAGCACATCCTCGGTACGATCGGCCTTTTGTCATTCCTCCTTGGCGGCTTCGGCATGTTCTACCTGGCGGTGTATTGGCTGGTGGGGCAGATCTGGCCGGACTTGAACCTCATGCCTCTCCATCAGCGTCCGGCCGTGCTTTACTCGGTCGGCCTGTTGTTGCTCGGTGCGCAGTTCATGAGCGTCGGATTCCTGGGTGAACTGGTAATCGCCTACAATCAGAAGAGCGAGCGGAATTATTCGATTGCCGAGACAATCGAACCGGATACAAAGAACGACTGATCGACGTGCATTCCGGGAGCGAGGAGAGTCGATGATCGAGCAACCGAGAGATGAACGCGAGACCTTGCGAAGGAGCGTGTATGCCCTGCTGATCGCCGTGGGCATTGGCGCCGTCCTGGGACGTGTGTTTTCCGTGGACGAAGTGTCGGCGTCACGGCTGACGCTCTATCTGCAGCGCGAAATCGGCCCTCGTCTCGACGAGAAACGGGTAAGACTGGAAGAGCAAGGACTTCCCGAAGCTCGAATCGCAGCAGAGCTTGCACGCACTCGTGCGGCGCTCATGCGCAGGGCGGGCATTCTTCGGCCCTTTCTCAGTGCCAACGACCGCAGCCGCTGGTGTACTCTCCGTGCGCTGGTCGAACGCGACCTGTGGGTGGCCGCTGAGGTTCAAACGCCTGGTGGCGGTACGCGGTTCTGCTGGGTTCCCTATGCCATCGACAAGGTGCTGGCCGAACCGGGTTGGGACACGATCGACATGGTCAAGCACTCGCTGCCTTCCCATGGTCCTGGGGGGCAAGAGTATCTCTATTCCAGCAAGCCGCCCCTCCTGCCCACTTTGATGGCTGTTCCCTATTGGGTGCTCCACCAGTTGACGGGAGCCACTTTGGGGAGCCATCCCTATGCCATGGGGCGTACTTTGCTGGTGGTCTACAACGTTGTCCCGCTCCTGATCTACTTCGTCCTGATCGCCAGACTCATCGAGCGTTTCGGCAAATCCGACTGGGGCCGGATCTTCGTGATGGCCGCGGCCGTATTTGGGACTTTTCTGACCACTTTCTCCGTAACGGCAAACAATCACCTGCCCGGGGCGGTCAGCACGCTGGTGGCGTTCTATGCGGCCGTTCGGATCTGGTTCGATGGCGAGCACCGGCTTCGCTACTTCGCCGCGGCCGGACTGTTCGCCACTTTTGTGGTGGCTTGCGAACTGCCGGGAGCGGCATTTACGGCGGCTCTCGGCGGGGCCCTGCTCTGGAAAGCGCCGAAACAAACCCTGCTCGCCGGGGTGCCGGCTGCCCTGCTGGTGACTGCGGGTTTCTTTGCCACCAACTGGGCCGCCCACGAAACGCTCCGCCCGGCCTACACGCAAAAAGACTGGTACGACTACGAATATCAACGACATCCCGACGATAAGATCGTGGACTCCTACTGGCGAGATCGCCAAGGGGTCGACCGAGGTGAACCGTCTGAGTGGACCTATGCGTTCCATGCCCTCGTCGGCCACCACGGGATCTTCTCGCTTACGCCGGTCTGGATCCTCGCCGCCTTTGGGCTTGGTATCTGGCTGACTGCCCCGGGTGATCCGAGGCTGCGCCAGATGGCAATTCTGGTTGCCGCCGTGACGGCCGTGTGTCTTTGCTTCTACCTGTTCATGCAGCCCCAGGAGAATCGGAACTACGGCGGGATGACCTCCGGACTGCGATGGGCCTTCTGGTTCGCTCCACTCTGGTTGGTTTGCATGTTGCCTGGTGCGGATCGTTGTGCCCAACGCAAATGGACCCGCGGCCTGGCCCTTGTGCTGCTCGGCATATCGGTCCTGTCGGTAAGCTATCCGACGTGGAACCCCTGGAGCCACCCGTGGCTCTTCGATTTTTTGGCCTACCTGACCGCGGGATAAGCGATCCTCGCAACGTGGCGCGTCTCCCATGGGCAGTAACGTACACGACCATTTGCCTTTGTTCTCGGCACGGAAGGGCTCCTCCGATGGAAAAGAAAACAGTTCGCACCGGTATTGTCGGGTCTGGTTTTTCGTCGACCTTTCATTTTGAAGCGCTCGAGAAGGTCTACGGCACCAGCGTCGACGTCGTGGGAGTGTTCACCAAGGACGCCGATGGGGGGAAGACCTATGCCGAAAGGCGCGGAATCCGGGCCTTTGCCAGCCTCGACGCGCTGCTGGACGAAGTCGACGCCGTGCATGTGTGCGTTCCTCCCATAGCCCATGAGCCGACGACCGTCGCCGCACTGGATCGGGGAAAGTTTGTGATCTGCGAGAAGCCGCTGACCGGCTACTTTGGCGACGGGTCGCAAGAGTTTCATTGGGACAAGGCCGACATGGAAGTGGCCCTTGAGACGGCCCTGGCCAGCGTCGACCGGATCCTCGAAGCGGAGAGAAAGAGCCAGGGCCGGCTCCTTTACGCCGAGAACTGGGTCTACGCCCCCGCGGTTCAAAAGGAGCGTGAAATTCTGGAGAAGACCGGCGGGCAGATCCTCTGGATCCATGGTGAAGAGGCCCATAGCGGTTCCCACTCGGTGGACTATGCCTACACGGCCCGTTGCGGCGGCGGTGTCCTGATCGGGAAGGGGTGCCATCCGCTCACGGCCGCGCTGTATCTCAAGCGGGTCGAGGGGCGTGCCCGCGACGGCAAACCCATCCACCCCAAGAGTGTCACCGCCCGCGCCCACGCGATCACGCGCACGCCCAAGTTCCGCGACGAGGGACACATCCGCAAGGACTACTACGACATCGACGACTTCGCCATGATCCACGTCGAGTTCGAAGACGGAACGATCGCCACGCTGGTGACCAGCGACATCGTTCTCGGCGGTATCCACAACTGGCTGGAGATTTGCGCCAACAATCATCGCACCCTCTGCAACATCAACCCCAACACGGCGATGCAGACCTACAACCTGGTCGAATCGAACTTCGAAGACATCTACGTGGTTGAGAAGATCGGTACCAAACAGGGGTGGGCCTGCACGTCGCCCGATGAGGACTGGTTTACGGGCTACCCGCAGGAGATCGAGGCCTTTTATCGCACGATTGCCTACGGCGACCCGGTCGAGAGCGACAGTCTTCTGGCAGCCGACAGCATTTCGACGATCTACAGTGCCTACCTCTCCGCCCGCCGCAACGGGGCCGCAGTGGCTGTTCGCACATATTGAGAACGGCCATGGCATACTCCCGGTTGTCTCATTTTGTGAGGTGAGCTATCTTGGACCCGTCTTCAACCTCTACAGCGATTCGGGCAATCCCGTCCGGAGGGGTATTCGCCGCCGTTCGGAAAGCCGTTTTGACCATTTCGGTAGAGCGGAGCCCTTGGGAAGGAAGATCTTGGAGCCGCTGGCAAAACCACCGGCCATGCACATCCATGCCCGTGGGAAACTCATACGTTTTGTGAGGCGGCAATTGCCTGCGTTTCCGGCACAACATTTTCCGCCGAATCGGCCCCCATCGGTGAGCCTGTCCTGGCCATTACCGGCCTGGGCGAGCCACTGAGTCTCCAGATCGAGGCTCCCAAAGGCCAAGCTCTCTCGCCAGGCACGCAACTCACGTTGGTCGAGGCCGGGTATCCCGACCATCGGCCGGTGGCCCAGGCCGTGCCCCTGGTTACTGCCGAAGGACTTCCAGCGGAGGGCGGGTCGGCGATCGTGGCCACCATCGCTCCGGGAGAGCGAGTCGGCAAGGACCGCCGCTTGAAACTCACAACAGCCGAGAAACCCAGTGAGGCACCCGTTGAATTGAAGCTGGTTGAGTTGAACGACAGGTCCATACAGATCAGCGACGGTGATCAGCCGGTCTTGGTCTACAACTTCGGCGTAATTACCAACGAGAGTGTTCCTACGACCGAACACCGCCGCAGCCGGGCCTGCTACATCCATCCAGTCCATGGCCTCAACGGCGAGGTCCTGACCGACGACTTTCCTCGCGACCACTACCATCACCACGGGATCTTCTGGACCTGGCCCCATGTGAGCGTCGACGGAGTGGAACACGATCTTTGGGCCGGTGCCACGATCCGACAGCAGTTCGTCGCGTGGCTCGCGCGCGAGTCGGGACCGGCTGCCGCGGTCCTGGGCGTCGAGAACGGCTGGTTCGTGGGGGAGAAGAAGGTGATGATCGAGCGTGTCTGGCTCCGTGTTTACCATGCTGCCGGCAACGCCCGGGCCGTCGACATCGACTTGACGCTGATCCCAACCGATAAGCCGGTCACGCTATTGGGTGCGGAAGGCAAGAGTTACGGCGGCCTGACGGTGCGGTTCCGCCCGCCGGTTCCACGCGATCCATCCACAGTGATCACCGTGCCCAGCGGTCCGACTCCTGGCGACCTGACGACCACGATTCTCCGCTGGTCTGACTTCACCAGCAAGTTCGACGGCCGTGATGCGGCCAGCGGCGCGGCGATCTTCATTGCCCCGGATCACCCCGACTACCCGCCCGAGTGGCTCCTCCGCTACTATGGACCGCTTTGCGTGGGTTGGCCTGGGGTGTATCCCGAAACGCTCCAGGCTGGCAAGCCGGTGCAGATGAGTTACCGGTTCTGGATCCACAAGGATGCGGTTGGAACGGCGGCGTTGAGCAAGGCCTATTCGGCGTATCTGGCCGGGTTGAATGCGGCGTGGTTGGAGTGACGCCGATCCACAAGGAAAACAGCGTATGAACTCTGAAGCAAGAGGTTTTCGTTGGGGGATCTGGGCGGTTGTCTTCTTCGTGCTGGTTGTCTCGGTACCGGGATGGTTCATCCAGATGCGGCTGATCGAGAAAGTCGGCCGGCTCGAAAAGCGAGTGGCGGAACTGGAATCTCGGTTTGAGGTGGAGACCGAGCAGACCGTGCCTGCCGCGGCGGAATAGGAGGCCCTGAGGGAACGTTCGCGTCCACGGAAGGGCGCTCCAAGAAACAAGAAAGGGGCCGCCGAAGCGGCCCACTCTCCCCCGAATTCGCTTGTTGGCACCGGCTCAGGGCGCAGAAGCAAGTTGGTCAATTGGTTGGCACGCACTGGAAAGGGCGTGGTGCCCTCACAAACCACGCCCTTCGCTGCGTTCAGGGGCGTGCCACCTCGGTGGCAATCTGGTCAGAGCGCACTTAGTGAGGATTGGCGTCGATCAGCATATTCGTGTTGTTGGCGACTGCCATGAGCGGCGAGTAGGGGTCGTTGATTTCGCAGGTTGCCTTGCGGCCGGGATACCAGACCAGGCGGAGAAAGACTCCCCAGCTCTCGCGTTCCTGGCCGGTTGTGCCGCCGTCCTTGGGGGCAAGGTAGGTGAAGGAGTTCTCCAGGGCCCAGGAGGTGCCAAGGGGAACGGTGGCGTCCGCACCAAAGACCCGATCGCCTTCATTGGTCAGACCTCCCCAGACTCGCCCGATGCCGCCGCCAGTGAAGTATCGCCGATAGAAGATCGAATAGATGTCCAGGGGTGCCAGATCAACCTCGGTGATCACCTGATCCACGAGTGGGACCACCATTCGGTCATTGTTGGCCCCAAAGGCCCCGAAAAAACCATAGTCGTGACAGCCGGGCCGGGAGAAGGCAATCTCGGTGCGGATCTGCCCTGTCGTGGCGTTGTCGCGGTAGTTGTCGCGCATCAGATCGTAGACAACACCCCACTGGATCCCGCCACACATGGCCCGGCGGAAGATGCCCGAGGTGAAGAAGACCTGATCCCGGTGGTCGGCCGAAAAGATGTCGACAACCTGATCCCCCGTGAAATTGCTGTGGACGACACTCACGCCCGTTTGATAGCCGAGGCCCCATGAATCGCACAGGGGCGAACCCCATACCATGCCGTAGTTGAAGCCGAAGTTACCATTGCGTCCAAGGTCGGTTGGCCCCTTGAAACCATGCACTCCGGCGAAGTAATTGAGATTCGTCACGACGTGGACGAAGGCGGCACCGAGGGCGCTGCACTCGTGCCAGCCGCAACCGCCGCCGCAGTCCAGCCCATCGCCGCACGCTATCGGACCGCAGGCAGACCCTTCGCTGCAACCTTCCGGGCCACAGGATGAACAGGAGTCGCACGACAGTCCCGAGTCGCAGTGGTCGCAGCCATTGTCATAGACGGGCGGTCCTGCTTCCAGCGGCGATTCGGTCGCCATCATCGGAAGGGACTGACTTTCAGAGACGGTATGAATTTGGGCGCCGAACTGGCCAGGGCGGTAGGGCGACCAACTGGGCTGTTGATGAGATGTCTGGGCGGGTTCCTGGTCCAGTACTCGGTGCTTCCAGACGGTTCGCGAGCCTCCACTTGCGGTCGTGGTTTGGGCGGACACCACTGCACTCATCGTTGCCGCGAGCATCAAGCCCAGGGCGAGAGTGCCGACGTTCCGTGCCAACCGTCTCATCTCAAGCACCTCTATTCGGGGGGATGTTTGCCTATCAGCCGTCCAGGTTGGGGCTTCGGCAGCGACATTATCGGAATCCCCGAGGCAGATCTTTTGAAATAATCAGAAAGATTTACGAAATCGGCAATCTTTTTTTATTTTGCGCAGACTAACAGGGGCATGGGTCTCTCTGATTCACAACGCCTGGCAGAGGTCCTGTCTTGGCAAGATCCCACCTCACGCCTGCCCCCGCCCGGGTTTTCAGATCCGGGCTTCAAGCTCTCGGTCCCCAGGGATCATCGGCAACGCCGGGGAGCTCGGGTCCAACCGTCATGGACTGGGAGCCAATCCCTGAAAGTGGTCCTGGAACCGTCAGGTCCGGATTCGGGGAATGTCTGGAAAGAGCTGCTGAATCCGGCGGACAAACCGGTCGGCCGGATTACGGTAAGCACCGGTCAACCAGTGCCGCCTGCCTTGACGGTCGTGGAGATACCAGCGATGGGAATCGCCTTCCTGCTGTTGCTCGATACGGACGAGGTCTGTGAGTTTCAGCCGGAAAGTGTCGCCACGGGCCTTGTCGGGACAGACACACTCCACGAGTTCATCGTCGAGGATGCAGACAAAGGTCTCGTTACGGCGGATCTTGGTCATCGCCACAAAAAGTACCAGCAACCCGACGGCCGCCTCGCTGGCCAGGAAACCCAGTGCGAACAGGCGGTTTTCCGGCCACACCGCGTGAAAGAAGTAGATCTGAAAGCAACCAGCCACGATCACGATCAGACCCATCCAAAGGAGAAGGGATATGCCCTCAGCCATCGTGCTCTTGGAGTGTTTGAGTGTTTTCATGGAACCGGAACAGGCGAGGAATTCCTGTATCTACTCAACCATCCGCAGTAGCAGGACTGTCGGTCGGAAGGCTGGGAACGTGGGTTGAGCGATATCATGCATCTGAGCGTGTTCGTACTCAACTGAGGTTCCGCCTGCCGACCTTTCCAGCTACTTCACTTGGCTGAAGGAAGTATTACGAGATTCTTCAGTTGCGAAGAAAGGCTGGATCCGAGCATACCGCAGACTGGCCACAAGACGCAAATGAGCCGCCCGACAGGACCATCGGCAGACGAGGTATTTTCCCGGACGAAGCAGCCACGAGTGGGGTTTGCCATTCCCCCGTTTCGTTTGACCAGGATGTGAGAGCCGATCCCACCACGATCGCCGAGGCAGGCTCTTTTCCGCCGGTGGGAGGCCTTCTTTGTGGTTTTGGGATAGGTAATAATACGGAATTCGGCACTGCCGGTTTGCCGTGCTATCCGGAAAAAGCGGCGATTCGTCGATATCGATTTCTGGTTTTTGGGACGGCGTCTGCTGTGACCGTCCGGAGGAGGTGATCTCCGTGCAAGAGATACGTGCCGTGCAAGAGATACGTGAGCAGTTCCTGGCAGATCTTGCGGCGGCGGATTCGGCCCAGGCGGTGGAGGAGGTGCGGATCAAGCACCTGGGGCGCAAAGGCCTGATAACCACCTTGGCCAAGAACACCGATTTCAGCAAGCTCAGCGATGACGAGAAGCGTAGCTTTGGCCAGCAGCTCAACGCGCTGAAAACGCTGGCGACCGAGAAACTGGGGGAATCGGCGGCCACGGCCAAGTCGGGGCAGGCGGCGAGGAAGGGACCCGCCCTGGATCTGACGCTACCTGGCACGGGGCACTCGCTCGGCTCCCTCCATCCGATCACGCTCGTGCAGATGGAGCTGGAAGACATTTTTCAGGGCATGGGGTTCATGGTCCTCACCGGTCCGGATGTGGAGACGGAGCACTACAACTTCGATGCCCTGAACATCCCGGGAGACCACCCGGCTCGCGACATGCAGGACACGTTCTGGCTCGAAAACGGCATGTTGATGAAGACCCACACGTCGGCCAACCAGGTGCGGACGCTAGAGAAATTCGGCGCGCCGGTGCGGGCAATCTTTCCCGGCCGGTGTTTTCGTTACGAAGCCATGGATCCGAGCCACGAGACGACCTTCTATCAATGTGAAGGTCTCGTCGTCGACCGCGATATCTCCGTGGCGAATCTGATCGCGACGATGAAGGCCTTGCTGGGTGAGATTTTCCACCGTGACGTGGCCGTCCGCTTGCGGCCTGGCTTCTTTCCCTTTGTCGAGCCGGGATTCGAGCTTGATCTGCAGTGCCTTCTCTGTGGCGGAAAGAAGTGCTCGACTTGCGGCGACGGATGGCTCGAATTGATTCCCTGCGGCCTGGTCCACCCCCGGGTTCTCCAGTTCGGCGGTATCGACACCAGCCAGTACAGCGGGTTCGCCTTCGGACTCGGCCTCACGCGGTTGGCCATGATGAAGTACGGCATCCAGGATATCCGCCGCTTCAATTCGGGGGATATTCGCTTCTGCTCCCAGTTTCCCGCCGCAGTCTG
>CAYSCH010000375.1:4115-9233 GCA_964429355.1 uncultured Planctomycetaceae bacterium | reverse complement strand
TGAAATGCCGGAAGTTGGAACGACTGCGAAATCTCGATCACGGTCTGTGGCAGGTGATGGCAACCGACGAGATCCACCGCCAGCAGCCGCGAGTCTACCGCCAATGGCAGGATACACCCGAATGTGTCTGTCCGCCCCAAGGTGAGACTCTCGACGCGGCCGACGATCGTGTCCGAGCGGCCATGGCCAAGATCTTGAAACGCCACAAGGGGGGCGTGGTCGGTTTGGTTGTCCCGGAACCGCTGGCCAGCCTGGTGCGCCGCTATTTCACCCACGGTTCTCTCGGTGACCTCTGGCAAGCGGCGCAGGAGCGAGGCAACTGGGAACTCCTGGCGCTCGCACCGGTCGAAGCGTCGTCGTGAAAGATCCCCACAAAACGGCCGGTCTCGCGTGGGCAACGACGCGGTCATTTGGTATCGTCTCCAGGAGCCTGCCCCAGAACCCGGAAGAAGATCCCACTCGGGCGAATGGCAGCCGGAGCGGGGATGCTCATCGGAGCGGCTCCAGGACGGCCAGGAACAAACCACCAACCCTACTCGGGCAGCGGCATGGCCGTTTCCCGTTGTCTTCCAGGAGTGATGTATGGCATCCGATGGCCAAAGTGATAATGGAGCTTCGGACAAAGGCAGTTGGACTAGCATGATTCGCCGCCCCAAACGCGGCGTGCCTGAAGGGTTGTGGCGACGCTGTCCAGGCTGCCAGGCAACGATCTTTCGCAAAGAGGCCGAGCGCCGCCAAGGCGTGTGCCCCGAATGCGACTATCACTGGTATGTTTCAGCCCGGCAGCGAATCGAACAGGTTCTCGATGAGGGGACTTTTGAGGAATGGGATTCGGATCTTGAACCGACCGATCCACTCGACTTCTTCGACAAGAAGGCCTATTTCGAGCGACTCAAAGACGAGCAGGCTCGCACGGGGCTCAAGGACGCGGCCATTGTCGGAACCGGCATGATCCGAGCCCGGCGGGTCGCCTTTGGTGTGACCGACTCCTCCTTCATCATGGGCAGCATGGGGTCTGTCGTGGGCGAGAAGCTCACGCGGCTGATCGAACGAGCCACGCAGCAACACCTTCCTCTGATCATCATTTCCGGATCGGGAGGCGGGGCCCGGATGCACGAGGGCGTTTTGTCGCTGATGCAGATGGCCAAGGTCTCGGCCGCCCTCGCCCGTTACGATCAAGCAGGAGGACTCTTCATTTCCGTACTGACGAACCCGACCATGGGGGGAGTAGCCGCCAGTTTCGCCTCACTCGGGGATCTCGTGTTCGCCGAGCCGAAAGCCCTGATCGGCTTCGCCGGCCCGCGAACCATCAAGGCCACGATCCACATCGAGTTGCCCAAAGGCTTTCAGACGAGCGAGTTCCTCCTGGAACATGGGTTTGTCGATCGCATCGTACGGCGTCCCGACCTGAAAAGCGAGATCGCCCGGGCAATCGACTACTGCGGGAAATAGAGCATTCGGTTACGTGCCGGCAATCGCTTCCAGGGCCGTCTTGGCCGCCTCGCGCACGTGGGGCTGTTCATCTTCGAGGAGTGTCTCCAGGGCCGGTTTTGCCTTGGCCGCCGCGGCGCCAATGTGAGCCAGGGCCAGGGCCGCGGCCACCCGGTCGTCGGGATCCCGTTCCCCCAAAGCTTCGACCAGGCGATCCACCGCCGGGGCCGCCTCAGGCCCCATCTCACCAAGCACCTCGGCGGCGTGCTGAAAGTGCGTCAGATCGTTCATTGCCCGCGTGAGTACCGGTATCGCCTCGTTCGCATCGCCCGTAAGCAGCCAGAGGGAGCGGGCCGTGTGCGTCGGAACTGGATACTCCGGGTCTTCCAGGGCTTTCTTGAGAACCGGCACGCTGTCCTTCGCATAGGGTTTGAGTTTGCCCAGGGCAACAACCGCCTCCTCCCGCACCGGAGCCATCGCATCCTTGCCCACCGCCTGAATCAATGCGGCAACCGCATCAGGGCCGATATCGGGCCCAATATTGCCGAGTGCCATGGCGGCGTTGCGGCGGACCGACACCGCCCCGTTGGCCAGCAGATCGAGCAATTCGCCTGTCGCTGTCGCCGAGGCCGGACCGATTGCGCCGAGGGCCCGACATGCCCAATACTGGGTATGAAAATCGTCGTCCCGGAGTCGTTCGACGAGAACAGGTACCGCTTCCGCAGCCGAAGGACCTATCCCGCGCACGATCCCCGCTGCCGTTCGACGACGTTTCTGATCGGAGCCGCGAAGCATGTTCATGATCTGGGGCATGGCTTTCGCAGCCCCTGCGCCCATGCTCTCCAGCCCGACAGCCGCCCCCACAAAGGCCAGATCCGAGTCGCTCTGCAATGCCTGGATGAGTGCGTCAAGCGCGGCTTCGCCAAATTTTGCGGCCGCCAAGCCGTAAACGGCAAACAGCGGAATCACTTCGTGCCGAGGCTCATACCGCTCCATGAACTCGCCGTCGGAGAAATGGGCAATCAAGATCGGCACAACCTTGTCTCCTTCGGCTCCAATCGCTCCCAACGCCGTGGCAGCCGACCCACGCACCACAGGATCTTCTGCGTCCAGTTGCCTGAGCAGAGCATCGACGGCTGTCGCCGCATCCTTTCCCCGATCGGCCAGGGCCGCAATGGCGTCTAACCTTGCCGCGTTATCTGCCGAATCAAGCAAAGCGATCAGTTCAGAAACCGGTTTTGGCCCCGCCTCCTGCATGATTGGCTCCCCCGCCCAGACAGAGGACGCGAGAACACAGCCAAAAACACTGACGATTAAAGCAAATCGCGTCATAGAAAACTCCCGAGGGATTTTGCGGAACTGCCGGCAAACGGCAACTGACTCCGAAAGGTTGTACCCACCGCCCGATCAGTAGGTTGCCTGATCCAGGATCTCATCACCGTTACTCGTCACCAGCGCGGCGAAGACCTCGATCGCAATCGTTTCGCTGAGAAGCCGTACGCCCCCGTCTCCAAACACCGTATTGATCCCGCCGATGTGGAAGCCGAAGGCTTCATCATTATTGGTACAGTTCATAGGGTAGGGGCCCGGAGCGCTGAGCCCATCACGAGTAAACCCGTGAACCGTCACTTCGTTTCGGTCGTCGGCCCAACCGGCTCCCAGGACTCGTCCTCCGACAACATCCGGATTGCCGCCGCCAGGGCTACTGTTGGGGGGGGCAGGCTTGAATCGCGTGAAAAACACAGGGCGCCCCGCCGCTTCAAGAAGGGCCAGGGTATTGCTCATCCCGTCTTCAACGTGGATGTCCTGAACTCGATCCCCCGTCGTCAGCATGCCGCGCCGATCATGCATGGGCTGCACGTATCCGAGTTCGACAAGCACCTGCGATACGCGAGCGGGGGGGGCGTAGTCGCCAATGGCAGCCGTCTTTCCGACGTCAAGACGATCCACTCGATCCGATTCGGGCGTGGACGGACAGATGAGGAGGCCAATCCTGGCATTGACGGCCTTCTGATTGGCCGGATCGTCCCAGTGTGCATTCCAATCGTAATCCATGCCGAGGGACTCCATTTCGATGTGGGACAACAGAAACGGGACCCAACTGTGTCGGTACGGAACATCGGTGGACGAAGGGGGAAATGCCGACTGGACAGAATGGTATTCTTGAATAGCCAGTCCCAGCTGCTTGAGGTTATTCTGACACTGCATCCGCCGACCGGACTCGCGAACGGCCTGGACGGCGGGAAGCAACAACGCCACCAGAATTCCGATAATCGCGATCGTCACCAGCATCTCGATGAGAGTGAACGCTCGCGCATTCCGGCGATGTGACGCAGCCATGGCTTGGCTCCTTCGGTGTTCTGCCCAATCGATTCTAAGCCCATTCTGCAGAAAAGTTAAGCGATGCGATCCACATTGACACGCCCACGGGAGATTCCTACGATCCAGTCGAAGGCGTCGGACGCAGGGCCGGGAGGAGGCCCTCACAGGGGGGAGCTGCAGGGCAGGCGAGCAGGAAAGGGCTTGTCGCTAGCCCGCGTGAGAAGGAGTGTTGGGATTGAAGAGAGTCTTGATCACTGCGGCAATTGTAGCCTTCTCGCTCCTGGTGGTCGGATGTGTCGCCCTCTTCGTGTTGTGGCGAGCTTCTCAGATCGTTCCCGATTTCTACGCGAAGGTACTTGATGCAGAACCGGCCGACCAGCGGCAGGCCAGCGACACGATGATCCAGAAGTCGACGCTCCTGGCGGGTGATGTGCGAAAGACGGGCCGGTGGGAGGCACTCGTTACCGAGCAGGAAGTCAATGGCTGGCTTGCTGTGGACCTCGAGGAAAACCACGCAGGCGCGCTGCCGCCAGGACTGGCCGAACCGCGAGTCTTCATCGAAACCGGCCGCCTCCGAATGGCCTGTCGGGCGAAGCGAGGGAGTATCGAAACGGTCCTGTCGGTCGCCCTCGAGATCTACCTGGCCGAACCGGGTGTGTTGGCGATTCGCATCCGCAGCGTTCACGCAGGTGCCCTGCCGCTCCCGCTGGCCAATGTGCTCGACCAGATCAGCCAACTGGCAAAGCAGCAAGGATTTCTGATCGAGTGGCAACAAACCGACGGGGATCCAGTGGCCCTGATTCACATCGATCCCACGATCGACGGCAAGAAACTGGTTGTCGTCGATACCATTGAACTGGCCGACCATGAAGTCTATGTGAGCGGAACGACCGAGACCCGCGGCAAGACTCCGGCCCACGTCCAGAAGGCAGCCGCCGAGGCGAAAGGCGCAGCCAGTTCACCCCCGTGACGAGCGTCCGGTCATACCGTCGTCAGGTACCAACAAACGTCACCCGTCTCTGCACCACTATCGATCCGCACACGTCCGACGATCTTCTCACCTTTGAGGTCCACGACGATACAACCGGCGTTCTTCTCAACCCACTGGAAGTCCCCCTCGTCCCACCTCACCACGGTTCCTCGCCCGGCAGAAACCGGACCTTCATATTCAAGATAATAAATATCTTTCTCAATGGTACGACGTACCACACCATGTGTGTCTGGATACATATCAGCCAAGCGATTGCTAACTTCCTCGGTGAGGTCATCGAGGGAATAATTATGATACCGACTGCTTAGCAATTCATCAAGTATCTTATATCTGGTCATTGCATTCTTGTTTGTGGGCATAATATTATATTGTAT
>CAYSCH010000375.1:0-4105 GCA_964429355.1 uncultured Planctomycetaceae bacterium | reverse complement strand
AATCCCGCCGGTGATCGGCGAGCCGGCGCGCGGGCAACACGTGTTCGTAGGCGGGCGGCATCGGCAACTCCCAGGTAGCCAGCGACTCGCCCTGGTCCAGCATGAAGTCCCAGTGAAGACGTTCCGGGTGATCGTGTTGAAGGACCACAAAACGTGACATTTCAGCCCACACCAAGCACCGTTCAACTTGCAGGGGTAACGTCGAGAATATCCTGTGCAGAAACACCGTCCGGCGAATTCCGGCTGCGCACCGACGCCTGAACCTCGTACCCCTGCTGGATTCGCTCGGCTTTCACCTGGATTATATACTCAATCTGGTCCCCCGCAGGCAACGAGGGGATCAAATCGAATTTGACGACATTCCCCGTAATCGAAAAGCGGGACGGTATCGTTCCCCAGGCGCGGGGCGTGAGGCCTGAAGGGAATGCCACCGCCAACTCAATGTCACGGTCGTCCACGGCGCCGTTGTTGGTCACCAAGACACGATACGTGAAGGCCGTCCCCTGGCGGACTGGATTGTAGGTTGTATCGATCTGCACATCGAGCCCTTGCCCCGTCTCCATTTTTGGAGCCGGCGGTACCGCGGGGGCGGACGACTGGGCCGGAGAAACCGTGATCGACACATCGCGAGTCTGCTGCTGGCCGTTGGCATCCCTCACTGTGACGCGAAAACGAGCATTGGCCACCGCCTCCTGGCACAGGTACTTGACGGCAAAACGCCCGCGAGAGTCCCCCGCGACGCCCTGATTCTGCCAGAAGATCCTCAGGTTTTCGATCTGGTAGTTTTCCGAGGCCTCCTGGGGCTTGAAAGACCTGGCACTCACATCCCTGTCGACGGCAACCGTCAAACCGCTGAGGTCTTTCCCTTCAGGGCTCGTCACATCGACGATCAGCAGAATGCTCTCTCCAGCGGTCGCTCTATCGATCGGAATCGGTGGCTCGCCACCCACGGCAAAGTACGCCTCCACGTCAAATCGCGGCAGGCTCGGCGCCACCGGAGGCACGCTGGGGGGAGCCTCGGGCGCAGCACCAGGGGTCGCTCCCGGCTGATTCCACGGCGACTCAGTCGCAGGCGGCTGCGATGGAGCCGGCTGGGCAACACCCTGCCGGCGAACTTGGATACACACGCGGCGGCTGACCTGAAGTCCGCCCGCCCCAGTAACCTGCACCGTATGACACTGCTGACCGGCTTCCAGCATCCGGAACGTGATCGTCACCTCTTGGGACTGCATCGCGCCAAGAGTCCCCACCGACTTCTCAATCTGCAACTTGGATATGGCATGCTCCAGGCCGGGATCTCGCACATCGGTCAGAACCAGGGCGGTTGCCGGGACCGAGCTACGATTGCCCACCACGATCCGATGCGTCACGGTATCTCCTATCGCCGCCTCCATCGGACCAAGCACCTCGAGCGTCAGTTCCGCGGCCCCGATCGCCACCTGGGTGCAGCTCCGCGACGACAATCCATTGGCAGCAACTGCTTCGGGGCACAACTCATACTGCCCCGCCTTTTCTGCCCGCAGATCCAACGCGATCGAGCGCACTTCGCCGGCTGCCAACCGCGCAAGATTCCATCGGAGCGTGCCCCCCGCAGCTTCGGAAGTCGGGCTTGCCGTTACGTAGCTGAGCCCTGAAGGCAGCGGCATGGTCAAGATCACGCCCTCTGCAGCCATGTCGCCCGGGTTCCGCACTTCGATACGAAAACCGAGGTTCGCGCCAATGCTGCCCGCACTCGGACCGGTCACACGAACACCCAGGTCCGGTGCGGACCACGTCTGTGCCAGACATGTCCGCCCCACCACGATCTGCTGGTCTGGGCACCCCAATCCCGCCGGCCGGATAACTTGAATGGAGATCTTGTTGGTTCCCGCCTGGGGTTGCCGCTGAAAAAGCTCGACCACGGCCTTGCCCTGGGCATCGGTCGGAATCTCAACCACCTGCGACCCATCCGGCGCAAAACCGGCGGGCGGGCCGTCGGTAATCTCGTAGCGAACCAACCAACCACTGCGGGGCGCATGGTCCGTCTGACGATTGACGGTGGTGGTCAGCATCTGCCTCCCACCCGTTTGGGCGGTCGCGATCGAGGGAAACGTCCATTGGGCGTCGACCCAATGGACCTGGCATGCTTCGGTCCGAACATCCCACGGGGTCACACCAGGACAGTAGACGGTCACGTCGCTCGTCCCCTCCTGGGCCGACGTCAGGGTAACCCAGGCCTGTCCCTTGAGTACCTCCACATCATCCGTCGCGTCGGGAGTACCCCGTGTCAGTCGCAGCAGACGTCTGGAAGTGGTGTTGACGGTATAGTAGTTATCGATCTTCTTCGCCCGGGTGAAGTCACCCACGAAGGGGTCAGTCCACGAACCTTTGTCAAAATCGACAAACTGCCCCACGCTGCCCGGATCGATCATCCACTCGAGCCGTTCGTTGGTCCGCAGATATTGATCCGGCCCGCGGACCCCCGCCAGCAGGATCACTTCGCTGCCAACGGGTGCGACCGTGGCTCGCGGACAGAGGATTAGCTCCACTCGCCGCCCGACGCTGCTCGGGGCAGGCATCTCTCGAAAACTGGCTCGAGGGTTCGGAGCCGAACTGATAAACAAACGTTCGCCGGAAGGATCGATACGGGGCAAACAGTTATTGGCGCAGCCCGATGGCCCCACCGCGCATATCGCGATCGCCAGTGCGAGCAGACCGGATTGGACTGTCAGCCGACCCAAGCCATCCTCACGCTGTGCCGATCCCGGGGCACATCGTTTTGCTCGGAAACCTGAGACAATTAAAAACTCTTCCATAATGGAGGTCACTGGCCAACACCGCGTTGGCTCGGGCGACGCAACGAACTTCTCGACCAGCGGGAATCCAACTCGCTCGATCAGTCGCCTGTCATGGACTTGCGGCTACGCCATCATGGAAACACGACACCTCCGCAACGGGCACAGGGCGGCAGGGCCGCCAACCAATACGAGCTACCGCTCGAACTGAGATGGTCTGCTCCCGATGGTCGCGGATCTTTGTGAAAAACTTCACGATCTTTGAGGTTAGTAGTACAGGGGCAGGACCGCCAGCCAAAGCGAGCTACCGCTCGAGCTGAAAACAGCCTGCTCCCTGGTCGCGGGTCTTTGTGAAATATTTCACGATCTTTGAGGTTAGTGGTACAGTGGCCCACCATGAGAAGGCTAGCATGCATTTTGGCAACATGGGGACTTTTTGCCACATGTTGCGGGGTGAAAATGCAATATTCTGACACTCGAAACGCGATCCGACGGAAAATGCTGTAAAGTCGGCCACAGGTGGCCGAAACAACTACCACTTATGATGGACACAACAGTACCTCGGTCGGCCGGCCGTACCCATCCGGCTCAAGTTCGATCTCGGCTGGCGCGTCCAAGCCCCTTCCCTTGGGGAGATTCAGCTGCCGGCGCGAGCCACGCATGGTCTGCCGCCCGGAAATCCGATCGCATGCGGGATCGTTTCATCGCATCGCCTTATCAACGATTGCCGAAGATGCCTGTTGCGTACCAGATTCCATTCGCACCCCTGCGCATGTCATAGCCAAACACGGGTTGCGCAGTTCGCACCGAATTCCAGTGCCCGGACGACTGACGCCAACACTGCACGCAATCGAGCGCCGCTTCGAGAAGATTTTGGCCTGGCCAACTCTCCGCGCAAACCTCTCTGGCCAGCATGCCCCCGGGCAGGCGGCCGTTGATTCGCTGGAAACGGCTTTCCCAGGCATGGTGCCCTTGAAGACGAATCCTGGCCTGGTAGACCGAGTGATTCTCGGCCTCGGCCAGGAGGTAATCGTCGAGCTTCCCTGCCGTACTCTGAGGACCATCCGGATGAGTCCGCACAGCATAGATCAACGTTCGCTGAGTCAGTTTTCCCGGCGGCAAACTGAGAATGACTTCCATTTGGCTGGTGCTGTAAGCCTTCCCGTGCAGAAACGGGAACGTACTCACCACTTGTCCGTAATAGGAAGCCTTAGGATTGGAGTAGTCGATGATGGCAATCCCTGGAAGCCCCACCATCTCCGAAAAGGATGCGTGCCTTATACCGCGCGTGGTCGGAAATGAGACATTCCCCGGGCGGGAGAGTTTTGGTA
>CAYSCH010000374.1:833-9251 GCA_964429355.1 uncultured Planctomycetaceae bacterium | reverse complement strand
ACTACGTGGCCGAGGCCCATCGAGTGACGAGACCAATCACGGTCGACGGGCGGCTCGACGACTGGATCACTCGGTGCCCCGTGCCCTTAATCGGCCGCAATCAGCTCGCCCATCAGGCTGACGGCTACCGATGGACGCCAGACAACTTGAGCGGGATCAGTTACCTGATGTGGGATGCGTCCAATCTGTACGTTGCCGTACGGGTCCATGACGACGTGCACAACGCACTGACCGCCGTCACCCCATCCGGGGAGCAAGCGGTCCGCGGCGACAGCGTGATCCTCGGCATGCAGCCGGCGCGGGGCGGCGACCCGTCGGAGGCCTTCGCGTACTATTTGTCGGCAGCCCCCCCAGGTGGTGGCAGCGGCGCGCACACGCTGTTTCGCCCTACGGATCACAGCGGCGGCCGTATCGCCGGACATCTGTTCCGGGATTCCTCGATTTACGAGATGGCCGTCAGCGTCGAGAAGGGGATGTGCGTCTACGAACTGCGGATCCCCCTTTCGGAACTCGGCATTTCGCCGAATCTCGGCGCGCGGCTGGGCCTGTCGGCCGCCCTGATCGACAACGATGGCGGCCGGGAACCGGCCGCGCGCATGACCTGGGGTGGCGGCCTCGAACCGAACTGGTCTCCAGGCCAGTTTGGTGTAGTGACCCTAATCGAATGACACAATTTGCAGGTCTGCCGCAGCCTGCCAGGACCTGATGAACCGACCTGCGCAGCAGAAAGATCTTCAGAGGAAGCCTTGCCATGGCACAGTTGACCCGCCGCCGCTTTCTGAAGTCCACCGCCCTGAGCCTGGGAGCCGCCACTTCTGCCGGCCGACTGCTGGCTGCCGAGCCGAAGGAAGAACTCCCGCCGATCCGCACGATCACCCGCGGTCCCCGGTTCCACTGGTTCGCCTATTACGACAAACTCCAGTTCGATCCGGCCGGGCGCTACGCGCTCAGCAACGAAGTCGACTTCGAGCACCGCTCGCCGGCCGCCGCCGACGTGATCAAGGTGGGCATGGTTGATCTTGAAGACGACGACCGCTGGATCGAATTGGGAGAAAGCCGAGCCTGGTGCTGGCAGCAAGGCTGCATGTTCCAATGGCGGCCGGGCTCGGAGACGGAAGTGTTGTGGAATGATCGCCAGGGTGATCGCTTTGTCTGCCACATCCTCGACGTGAAGAGTCGCAAAAAACGCACCGTTCCCTTTCCTGTTTACACCGTCAGTCCGTGCGGCAAGTGGGCGGTCGCGCCCGATTTCCGCCGCGTGAACGACATGCGCCCCGGCTACGGCTATGCTGGGCTTCCCGATCCGCATAAGGATGAGTTGGCGCCCGAAGGTTCGGGAATCTGGCGCGTCGATCTGGACGCCGGCGAGCAGAAACTGCTCCTCTCGCTGGCCCAGATCGTAACGATTCCCTACAAGGACAACCTCACGGGTGCCAAACACTGGTTCAATCACCTCCTCGTCAGTCCTGACGGGAGCCGGTTCGAGTTCCTCCACCGTTGGCGGATGGAAGGACAGAAGGGTTTTGGCACGCGGATGCTGACGGCGGCGGCCGATGGCTCGGAAGTGCGGGTGATCGATCCTTCGGGCTACACGTCGCACTTCATCTGGCGCGATCCAAACCACATTCTGGCCTGGTCGCGAACCGATGCGCACGGCGACGCCTTCTATCTCTTCGAGGATCGACCGGGTGGCAGTGTGGAAGTGGTCGGCAAGGGGGAGATGACCGTCAATGGCCATTGCAGCTATTTGCCGGGGAACCATTGGATCCTCAACGACACCTATCCGCAGGGGAAAGAAGAACGCACGCAGAATCCCTATCTCTATCACGTCGCCACAGGGCGGCGCACGCCGTTGGGCCACTTCCATTTGCCCAGCGAGTATTCGGGCGAGTGGCGATGCGACACCCACCCTCGATTCAGTCCCAACGGAAAGCTCGTGTGCATCGACTCCCCGCACACCGGCGAAGGGCGCCAGTTGCACCTGATAGACATCAGCCGGATCGTGGGGTAGCGGCAACAGCCTTCAAGCTCCCCTCTGAGGAACGGACGAGCACAGATCCCGCGACGCCCCCGACGACAGGAACCGCTCCATCGCGACCGGCCCTTCGGCCGCTGCCACGGGCGTGGTATGATAGACAGTTTGAACATACTGCCCTCCCGCCGAGCCATCATGGTCACCCACCCATCTTCCCCCCAGAGTATTGCCGTCGTTGGGGCCGGAATCTCCGGCCTGGCAGCGGCGCATCGGATCACGGAACTGGCCCCCGATTGCCAGGTCCGCCTGTTTGAGCGTCAGGACCGGCTTGGTGGCGTGCTGGCCACGGTGCATGAGAACGGCTACCAGGTTGAGCTGAGTGCCGACAATTTCATCACAACCCAGCCCTGGGGGCTCGATCTGGCAGGCCGGCTCGGGCTGAAGGACCAGCTTGTGCAGACGAACCCGGCCTGCCGCCGGACGTTCGTGATGTGGAAGAAGCGGCTCCATCCGCTGCCCGACGGTTTCCTGATGATGGCTCCGACGAAGATGTGGCCCATGGCGGTCACTCCGGTGCTGAGCCCATTGGGAAAGATGCGTGCGGGTCTAGAGTATTTCCTTTCGCCTCGACGGGAAGAGGCCGATGAGAGCATGGCTGGCTTTGTCCGCCGGCGGCTGGGACGCGAGATCTTCGAGCGGCTCGTCGAGCCGCTGGTGAGCGGCGTCTACGCGGCCGATATGGAGAAGCTCAGTCTGCTGGCCACCTTGCCGCGATTTCGCGAGATGGAGCGGGAGCACGGCAGCCTGATCCGGGCCATGCGCAAGCAGATGAAGGCCCAACGGGCGGCCGGTAAGCATGTCGATCAGAGCGGCGCCCGTTACAGCATGTTCGTCACCCTGGAACAGGGACTGTCCAGCCTGATCGATGCCCTCGCTGCCCGCTTGCCCGAGGGAACAATTCGGTTGAACGCGGCCGTCCAAAGGATCTCACAGGTCGCGGGGAAGTGGCAGGTCTCGGCCGCCGGCGGACCGCCGGAGTTGTTTGATGCCGTCGTCCTGGCCACGCCGTCACACGTGGCCGCCGCCCTGCTGAAATCGATCGACTTGTCGCTGAGCAGCGACCTGGCGGGCATCGAGCACGAGGGAACGGCCATCGTAACCGTGGCCTTCGAAAACTCCCAGGTGAAGCATCCCATGAACGGGGCAGGATTTGTGGTACCCGGGGTGGAGGGGAGCCCGATCCTGGCGGGCAGCTTCAGCAGTCGGAAATATCTGCATCGCGCCCCGGAAGGAAAAACGCTGATCCGCACGTTCGTCGGCGGCGCCCGGGCACCGGAGATGGCCGAGATGCCCGACAAACGACTCGTCCCCCTGGTACTGAATGAACTGCGCGACGTTTTGGGGATCTCCGGGGACCCCATCTATCAGATCACCGCCCATTGGCCGGGAACGATGCCCCAGTATCATGTGGGGCACCTGGATCTGGTGGCAAGAATCAACACCCTCTGCTGTGCCATCCCCGGCCTGGCCCTGGCGGGCAACGCCTACGACGGGGTCGGGATTCCGGCCTGCATTCACAGCGGTGAGCGTGCAGCAGAACGGTTGCTGGCGGGCGAGGCAGCCGATCGTCTCAAAACGGCCAGAAGATCGGGATGAGAAACACGGCAACGACCCAGAGTATCAGATTCAAGGGGGCACCGATGCGAAAGAAGTCGGTGAAACGGTAGCCGCCCGGCCCGTAGACCATCATGTTGGTCTGATACCCGATGGGTGTCATGAAGCTGGCGGACGCCGCCAGCACGAGGGCCATCAGAAACGGCTTCGGGCTGCAGTCGTAGAGACGGGCCGTCTCCAGGCAGAACGGAAACATCATCACCGCGACGGCGTTGTTGGTGATGGCTTCGGTGGCGACGGACGCCAGCAGATAAATAACCGCCAGCGCGGCAATCGGGCCGAAACGCTCGGTCGCCTGGACGAGCGTCGTTGCGATTGCGGTTGCCGCCCCCGAATTCTCCAGGGCCGTGCCGACCCCGAATGCAGCGGCAATCGTGATCAGAACCTGCCACTCGACACTCCGGCGGGCATCGCCGGGGGAGAGGCATCCCACGGCTACCATCAAGAAGGCGGCCACGGTGGCGGCGACGACCGTGGATACGATTCCCGTTGCCATCAGGCCAATCAGACCGGCGAAGAGCAGGAGGCAGATCGCGGCTCGATCGCGGCGCAGGGGGCGCCAATCGTCGACCGCGCTGACCAGGTAGAATGCCGGGTCATGCCGATGGGCGCGCAGGAAGTGCGGCTGGACCTGGAGGAGCACCGTATCGCCGGGAAGCAGGGTGATATCGCCGATCTTCTTTTCCACCCGTCGGCCACCGCGGTGCACAGCCACGACCGCGGCCCCATAGGTTGCGCGGAAGTCGGCATCGCGAATCGTCTTGCCCAAGAGGGGCGAGCTTCCCGAAACAACCGCCTCGCACAATCGCCGCCGCCGCTGCTGCTTGGGGGACACCTCGTAGTCGGGATCGGCGATGGGGACCAGTCCAGGGATCTTCTCAAGATCCATGATGCTGCTGACGATTCCCGTAAACACCAGTCGATCGCCAGCCTCAATGACCTCATCCGGGCCGACCGGCGCCAGTATTCGCCCCTCTCGCTCAATCTCGATCAAATACAGTCCGGGCAGTTGCCGCAAGCCGGCCTCTTCGACCGTCCGGCCGATGAGCCGGCAACTTGGCTGTACCAGCATTTCGGCCAGATACTCCCGGCGAGTGTCGCCCAGTTGCTCCAAGAGCTCCTTTCGATCGGGAAGGAGCGCTCGCCCCACTACGAACAGGTAGGCCAATCCAATCAGGAAGTAGGGAAGGCCCACCATGCCGATTTCGAACAACCGCATGCTCGGCAGCCCGTGATCGATCATCAGGCCGTTCACCACGAGATTCGTCGAGGTGCCGATGAGGGTACAAGTGCCGCCCAGGATGGCCAGGTACGACAGGGGAATCAGCAACTTCGAGGGCGAAACCTGATTCCGCCTGCACCAACCCATGACGACGGGCACAAACATGGCCACGACCGGCGTGTTGTTGAGAAAGGCCGACATGGGGAGAACGACCGCAGCCAAGCGTCCCAGAGCGCCATTGGCGTTCTTGGCGCGCCCGAGAATGTGGTGTCCCACATGGTCCAAGACTCCCGTATCGCGCAGGCCGGCGGCTACCACAAACATCATTGCCACGGTAAGCATTCCGGAGTTGGAGAAGCCGGCGAAGGCCTCAACAGGCGTAATGATGCCGGTAAGAGCCAACAGGGCCGTCGCACCCAGAAACAGCATGTCGGGAGGTCCCAGGTTCTTCGCCAGGGCAAGAAACAGGACGAACACAACTCCCAGAGAGAGGTACGCTTCAAGGCTCATCGATCCGCCAATCATGTCAGGATCCAGGGCGGGCTCTCATTTCACGGTCACTTCATCAACAACAAACTGAGGGCCATGATGCCCATTCCGCTCACGAGGCCGAGCAAGCTGTCGTGGCCTTTTCCGTAGGCTCGGCTCGTCGGAAGAAGCTCGTCGAGGCTGATGTAGACCATGATACCGGCCACGCCGCCGAAGAGTATTCCCATGGCCTGGGGGGGGATCGTCCCCGAGCTGTTGCCCAGAAGAAACCGCAGGCCCAGGTAGCCGAGCCCCGCGCCCACAACTTCGGCAAAGCCGCTGAGCGACGAATAGAGAAAAGCCTTGGTGCGATTGCCGGTCGCATAGAAGATCGGCACGGAAACGCTGATACCCTCCGGAATGTTGTGCAGGGCGATTGCAATCGCAATTGCCAGACCCACGGCCGGGTCTTCCAGTGCCGCCAGGAACGTGGCCAACCCTTCCGGGAAATTGTGAATCGCAATGGCCAATGCCGTGAACAGGCCCATGCGCAGCAATTTCGACTGTTCGACGCGGTGATCGTGGGCGCCCGGCTCTGCCTCTCTTGGATGGGCGGCGATCTCGTCGAAATCCGGCATGGGAGCTGCGGGGTCGTGAAGCGGAGCGGTTTCGGCGGCCGTGTGCGTTTCGTGGGGGTTTTCGGCCGACGGAATGAGGTTATCAATCAGGCCGATGAGGAGAATGCCGGCGAAGAAGGAAGCGGCGTTGATCCAGTGCCCCCACTGGTCGCCATAGGCGGCAACCAGCGAATCGGTGCCTTTCACGAAGATCTCGACGAACGCCACGTAGAGCATCACGCCCGCAGAGAAACCGGTGGCAACCGAGAGAGACCGGTAGCTGGTCCGCTTGGCAAAAAACGCGATGGCACTGCCGACACTCGTTGCCATTCCGGCAATCAGCGTCAGCCCTAAAGCAATCCAGATGTTCCCCATGGGACAAGGTCTTTCCAGGTATCAACAGGACGCACAATACGCAGCCTGTGAAGGCCGGTTTGCCACGACTGGCCGGGAAGGGCTCAGCCGAGATTCCGTCGAGGTCGGCGAGAATTGCCTATCTACGACCCATGCCAGTATACTGGGTCGACGCGTTTTCTCAACCGGAGACTGCCACCAAGGATATGTTTGGGAAACGATTTCCGTCAGGTTCATTTACCAAGGAGGAGATTGTGAATCCTTTTTCCGCCAATCGACGCGAGTTTCTCAAACACTCTGCCCTGTTGACTGCCGGAACCTGCCTGGCGACGTGCGCTGCCAAGGGGCATTTGGTCGCCGCCGAACCGAACACGAGGCCGATTCGCCTCGGCGCACCCGTCTTTGTGCAGCCGGAAGACCCTGAAGAACTGGCGCTCGCTCATCGAAGGCTCGGCTACCGAGCCGCCTATTGCCCGAATCTGTCTCTGGACGACAGAGACGGCATCGTCGCCGTTCGCGAGGGGTTTGCCAAGCACGACGTGGTGATCGCCGAGGTGGGCCGCTGGTGCAATCTGCTCGAGGCGGATGAATCGAAGCAGAAAGAGAACGTGGCAAAGGTGACCGAGGGACTTGCCTTAGCGGAGGCGGTGGGAGCCCGGTGCTGCGTGGATATTGCAGGATCGCGGAATCCGGACGTGTGGTACGGGCCGCATCCGGACAATCTCTCCGACGACTTCTTGGATGCCGTGGTTGAAAACGCGCGCAAGATCATCGACGCCGTCCAGCCAAAGTCGGCAAAGCTTGCCTATGAGATGATGGGCTGGGCCTTACCCGACAGCGCCGATTCTTACCTGGCAATGATCAAGGCCGTCGATCGCGACGCTTTTGCCGTACATTTGGATCCATGCAATCTGATCAACAGCCCGATCCGGTTCTATCACAATACGGAGCTGCTCAACGAGTGCTTCGACAAGCTGGGGCCCTGGATCGTGAGTTGCCACGCCAAGGACATCACCTGGGATGTGGAGATGCAAGTTCACTTCCGCGAGGTTGTGCTGGGGGAGGGATCGCTCGACTACAGGACATTTCTCAAGCGCCTGGCCGCCCTGCCGGCCGATGTACCCCTGATGATCGAGCACATGAACGGGGCCGAAGAGTACGACCGATCGCGGGAGTATATCCTGCGGGTGGGCAAAGAGCTGGGGGTGGGGTTCGAATGAGCTGCGTCCAAGTGCTGTCTGACAGCCGTAGGTGCCAAGCACCGCGGGATCGGCAGTCTCGCAAGTTCTCCAGCAGTCCTTTCCCTGAGCCTGCACCGAAGGGAATCGAGATCTTTGCATAGAAGACGAAATTGGCGGATCGCTGCCGCTTCGGGTTTCTGATGACTCCTGTTCAAAAAGCTGAACCACCTCAGGTCTCCCCGCCAGTCACCGCGAGACGGGAGATTTGGCTGGATCGTGCCCGACGCCTCCCAGGTGTGTCCCAGGGCGATTCTCAGCGGTGCCGCTGAGGTCGCATCCGGCAGATACGACCCACTGGGAGATGCCACCCGAATGAGGCTGCTGCCGAGACCAGCCGACGACTTTCTTGGGGCCGCTGCCGAATTTCCAAAGAATTCCTCTTGACAGCAGCGTTGTCTGTACTAATACTACTAGTACAGTTGATGTTCAGGGAGGTTCCTGTGGAATTTCGAATCGATCCGACCAGCCGCAAGCCGATCTACCGACAGCTTTGCGACCAGCTCCGCGAGGCCGTCGCGCGGGGCACGGTGGCGCCCGAGCAGCGGTTGCCGTCGGTTCGAGATCTGTCGCGAACCCTGGTTGTCAATCCGAACACGATCGCGAGGGTCTACACGGAGCTCGAGCGGGACGGGGTGATCCACTCGCGGCCGGGTCTTGGCGTATTTGTCGCCCGGCCGAAGGCTGAACTGACGAGGAAGGTCCGCAAGGAGAAGCTGCTCGATCTGCTCGACCGTTTCCTGACCGAAGCGGTACATCTCGGGTTCTCGTCGCAGGAGGTTCTTGCGCTGGCGACAGAGCGGGCCGGCAAGTGCCATTGGCAGGCAGAGGGGTGGGGCGAGAGTGGTGACGTCACGATGGCGGCGGCAG
>CAYSCH010000374.1:0-823 GCA_964429355.1 uncultured Planctomycetaceae bacterium | reverse complement strand
TCGCAGGAGGTTCTTTCGTTAGCGGCGGAGCGGGCCGGCAGTTTTCATTGGCAGACAGAGGCGTGAGGCGGTGGGTTGGTGACCCCAGGGTGGCGGCGGCTCGATGGCCGCCGCCATTCGGTCACCGATGGTGATGGGAAACCAGCGAGGGTGTCGGCATGGACTATGTGATCGAAACGCGGAAGTTGACCAAGTACTACGGATCCAAATGCGTGGTCGACAGCCTCGATCTGCGGGTTCCGCGAGGTTCTGTCTACGGGTTCCTGGGACGGAACGGTACGGGCAAGTCGACAACGATCAAGATGCTGCTCGGACTGGTTCATCCGACCCGCGGCTCGGCGACGGTGCTGGGGGAGGACGCGGCCGATCTCTCGCCCGAGGCTCGCCGCCGGATCGCCTACCTGGCCGAAGGGCATCCGATCTACCGCTGGATGTCGGTTCGCGACGCGGTGAAGTTCACGCGTGCCTTCTATCCTGAGTGGAACCAGCCGCTCCTCGACCAGATCCTCGACCACTTCGAACTTTCCCCCCGGCAGAAGATCCGCCGATTGTCCAACGGGCAGCGGGCCCAGGTTTCGCTGGCCCTGGCCGTTGCGCCTGACCCGGAAGTGCTGATTCTCTACGATCCGACGATCGGGCTGGATACGGTCGTGCGGCGGGATTTTCTGGAATCGCTGATCCAGATCATCCAGCGCCGTGGCCGGACGATCCTGTTCAGTTCGCACATCCTCAGCGACGTGGAACGGGTAGCCGACCGGATCGGGATTCTCGTCGACGGAGTGCTGCGGGTCGACTGTCCTACTGAGCATTTCAAGCAATCGGT
>CAYSCH010000373.1:0-9291 GCA_964429355.1 uncultured Planctomycetaceae bacterium | reverse complement strand
AGCGGCGGCGAGGGCTGCAGCCACGCCTGCACTCCCGGCACCGACCACGCAAACGTCGGTTTTCAGTTCGTCCGTTACGGGCCGGTCGGGGCGTGGCGAGGTGAGAATGTTCCAGGTATCTTCAACAAGGCTCGCCGGCTCTTTGAGGGCATATTTCGCGGTGAGGCAGTCTGCGACTTGTTCCAGTTCCAGTTGGGTCAAAGCCCGGTCGTATACGAGGATTTCTGAAATCGTTCCTTTCCAGAAAACTGATTGGCGTCCCGGCAGGGGCAAGCCGCCGATCCATGCCCCGGAGTCCACCAGAGGCGAGGAGAAGTCACCGGTCATGCCGGGTTCGGTTTGCGAACCGAAAAGAACCTCCGTTTCCCCCCGATTGGCTTCACCCTGAGTCAGGATGCCACCGAAAAGCGTGCGAGCTCCGAGAATACACTTCGTTGTTGCGGACAGGGTTCGGGATTGGGTGTCGCGAACGATGAACCGGGTATTCGTATTCTCGTCGACATCGAGCTGAATCAGCGGGACGGAAGCGTTACGGATCGAAAGCAGCCCGACCGACGGTGCTTCGTCCACTTGTCCGACCGCCAGAATGGTGAACTGGCGAGCGAAAGCCGGCAGGATCCGGGTATCGATTTTCAGCAACGTGCCTTGCGAGAAAAGAACTGCATTCCGGACACCGTCGAAGGCCGGTCCAGAGAATTCGGCTGGAACTCGGGCCAGATGCCGGGACGGACTGCGGTCGCGCCAGGCAACCACCCGGCCTTCACTTGTCTCGACGCCCTGGTCGGCACTGAGCCAGAGGGCCATGCCGCGGTCCGGCAACGGCTGTGCGGCTTGAGTCACCGTCGCCAAGGCCAGCAACACGGCGGCGAAAGCGGGGTGTCGAGCAAGATGAGCCCGGCGTGGTTGCTGAGGCGTGGGCGGTTGTCGGTTCATGGATCATCTTTCGGAATGGTTTGCGCGAGTGCGGCGAGTTGTGACTGGAGTTCGTCCTGCCCTTCAAGAAACTGCATGCCGATGAGGAGGGCGTAGAGCGGCAGTCGTCCAAGATGGTTGACGCCGATCTTGACGAGGTCTTTGGCGGTGCAGACAACCGCCTCGGCGCCGGACTGGTCGGCCCAGCGGGACAGCTCCTCGACATCGCTGCGCTGGTAGCGATGGTGATCGGGGAATTCCTTGAGTGCCATGACCATGTATCCGCACTGGCTGAGGGTATGGCGGAACCCGGCCGGATTGCCGATCCCGCAGAAGGCGGCGATGGGCCGGCCCTGCAGCCGGTCGAGGCTTTCGGTGGTGCCATCGGAGGCGAGGAGTGCTTCGGGGGCGTGGGTCCCTTCCGCCCAGGCGGCATGAGGGGCGAGGCGAGCGACGCGTTTGCGAAGCTCATCGCGTTGGGGGCGATCGATCATATCGGCCCGAGTGAGTATCACCGCGTTGGCTCGCCGCAAGCCGCCGAGCGGTTCGCGCAGGGTACCTCGTGGAAAGACGCGTTCGAAGCCGAAGGGTTCGAGGGCGTCGAGCAGAACGATATCCAGATCGCGATGAATGCGCCGGTGCTGGAAGGCGTCGTCGAGCAGTATCATCTGGCAGCCGAGTTCTTCGATGGCAATCGCTGCGGCGGCAACACGATCGGGATCCTGCAAGTGGGGCACATCAGGGAGATGGCGTTCGAGTTCGACGGCCTCGTCGTTGCGACTTCCCGCTTCAGCTCCGTAGCCGCGGCTGATGACAGTGACGCGAACACCCTGTTGACGCAAATGCCTCGCAATCCAGGCAACCATTGGCGTTTTGCCCGTTCCGCCCAAGGTCAGGTTGCCCACGCTGATGACCGGTACCCCCACCTTGTGCACCGACTTGCGGTGGCAGTCGTAGCGCCGATTCCGCCAGCGGACGGCGAGACTGTAGGGCAGTTCGATTCCCGCGAGGACGGTGCGCAGGCACGCGGCCCGAAATCCTCGTTGCCGACCGCTGACCAGATTGCGGAATTCGCTTGGATTAAACATGGGGACTGCCATGTGGGTGGGACGGGAGATATCCGAGTTTATCGGGGCTGCAAGGCGGCGACAATCCTCATCTTGGCGTCACAATCCGCACAATTTCGTTGCGCCCCCTTCCTTGACAGTCGGGCCGTGCCGGGCGAAGATAAGCACACAGCACGGAACAGTTTGCTAAGGGCTTGCATGATTGTGCTGCCACTAGTTTGGAGACTGGCTTTGCGTACCCGAAAACGTCGCCGGATGTCGCTATTCGCTCGATGGTTTCTGTCGTCCTTCGGGCTTGCTCCTGTCGTTGTGGCCTGTTTGGTCCTGCCAGTGGGCTCCCTTGAGGAGGTCGCCGTTCTGATTGGCCAGCGTTACACACGCCTGTGTATTTCTGACCCCGTGGACTGAACGGGGCCACAACCGAGCATGTAGTTTCTTTGGTGATACTTCGTTCCTCGAATTGGAAGAGGGCAACATTTCAACCGAGTGGGGTAGCGGGGCGCGCCTGCCTGGGGTGTAAGCCTTGTTTAGCGCAGTTGTGCGCCCAAGCGAGCCGGCGATTTGCCGGTGCGTTGGGCTTCCTCCAGTGAACTGAGCGAGAGTCCCGTTTCATCACGCGGTTGGATAGATCCGAAAAGGGGGTACCTGGGATGTCTGGTTCCGTATCGCGGCGCCGTTTCTTGAGCACGTCCGCAGCGGTGGGAGCCGCTACGTTGGCTGCGAGGCACGGGAGTGCCGCCGAGAGCCCAGCTTCGGGGCCCAACGACAAGATCCAGCTGGGCATCATCGGCACCAACGGCATGGGTCGGGGGAATCTCGAGAACTGCGCTCGTCACGGCGACGTGGTAGTAACGGCCGTCTGCGATGTCTGGGACGCCCGTCGAAAACCGGTTCTTGCCCAGTTTCCCCAGGCCAAGGAGTATTCCGACTATCGGGAACTTCTGGCGGACAAGAGTGTGGACGCGGTGATCATCGCGACACCTCCTCACTGGCACGCCCTGGTTGCCATCGACGCCGCGAGGGCGGGCAAAGACATCTATCTGCAGAAACCGATGACCTTGCATCTGGCGGAAAGCCTGGCCGTCAAGAACGCGGTCAAACGCCACAACGTGATTTGCCAGATCGGAACGCAGATTCATGCAGGCGAGAACTATCGCCGGGTGGTCGAGAAGATCCGTGCCGGCCACATCGGCGCCGTGAGTGTGGTACGAACGTTCAACGTAATGAACCAGGGCCCGGCGGGTATCGGCAAGGTGACCGATACGGCGGTACCCGAAGGGCTCGACTGGAATATGTGGCTTGGCCCCGCACCGGAACGCCCCTACAACGCACTGCTGGCCGCCAATTCCTACAATCACTGTTCCTTCATGGACTACAGCGGTGGATGGACGCCCGGTATGGCGCCCCATATTGTCGATCTGCCGATCTGGGCACTCGCCCCGGGGTATCCGACGGGCGTTTCGTGCTCGGGCGGGCGGTACATCATCGACGACGACGGCGACGCGCCGGACGTGCAGGAAATGGTCTTCCAATATCCGAAGCTCACGATCACGTGGTCCATGTCGGCGATCAACAGCTTTGCTTACGATTTTGGCAGCGGCACACCGGCGCGGCGTCTGGGGATCTACTTCTTCGGATCGAAAGGCACGCTCTATGCCAGCTACGGCAATCACGAGGTGGTGCCGGAAGGAGAGTACTTCGATCCGGCAGTCTTGCCGGATCAGGACGACGCGATACCGCCCTCGCCGGGGCACGAGTTCGAATGGATTGAGTGCATCAAGACCCGTACGCAGCCGAGTTGCTCCCCCGAGTATCACTGCCAGGTCGACATTCCCCTGGTGCTGGGCAACCTTGCTTATCGACTGGGACGTTCGGTTCAGTTCGACCCGAAAAAGCTGGCGATTGTGGGGGACGAAGAGGCAACCAAGCTGGCGGTTCCGGAATATCGCGCGCCCTGGAAGTTCCCCATCGAGTATCTCGGGTAGCCTTCCGGGCGCCCGTCGCCGGCGAGGAACCGTCGTAGCTGCTCAACGATCAACTGCCGCAAAGTTGCAGTATCTTGTGCCGTGGGATTCGGCAAGAAATACTGGACAGGTCGTTTGCTGCGAGTTCTCACCCGCTAGCGAGGCAGCCTCGGAATAAGTCGGGCGGGCGAGATCAAAATGCGACGCCTTGTCGTCAATAGGATGACATTCGCATTGGTACGTCGGCAAAACGGCACCCTCGATGATTACAGCGATTCTGCTGCATCTCTTTTTGTGGCAGCGAGTTAGCGATTACCTTCACGAAGAGATCGGCTTTCCGGAACGGATTTTGCGTAAAATTTACAGGGGACGGACCCCGGCATTTCCGCGGCGCCTGTCGTTCATAGCAGGATAAGCCAATCCTTCGAGGTTAGCCCAATGCAGAGCGAGAAGAAAACGAGCCAATCGGTACTACTGGCGGTTGCGTTGGTGTTTGTATGGATGTTGACGCAAACACCGGTCCAAGCGCAGCGCTCCGACCGGGGTGAATCACGGGGAAGCTCAATGTCGCGTGGTGGCGGCAATAGTGGACCACCCAGTCGCGGCATGAGTGGTGGAATGGGCACATCTCGTGGCGGGAGTCCGGGCGGTCCATCGAGTTTCAGGGCAACTCCGCCCAATCTCAGCCGAAGCTCCGGTGGTGCGGGCGTCGGTTCGCGGGGAATAACTCGGCCGGGCGGGCCCTCGGTGGGGCCGAGTTTCAAGGCATCTGTCCCGAGTGTCAGTCGAACTGGCCGCGAAGGAAGCCTCGACTCCCTGAGAGTGAGGACGCCTGGCGGATCGCCACTTTCAACCCGGTCGCCGCTTGGGCCGGGTGGCCGTGATCCGGCGACCCACTCGACCAAGGAATCGCTGTCGGCCGGCAAGGGGTTACCATCTCGAAGCAGTCTGTCGGCGCCGAATCGCAACGAGATTTCGGAGCGGATCCGGAGCCTGTCCCAAAGCCGGAAAGAGGGTCCACCCCGAGCGGAGAGTCATCGCGACAGTCACGACGCCGGGATCGACATCAAGGGGCTTCAGACGAATCGCAGTGTCGCGTCGCGGAATGAACTCAGGCCAGACCCTCGCTCGTCGGCCGGCGGCACTGGGCCATCGAGCCTTCCCAGGCTTCCGATCGAGCCCAGTCATGATGCGTCGCCGGACCGGACGCCTGGCGGATCGGCACTCTCAACCCGGTCGCCGCTTGGGCCGGGTGGCCGTGATCCGGCGACCCACTCGACCAAGGAATCGCTGTCGGCCGGCAAGGGGTTACCGTCTCGAAGCAGTCTGTCGCCGCCGAATCTCGACGAGATTTCGGAGCGGATCCGGAGCCTGTCCCAAAGCCGTAAAGAGGGCCCACCCCAAGCGGAGAGTCATCGAGACGGTCACAATTCCGGGATCGACGTCAAGGGGCTTCAGACGAATCGTGGTGTCACGTCGCGGAATGAACTCAGGCCAGACCCTCGTTCGTCGGCTGGCGGCACTGGGCCATCGAGCCTTCCCAGGCTTCCGATCGAGCACCCTCATGATGCTCTGCAAGACCGGAAGCCCGGCGATATCACTCCCTATCGAAGTCTGCTCAATCCTCATGGGGACCCGCCTGATGGAGGTATTACCCACCATGATGGGCGAAGCGGTACTCGAAATAGCGACCCGTTCCGCATTGGGCCGGACCATCGCGGCGCACCTCATGGTACGCCAAACCATGATGCGAGAATGCACGGTTATTACGACAGGAATTACTACGGTAGTCACCAGAAGCGGCCCGGCTACGCCTATTTTGGCCGGTACGGGTACGGCTATCGAGGTTCCGGGCTGAGCATCTCCCTGGGTTATCTCGGCTCACCGTGGTATGGCAGTTACTATGAGGAACCGTACTATGTCCCGTACTACGTGCCCTACACAGTATCTGTGCCCTACACAGTATCTGTGCCCTACGTGGTCGAGACACAGCCTTACGTAGTCGAAACCGAGGTGGTTGAACCGAGTGTGGAAGTTGCTCCAGTGATTGACAACGGTGCGGTAATTCCGGCCGCCGGCGAGGCGGCGAACTATCAACTGGAGGCCGAGGAGGCATTCCGTAAGCATGACTACGAAGAGGCGGCCCGGCTGGCGAATCATGCGATCGTCGAAGACAGCCGGAACGGCAGGCTCCACTTGTTTGCCTCGCAGACCTTTTTTGCCCTGGGCGACTATACCTCTGCGGCGGCCGCAGTTCAGCAGGCGGCTGCGTTGCTCGACCGAAGTGAGTGGGGGTTCGTCGTGGAGAACTATCAGAGGTTCTATCGTGGCGAGGACTACGTAACCCAAATGTCGGAGCTCAACGAATATATCGCAAAGAACCCCGACGCAGCCTACGCGTATTTCCTGCGAGGTTATCACTTCCTGTTCCTCGGGCACAAGGAAACGGCCCGCAACGACCTTGCCAAGGCGGTGGAACTGGAAAACCGCGATGAACTGGCCAAGGAGATGCTGAAGATGGCCGGTGGCCAGGTTCCTGAACCTGCGCCGGTTTTGCCGCCGCCGGCGGAGATCCTTCCGCCGCCGGCTGTCGAGACACCGGACGCGCAGCAACCGAATTCTTGAGCCTGGCAACAGGCGGCACGTCTTGCACCGTTTCCTTTTGAGGAAGCGGCGGGTTACACTGGAGTGCACCGGAATCGTGTCTGAGGTGTGTTCCCGCAGGATGTGAAGATCGTGCCGCACAATCCCCCCGTGTTTCTCGGTATCGATGTTGGGACGGGAGGAGTGCGCGCCCTTGCTGCGAACGATCATGGTGAGGTGGTGGGCCTGACCAGCGTGGATTTTCCGGTTCCACGGGACGAGTTGCCCGGCGGCTTCCATGAGCAGGAGCCGGAAATGTGGTGGCAAACGGCCTGCCAGGCTTTGGGGCGGCTGATGGACCGGCTGAGAAGCCTCGGCATCACTCCGGACGCCGTGCAGGGAGCCGCGATCGACGGCACCTCGGGCACGCTCGTGGCACTCGATGCCGCCGGACGGCCGGTGCGTCCCGCCCTGATGTACAACGACCCGCGTGGTGCCGACCAGGCCGAGCGACTCGACGCGATGGCGGCGGCCTTTCTTTCCCGGCACGGCTACTCCTTCAACTCTTCGTTCGCAGCGGCGAAGATCCTGTGGCTCCAGGAACAGGAGCCGGGCAACTTCGATCGCACCGACTGTTTTGTTCACCAGGCCGACTACATTGCCCGGCGGCTGACGGGTAGCAGGATCGCCAGCGACTACAACAACGCCCTGAAGACGGGGTATGACCTGCTGGAGGGCTGCTGGCCGGACTGGCTGGAAGACGGCCTGGGCCTGGCAGGCCGCTTGCCGGAGATCGTGGCGCCGGCAAGCGTGATTGGGCGAGTGTCGGCCGCCGGTGGCAACCAAACGAGTCTTCCGGCAGGTCTGCCGCTCCTGGCGGGAACCACGGACGGCGTGGCAGCGTGCCTTGCCTCGGGCTTGCACCGGCCGGGCCAGTACAACACGACTCTGGGCACAACGTTGGTTTTCAAGGGCCTGAGTGCTACAATAGCAAATGCTCCAGGGGGGCTGGTTTACAGCCACAAGGTTTCCGGCGATCGTTGGTTGCCGGGGGCCGCTAGCAACACAGGGGCAGAATGGATCGGCCGTTGGTTTGGTGGTGTGGACTTGTCGGCCATGGACCAGCAAGCGGCCGAACTCGTGATTTCTGCCCCGCTCGCCTATCCCCTCGCAAGACAGGGGGAGCGATTCCCGTTCGCGAAGAGTGAGGCTGAAGGCTTTATTGTGCCGGAGCCTCGCTCCGAGGTTGAACGATATGCCGCGTGTTTGATGGGCACGGCCTTGGTCGAGCGGCTTGCCTACGAGGTGCTGGATGGTGTCATTGGCCAGTCGGCCGACACGATCTACGCCACGGGTGGGGGAAGTCGAAGTGACGTCTGGAATCAGTGCCGGGCCGATGTCACCGGGTGCGTGATTCATCGTCCCCAGTGTGCCGAGTCGGCCTTGGGAGCCGCGGTGCTGGTCGCGTCAGGCATTTTCAATGAACCGCTCGGCCCGGTTGTCCAGAGAATGGTGCACATCGAAAAGTCATTTTTCCCAAATGTCAGTCGGGCCGCAATCTACCACGAGCGGTTTGAAGAGTTCAGGAAGGAATTGCGGAGGCGAGGATACCTTTGAGCGTCTACAAGCCTTGCGATATTCGCGGCCATGTTCCGACCGACCTGAATGAGGGTCTGTATCGCAGTTGGGGCCGTTCTCTCGGCCTGCTGCAACCGGGGACCGGCAAGTTTGTGATTGGCGGTGACGTCCGCTTTTCTACGCCGGGCTTTCTGGCTGCCCTCTCGGAGGGACTGGTCTCGACCGGCGCGGATGTAGTCAACCTGGGAATCGTGCCGACACCCATGGTCTATTATGCCAAGCGGCGTCTTCAGGCCGATGGATGCGCGATCGTCACGGCTTCCCACAACCCGGCCGATCAAAACGGATTGAAGTGGATGGTCGGGGATTTCCCGCCCACGGTGGAACAAGTCGAACGCTTTCGCCGCGATGCCGAGGGCACGGGCGGATTCGAAGCCATCGTGGGTGACGGTAGTCAACGGGAGCTGGACATATCTTACGACTACGTTGCCTGGCTCCAGGAGACGTGGCTGGAAGCGCGCGACGCTGAGGCTACGATCGTTCTGGATCCGATGCACGGCTGCTGGTCGCGAAGGGCCCGCCGCTACCTGCAGGCCGTCTATCCGCGGGTTGTATTCTTGACCGTCCGAGATGATCCGGACGGAGTGTTCTCTGGCGACATTCCCGACTGTTCCCGCCCCGAGCGAATCGAGTCGCTCTGCGAGGCGGTCGAACACCATCGGGCCCACCTGGGCCTGGCTTTCGATGGCGACGGCGACCGGATCGCACTGGTCGACGATCGCGGTGTGGCGTTGACGGCCGAGGAAGCGACCTGGATCATGCTTGAGAGTTTCGGCGACGGATTGGCCGACGAGAAGTTCGTTTACGATCTGAAGTTCTCCGATCGCCTGCCAAAACGGGCTGAGGAGTTGGGGGCGGAACCGATTGCCGAACGCAGCGGCCATGCCTTCATTCGCAACTGCATGCTTCAGTCGGGCGCCGTGTTTGGGGCTGAAATCAGCGGTCACTATTTCTTCCGTGCCCTCGGCGGCGGCGACGATGGCCTGTTTGCTGCCTGCTGGATCATCGACTACCTGGCCCAAAGCGGTCGCGCGCTATCCGAGTTGCGGCAATCCTGCCCAACCGTTCATCTGACACCCGATCTGCGACTCTCGATCGAACCCGACGAGGGTCGTGCGGTCATTCAA
>CAYSCH010000372.1:0-9362 GCA_964429355.1 uncultured Planctomycetaceae bacterium | reverse complement strand
TGGGGAGGAATGGCGAAGGAAGAGCTTCATTGGTTCACCCCGTTCACGAAGGCCCTGGAATGGAGCGAGCCGTTTGCGAAGTGGTTCGTCGGCGGAGAGACGAATGTATCGTACAACTGCCTCGACGCGCACCTGAATACTCCCAGGGCCAACAAGGCGGCCTTGATCTGGGAGGGCGAGCCGGGAGACGCCCGAGTGCTGACCTATCGGATGCTGCACCGGGAAGTGTGCAAGTTTGCCAACTGTCTGAAGAAGATGGGGGTGGGGAAGGGAGACCGGGTTTCGATCTACATGCCGATGGTTCCCGAGCTGGCAATCGCCATGCTGGCCTGCACTCGAATCGGAGCGATCCATTCGATCGTGTTCGGCGGTTTTTCGGCCGAGGCGATCGCCGACCGCAATAACGATGCCAAAGCGAAGCTGCAGATCACGGCCAACTCCGGTTGGCGCCGCGGCAAGGTGCTGCCGCTGAAGTCGACCGTCGACGAAGCGCTGGCAAAATCGCCCACGGTCGAGAAGTGCATCGTGCTCAAGCGGACCGATACGGACTGCGCCATGAAGGAAGGCCGCGACTTCTGGTGGCACGACCTGATGGACGAGGCCTCAGCCGATTGCCCGGCCGAGCCCATGGACTCGGAGGCCCTGCTGTTCATCCTCTACACGAGCGGATCAACCGGCAAACCCAAAGGAATCAAGCACTCCACCGCCGGCTACAATCTCTTCGCCAAGAAGACCTTCCAGTGGGTGTTCGACAATCGCGAGGACGACGTTTTCTGGTGCACGGCCGACATCGGCTGGATCACTGGCCACACCTACATCGTCTACGGCCCGTTGACCGCCGGCGCCACGAGCTTCATGTACGAAGGAGCCCCCAACTGGCCCGATGAGAGCCGGTTCTGGGAGATCATCGAGAGGTACCGGGTCAACGTGTTCTACACCGCCCCAACGGCAATCCGCGCCTTCATCAAGTGGGGCGATCAGCACGTCGATAAGCACGACCTGTCGAGCTTGCGCCTCTTGGGCACGGTGGGAGAAGGAATCAATCCCGAGGCCTGGATGTGGTATCACAAGATGATCGGGGGCGAGCGCTGCCCGATCGTCGATACCTGGTGGCAAACGGAGACCGGCGGCATCATGATGACCCCGCTCCCCGGTGCCACGCCGACCAAGCCGGGAAGCTGCTGCAAACCGCTGCCGGGAATCGTTCCCGAAGTGGTGGGCGAGGACGGCAAACCGGTACCGCCCGGGAGTGGTGGTTGGCTCACGATCACCAAGCCGTGGCCGGGGATGCTCCGCGGGATCTGGGGCGACGACGAGCGTTACAAGATCCAGTACTGGACCGACGTGCCGGGCAAGTATCTCTGTGGCGACAACGCCCGTTGCGACGAAGATGGCTACTACTGGATCATGGGGCGGATCGACGACGTGCTGAACGTTTCGGGGCACCGCCTGAGCACGATCGAGATCGAGTCGGCCCTGGTGAGCCACGACCTGGTGGCCGAGGCGGCTGCCGTGGGCCGTCCCGACGACCTGACCGGCGAAGCGGTTTGCGCCTTCGTCACGCTGGCCAGCGGAGTGGAACCGACCGACGAACTGAAGAAAGAGCTCAAGGCGCACGTGGGCAAGGAAATCGGCAAGTTCGCCGCCCCGGCCGACATCCGCTTCACCTCCTCGCTGCCCAAGACTCGAAGCGGCAAAATCATGCGGCGATTGCTCCGCGATATTGCCGCCGGGCGAGAATCGACCGGCGACACGTCCACGCTCGAGGATTTCAGCGTGCTGGCCAAACTTCGCAGCGACGAAGATTAATGCCCCTCACCTGACCTTCGCAAGAGTTGCGGCATGTCAGGCACGGCCTGGCCTGCGAAATGAGAAATCCAGATGCGGCCGGGTTCCGATTCGTCGGAGCCCGGCCCTTGTTGTTGACATCCCCCCACTCTGGCGGTCTTCTTCTGGCCAGCTTGACCCGCAGACGTCGGCCGGTGAACATTGAAGCGGTAGCGGAACTGTCCCCTCAGATGGCACGGGAGGATGAGAGAACGATGAAACGACGTACCTTTCTCAAAGCGGTGGGCGGCAGCGCGGTCGGCGGTCAGGCAATGATGTCGGTGGGCCGGGCCCAGGATACTGCCAGCCAGGCGGCCGGCATCCCCCAACGGGCCCTTGGTAAATCGGACAAGAAGGTCTCGGTCGTTTGTTTTCCGGGACTGGCCCTCATCCACGGCGAACAGAACGAGTGTACCAACGAACTCCACAAGGCGTTCGGTCAGGGGATCACTCATTTCGACGTCGCCCCGGCCTATGGAAACGGTGTCTGCGAGACGCGAATGGGGATCGGGCTGGAGGGAATCCCCAGAGACAAGTACTTCCTCTCGTGCAAGACGAAGCTCCGCGACGCCCAGGGCGCCCGTGAGGAATTGGAACGGTCGCTCAAGTTGCTCAAAACCGACCATTTCGACCTCTACCAGATGCACTGCCTGTTCGAGGCCAAGGAGGTCGAGGAGGCCTTCGGGCCCGGGGGAGCCATGGAGACGTTTCTCAAGGCCCGGGAGGAGGGCAAGATCGGACTGATCGGGTTTTCGGCCCACACGTCGCGGTCGGCCCTGGCGGCGATGAAGCAGTACCGCTTCGATACGGTCATGTTTCCGATCAACTTCGTGGAGCTGTTCACGATCGGATTCGGCGATGCCGTGCTCAAGCTGGCCCAGGAGCAGGACGTGCCCGTGCTGGCCATCAAGGCCATGAGCCGAGGCCTATGGCCGGACGGCGTCGAACGGACTCGCAAGTGGTGGTACCGCTCGGTGGAGACGGAGAAGGAGGTGAGCATGGCGATTCGCTATGTTCTTTCCCAGTCACCGGTCAAGACGATCGTTCCCCCGTCGTGGTTCGACCTGGTCGACAAGGCGGTGGTTGCCGCCCGCAACGAGGCCCCGATCACCGATGAGGAAGTGGCGGAGCTGCGCAAGATCGCGGCCGATTGCCGGTCCGTCTTCCAGCAAAAGGAGGAGGAGGTTGCGGGAACTCGCTCACGCCACCTCCTCTATGCCGACAATGCGCACGAGCATTGTCCCTGTTGGCACGTTTAGGGCGGGACCAGAAATAAGTTGGTCACTTGGATTGCGAGCCCTGCGAAACCAACGGCGCGCTTTCCCACAAACCACGCCCTTCGCTCTCGCTCATGGACGTGCCACTGCGGTGGCAGTCCTGTTCAAGTTATTCACCGGCGCGTCATTGGGGTTACTACACCACCGTGATCGTGACGGTCGCAACCGCCGAATCCGACAAGCCGTCGTTGACCGTGTAGGTGAAGGTGTCGGTGCCTTGGAAGTCGGCGTTCGGCGTGTAGGTGAACAGTCCGTCGCTGCCGAACGTCAGCGAGCCGTTTGCCACGTCAGCGACCAGCGTTGCTGCCAGGGGATTGCCGTCCAGGTCGATGTCGTTGGCCAGCAGCCCGAGCGCTGCCGTGTCGACGCTCAAAGTACCATTGACCTCAACGCTGTAGGTGTCGTAGGCGGCAACCGGTGGATCGTTTTCCGAAAGCACCGTTATGGTAACGGCCGCGACCGCCGAATCGGCCGTTCCATCACTGGCAACGTAGGTGAAGGTGTCGGTGCCGTGGAAGTTGCCTATGGGTGTGTAGGTGAATGACCCGTCGGCATTGAGCGTCAGGCTGCCGTGGGCAGGCGCCGACACGAGCGTGGCGGTGAGCGTGGTGCTGTCCACGTCGCTGTCGTTGTTCAGGACACCGCCCGCGGCACCTACCGTCAGGATGTTGTCTTCGTCCACGGAGTAGTCGTCGCCAACGGCCGCCGGAGCGTCGTTGACGATCAGGGTCACGGTGGCTGGCGCCGAGTTGCCGAAGCCGTCGTTGGCAACGTAGGTGAACGTGTCGGTACCCGAGAACTCGGCAGCCGGCGTGTAGGTGAAGGAGCCGTCGGCATTGAGCGTCACGGTGCCGTGGGCCGGAGGGGTATGCAGACTCGCGACTAGGGCGTCGCCGTCCAAGTCGCTGTCGTTGGCGAGCACGCCACTGGCGGCGTCGCGGGTCAAAACTCCGTCTTCCAGCATCGAATAAGTTTCGTCGGCCGGAGTTGCCGGGGAGTTGACCCGAATGGTCACGGTGGCTTTCAGCGACTCGGCGGTCCCGTCGCTGGCAACGTAGGTGAAGCTGTCGGTGCCGTGGAAATCCGTAACCGGCGTATAGGTGAACGAGCCGTCCGCATTGAGTACCACGGTGCCATGGGCCGGCTCGGTGGACAGGCTTGCGACCAGGGTGTCGCCGTCAACGTCGCTATCGTTGGCGAGCACGCCCGACGCCACGATGGCGGTCAACGTGCCGTTGACAGCAATGGCGTAATCGTCATCGGCAACGACGGGCGGCCCGTCGTTGACCGGATGGATCGTGAGCGTTACGGTCGTCTCCCCGGAGTTGCCGAGTCCATCGCTGGCAATATAGGTGAACGTGTCGGTACCCGAGAACTCGGCAGCCGGCGTGTAGGTGAAGGAGCCGTCGGCATGGAGCGCCAGCAAACCGTGCGACGGAGCCGACACCAGCGCCGCGGTCAGCATGTCGCTGTTGGCGTCGGTATCGTTGGCAAGCACGCCCGTGGCAGCGTCGATCGTCAGCGCGTTGTCTTCGTTGATCGTGAAACTGTCGTCTTCGGCAACGGGTGAATTATTCAGGTTCCACAGACCGTGGAGCTGTATGTAGTCGACGACATGCGCCCGATTCAGGCCGGTTGTGCCGTAGGCGTCGATGGTCTCGATGTCGACAAGTTCGTAGAGCATCTGGCCGAGCTTGTCGGGAGTCCACAATTGGGCCGCCGGCCGGTTCTCGCCGGTATAGTTGCATTGGAGAACGTCGTTGGCTGAGGTGTCATGGATCACCGCCGTGTCGGAATCGTTGTCGTAGAGCGATGTTACGGAAACCTGTTCGGCCTGCTTGATTGTGTAGGCGAAGCCGGGGCCCGTGAACGAAGAGAGCGTGGAGGTTCCGGAGAAACTGTCGCTCTTGGCGGAATCTGTGAGCCGCGCGATGTCGATGCCGCCCGTGAATTCGACCGTGGCCTCGTCGAAATTTCGAACGACCAGGTCGAACTCGTGGCCCTCCACGATGTTATACAGCCGGGCCTTGCCCGGCCGGGCCACGAATTTGTCGTTCTGGCTCGAATCGATGAAGGCAGCCCTATCGGTGCCGCCGTCATAAGTGGACCGAACGAGCAGTTCCGAGAAGTTCTGAGCCGTGCATACCAGGCCGCTCTCGGTGACGAGTTGGTGGGTCCGTGCCTGGGCATTGGCCTCGAACTCGTCCGAGCCGGTCGTATCGAAGAGAATGATCGTGTCGTCGTCGGGGCTGTTGGCTCCGACAAAGGTGACGTTCTCGAACAGTTTGGCGCGGCGGTAGCAGGTTGCATATCCACCCTTACCGCGGCTCAGCGACACGTCTTCCCCCGGGCGCGCCTTGCCCTTGTCCCGACCCGGTGAATCCTCGAAGACGGCCGTATCGGCGTCGCCGGAGCGCGACCAAGCCAACAACTGTTCGAAGTTCGTGGCCGTGACGGTCAGCGGCAACGTGATGCCGGCATTGGTCCGGAAGACCATCGTCGGCACCAGGTCCTCGCCCTCGAAGGTTGCGGTGAGCGTTTCGCCGAGCTCGGATCCTTCCACCCGGACCACGTCGCTTCCCGTGTCGGCGGCGGACTTGTCGGCATCGAAATTGACGACCGACACCTCGCTGTTGCTGAAGGCGTAAACGACGCCGTTGATGGTGATGTTGCGTCCCTCTTCGGCGCTGAAGAGCAAATCGTCGGCAGCGGCAGTGCCATAGACGGTGATCGTTGTGCCGTCCTGGTGCAGAAGGTTGGCGATGCGCAGCTCAACGTCGCTGGAGGTGCCTGCGAGTCGCAAGGAATAGGAGGTGCCCGCCGTGGTCTCCCAATCGAGGCGTTGCCTCCCGTCGAGGGCGGACGAAACGGCCAGGTATTTGCCGTCGCTGTCGTAGAGGGTCATGGTGACCGTGGTGGTGGCGCTGCCGTACAAGGCGTCGAACGTCAGCCAACCATCGTGGGTCGTCTGGAGTGTGTAGGTGAGCGTGCCGCTGGACGGATCGAGGTGGGGAATGAGGAGAAAGTCGACTGCCCCCAGATTTATGACCGTCTCGGTCACCGCGATCGTGACCGTGATCGGAGACGAATCGAGAAGTCCGTCGTTGACCTTGTAGGTGAAGGAGTCGATGCCGACGAAGCCCGGGTCGGGCTGGTAGCTGAAACCGCCGTTGGCATTGAGGGTCACGGTGCCTTGAAGGGGCGAAGTAACGATCGTAGCCGTGAGAAAGTCGCCGTCGATATCAAGGTCGTTGGCCAGGAGGCCCTCCGCGGCCGTTACGGCCAGGGTTGCACCTTCCTGAACCGAATAGAAGTCGGACAAACCGACCGGTGCGTCGTTGACCGGGTTGACCGTGATCACGACGGCCGCCACGTTCGAATCGTCACCGTCCGCGTTGGTGGCCCGGTAGGTGAAGGTGTCGGTGCCGTGAAAATCTTCGGCAGGTAGGTACTCAAATCCGCCGTCGGAATTCAACGCCACCGTGCCATGAGCCGGCTGCACGACGAGGGCCACCGTGAGCGTGCCGGAGGTCGTATCATCATTGGCCAGTACGCCGGCCGTAGCGTCCTTCGTCAACGTCGCGTCTTCATCCACGGTGTACACATCGGGGTAGGCCGCGATGTCGCCCAGCACGGTCAAAGATACCGTGTGCGAGGTTGTATTTCCGGCCGCATCGGTGATGACGATCGAGAACGACTGGGGCTCGGCCTGTTCGCTGGTCGGGGTCCAGGCGAGCTGGCCCGTGACTGCGTCGATGGTCATGCCTTCGGGTGCGTCTGCCAGCGAGTAGGCGACGATTCCTTCCTCGGGGCTCTGGCCGTCGAAGGAGTAGGCCAATCCGACCCGCGCGATGGCCGGGGCCTCGTTGGTCAGCGTGCCGGGCGCGGTCGCGTCGACGGTGATCTCCAGCGGGGCAGACGGATTGGTGGTTCCTCCCAGAACCTGTACGGCGGTGATGTTGTGCAGGCCATCGGCCAGCGTGTGTGTCCCGCTGGTCGTCACGATCACGGTATCGCCCGTGGCCACCTGACTGCCAAGGAGCGTTGTGCCGACAAAGATGCGAACATCGGCCCCACGGCTGACGCCACTGACGAAGAACTGAAGGGCGGACGGCGCATCGGCGTTGTTGTTCCGGGTCAGGTTGTCGTCGTTGGCACTGCCCGTATCAGAAACCGCCAAGAGGTCGATGCCGCTGGGCACGGGCAGAGTGATTCCAAAATTGCAGTTGCTCGTTTCTCGCCCAATCTCGACCACCACCGTGTAGGACTCGGGAGACAGCGGCTCGGTGGCGACGCTTCCGGTCGACACGTCGGAACGAACGATGTACGTCCCCGGTTCTACTTGGAAGAAGTAGGAGCCGTCCGCTCCGGTGACTGTCTTCGTTTCGTCGATATCCAGTATCCCGTTGTCGTTCGCGTCGAGGTAAACCGTTGCCCCGGCCAGCGGGCTTTCGCCATTGTCGAAGTTACCGTCTGCATTTCCGTCGAAGTACTTCGTGCCGGAAATCTCACCCCGGCCGACAATCCCCTCGACCACCACGAGCTCATTGCCGATTCCCAGCGGCAAAGCAGAAAACAACTGGGCGTCGCTCGCGCTGATCGTCGTGTCGATGCTGGCGGCGGGGGTGATCGTCAGGTCGGCGATCTGGTCGACTGTCGTCATATCGAGGATCTGGCCGAAAACGGTGAAACCGCTGTTCTGGTAGTCCAGGTTCGAGCTATTGTCGCTCAGATTGACGAAGAACTGGCAGGTGGCGCTATTGGGGTTGCCTGCCAACTTGGCCATGGCCAGGGTACCGCGAACGTTCGAGATACCCGGCTCGTTCTGAATCGGGGCGTCGTTGGGGATATTGGAAAACTGGTCGGTATCGGTGAAGGTGGTCGCCGAGGTCTTGAAGCCACCCCCCTGGATGACGAAACTCTCGACCAACCGGTGGAAGAACGAGTTGATGTAGTCGTCGTCGTTAACGTAGTTCAGGAAGTTGTCGACCGTGATCGGTGTCGCTTCCGCAAACAGCTCGACAACGATCGGGCCGTAATTCGTGTTGACCGAAAGAACGGGATTGTCGCCAAAGACGAGCACGATCTGGTCGCCGTTCTGGACGACGTAGTTCTCGAACTGTGTGGAAAGTTGGCCGTTGACGAACATCTGGACGGTTTTTCCGCCGGTTTCGACGTGGGCCAGCAGTTGGTTTTCGGTCAGGACTGCGTCGGCCCGATTGCCAGCCAGCCCGGCATTGTTCTGCCAGATACTGAAGAGGTCGCCGAGGGTCTGTTTGTTCGGCGTCTCCAGGTAGACCGTACCGCTGTCATCGATAGTGAACAATGCCTCGGTGCGATCGTCGGCCTGGACACCGAGTTCGGCCGGGATCGCTACTTCCGTGCTTTCGGCAAAAATGGCCAGATCGAAACGGTTGTCGGTCGGGGTGGCCGACAGGAGTGTTCTTGACTCGAGGGGCTCGAGTCGCAACTCGCGATGTGGCTTGCCAGAAGTGTAACCCCAAATTCCGTTGCGCCGCCTGGACATTTTCATCTGCGTACTCCTGAAGAAGACCACCAGTGCCATAGGGCAATCGAGTCCACGATGACCAGGTTCGAGACTGTCATCGCGGTGTGGCTTTGTCATGCAAAAACAGTGCCCAAGACCATGGGGATAGCCCTACTGGTTGGGTCCGGCAAGTCCGGGCAAATCCCCACAATCCGCATCGGGAAAGAGCCCCGATTACTCGCTGCGACGCCGATAGGTTGGATGCCCGAGCGTCGGAGGGAGTTCCGGAATTGCCCGGAATGGGGTCACGGAGCCGAAATCTTGCGGGAAACGGGGTTTTCAGGCCCGATCGCGGCCGGGAGCGAGGCCCCGGGGCCAGAGGAAGGGAGAGCTACTCCACGGGCCAATCCGCCTTCGTTTATCCCTCTGGGAATCGGTCCCGACGGCCCGGTTGCGGGGCAATGGGACCCGGTTCGACCACGGCGCAAGGCAGAGAATGTCCCCCATCCCATCGGCCGAAACAGGTCGGCCGTTGTCCGAAGGCATCACTAAACGATGCCGAAGTAGAATAAAGGCATCAGGTGTGGAGACCTTGCCAGATGAGCCACGGATGGTCCGGCAGCCGACTGCCAACTCCAAGCGGCCGGTTTGAAGGGGCATATCCTTTTTTGGGAAACATTCGTGTATCATGGTCAAGATGGCGGATGCGAGGATTGCCTTGTTTCAGAGTGCGGGCCACACAGAAGATCCGTTGGCGCGGGGCAAGGCGG
>CAYSCH010000371.1:0-9374 GCA_964429355.1 uncultured Planctomycetaceae bacterium | reverse complement strand
TCTCCGGCGCCACGGAGAGAGCCGCGCCTTTTCCGCCGTCCTTTGCCGGAGCCACTCCCTTCAGGAGCCGTCCCGTGGGGGCGTCAATCTCCGTCTGTCCTCGTGGAGAAGTAATCGAAAGGACACCGCCTGCGAGAGAGCTCCTGGCGTCGGGACTGTCGACCAAGGCCAGGCAGGTGAAGGGATTTACCTTAGTATCCAAGGCAACAGGCCGTGGCGGCGAGCCTGGTGGCTGGAACTCGGTCTCCAGGCTGAAGCAGATGTTCGCCACGTGTGCGGTATCCGTCTGATCCTCCTCTTTGGAGTCTATGGAGATCATGGCGGTAAGAGTCAATCGCTCGGTCGGGATCACGAGTTTCTGGCGCCGATCACCGGCACAGTAAACGATCCGTCCGGAATGGACCAGCACTTGATGGCTACCGCTACGCACCAGAAACCCGCGAGTGGGAGCGATGAGACAACTGACGCCCGACAGGCATGACGGCAGCTCCAGAAGCAGGGTTTCGTCGCTCTCGGAAAGTTGTGAGGCCCATTGGTGGAATCTGAGCATGGCCTGCTCCGCTTCCGATAACGGCTCGATGAGCTTCGGCGCTTTGTCGTATTCCTTGAGTTCCATGACCACGCTGGGCATATCGCCAGCCTGCTCCGGCGGCACGAGCCGGCTCTGAATTTTGGAGAAACGTCCGGAAAGCCAGAGCTGCAAGTGCAGTTCCTCCACTCGCGAGCGAGTCAGTACCTCGTCGGCATCGACGTGAAGGAATTGGCGAACATCGTCCGGCGTGTTCTTCCGACAGCCGAGGATTTTCAGGTTGCGGCCGACCAGCGGCGGCCCGAGTTCCCGAATCTCAAGGGGGAAGCGAACCGTGGTTCCTTCTCGCTGCATATCGCCGATTGCTGATTCGGCCGTGAGCCGTCCGATCGCGGCCAAGGCTCGCTGCAATTCGTCAGCAATCGCCGCTTTCTGCCGGTCATGAGCACAGACGGGCTTACCGATCGTCCAGTTGGACTGCTTCGGCTCGACGGCATCGCCATCGCCGTCGGTCCACTGGGGCGTCCACTTCCCGCCTTGCCACCGGAAACCGGCAATGCCCGCCGTCGGCGGTACCCCCGGAGACACGAGGGCCTTCACGAACGGTTCGACGTCCGACTCCGGCAGGCCGGTGACCTCGATCTCTCCGGCCAGGTACAGAGATCCCTCCGTGATCTCGATGCGGTATTCGCCCGCCGCATGATCGACCTCCGTCTGCACCGACACATCGAGAAATCCTGACCTGCGGTAATTCCGGAGGATTTGTTCCTCGAAGAACTTCGGCACATCGTCCACGGGCGAACTCGGAGACAGGGCCCGCTGATTCAGAAGGCTCTTGGCGAGCTTCTCTCCGATCTCCTCGCAAGAGAAATGCTTCGCCCCGCTGACCTGAATCTGGCCGGCTGGGACAAGCCTCGTTTCGGCCTGCACCGTTACCTGCAGATTTTCCAGAAACAGGACCGCCGCAATCGCCGCCCACGCCGCTCGCCATTCCATGCCGCATCCCTCTCCCTACGAGCCTGGTCGCCGGGCGATCCCGATACTCGCCCCCCACTGGGATTGTATCCGCTGGCCCATTTTCGCGACAAGACGAATTCTCGCGGAGCGGTGAGCTCGGTGAGCTCATCGATACTCCGTGGGCTCCGCCCCGGAGATGAAGCTTCGCCAACCGTCGAGATGCTCCTTGCTGAGGGTGTTCTCGCGGGTGACAGAGGCTTCCACGCGAACGTCGGTGTCGGCCACGGTCACGTGGACGCCGAGCCGTCCGTCGGACCGGTAATCGAACAGCACGTCGACCGGCGTACCCATGGGCAGATGCCGGGGGAGTTTGGGGATCGAGCATCGGCCGAGCTGCACGCAATCGTCGGGAGAGGGGCTTTCGCCTTCAACGATGCGGACGAGGATCGATCGCTGGTCGGTCTTTTTCGTTCGAAAGGTTCGCTTGGCGGTGACGGGTAGCGGGGTGTTTCTGGGTATGACCACCCCGGTGCGCGGGCGCCCTGTTTGCGGGTCGGTGCCCACGACCCCGAGGCTGTGGGAGTTGACATTCTTGATCCGAAACGTGGAAGGCCGGCCACTGGCTCGGTCCAGGAGGAGCCTGGCACGGAGGGCGGCGCCGTGGGCCACGGCTTCGTCGGCGGCAACCGACCCGTCGGGCGTCATGCCCGAAACCTCTTTGAGCATCTGGTGGACCATCGGCATTCGAGTCGAGCCACCCACGAGCAACAGACGGTCCAGGTCGCCCCACTCCAATCCGGCCGCGCTCAGGGTCTGGACGGTCGTGAAACGGGTTCGATCGACCAGGTCGCGGCAGCTTTCTTCGAATTGTTCCCGTGTGACCTCCACCCGAGCCGACTTGCCGCGGAAATTGCAGGTCACGGCAGCCTTGTTTCTGGCCGACAGCGTGCGTTTGGCGTCTTCGCACTCCTGCCAGAGCTTTCCGGCGGTGGATGAATCTTCGCGCGGATCGAGACTGTGATCGCGAATGAACTGCTCTGCCACCAGGTCGACCAGCCGCTGGTCCCACTCGTAGCCACCCAGTTGGACGTCGCCATCGGTGGCCAGGGCGATGAAGGCCCTGCCTCGGACCTCCATGACGGTGACATCAAAGGTACCGCCGCCGAGGTCGTAGACGAGGAATCGCTGGGTTTCAGCGGCCGATACATCCGGGCGGAGGAACCCCTGCAGGTGCCCAAAGGCGACCGCAGCGGCCGTCGGTTCGTTGATGATGTCCAGCACGTCGAGGCCGGCCATGTAACCGGCGTCCTGGGTTGCCTTGCGGCGGACCTCGTCGAAATAGGCCGGGACGGTAATCACCGCCTTTGTGAAGGGCCCCAGTTGGAGCATGGCGTCCGTCTTCACCTTGTTGAGAATGAACGCCTCGATCACCTCGGGCGGGTACTGCTTCCCTTCGAGATTTTTGCGGAAGATCCGCTGCCCCACGTCGCGTTTCGAGCCGGTGGCTACGCGCTCGGCCTCGGTCGCGATGGCCTTGATCGCCTCCTTACCCACGATCACGTCGTCGCCGTCGAAGAGGACGGCACTCGGAGTGATGCGGTCTCCCTCGGCGTTAGGCAACGTGACCGGGTGCCCCGTGTCGTCGATGTGGGCGATTACGGAGAAGGTCGTGCCTAGATCGATCCCGATGGCGGGTGAAGTGTCTTTGCGGGTTGCCAATGTTGTCTGGGCTCCTACCAGGGACGGGGCAGATTGATTTCAGGAAACAACCATAGTACCAGCGCGTAGCCCAGTCCGAGACCAAGCACGGACGAAAGAATCCATCCGACCAGAAGAACCCAGAATCGCAGGCTGCTCGCCGGGCTTCCGGGGGGGAAGTACACCCTGTCGTCGTCAACGAACTCCGGTTCCGCCGCCGACGGCGGAGGCTGGGCCGTCCCAGGCGGAAGCCGGGCCGCCCTTGGCGCCGGGGGTGGCGGCTCCGGAGGTACGGTGGAAGTGAAGGTGGCCGTGTGGATGGGCTGCGTGGACGATGATTCCGCCGGGTCCGTCGACACGACCATGGCCGCCATCTCGTCGAACGTGGCGGCCGAGGAGATCGACTTGCGCCAATTGTCGATCTTCGTGTCTGAGAGCCCCGAGTTGCGCTGGATTGTGAGCCGGCTTTCCTGTTCCACTCCCGGAATTCTCGTGAAGACTTCCAGACGGCCGTTGGACTGATACGAGAAGGTGACGTCGATCGGGCTTCCTTGGGGGAGATTGGGGGGCAGCCCGTGCACCACGGTCCGGCCGATCTGGGTGCAGGCCTCCGGGCTGGAACTCTCCCCTTCGAGAACCTGGAGTACGATCGACGGCTGGCCCTGGCGTTTTGTCGTGAAACGGTCGGTGAACGTGGCTGGCAAAGGCGAGTTGCGTGGAATGAGTATCACGTTCGTCTTCCGCATCGTTGCCGCATCGATGCCTTCAACGCCCAGGCTGTGGGAATTGACGTTCGACACGCGAAAACCTGTCCGCCGCCCGGCTCGCTGGTTCAGGAGAAACCCGGAGTAGATGGCCGCTCCACGGGCGACCGCCTCGTCGGGATTAACCGTTCGGTCGGGCCGGATGCGGCTCATCCGCTCCAGCGTTTCGGCGACGATGGGCATTCGTGTCGAACCGCCCACGAGGAGGATTCGGGAGATACGGTCCCAGGAAAGCCCGGCGTCGGTGAGCACCTGCCGTGTCGTGTAGAACGTTCGTTCCATCAGGTCCGAAGTGATGTCGGTAAACTTCTCCCGCGTGACGTCGACCGCGAGAGAATGCCCCGCGTGGTCGAGTCGCACCGAGGCGCGGTTGCGAGTGCTGAGCGTATGCTTGGCTTCCTCCACGGCCAAATAAAGGCGTTCGAAGCCGTGCGGATCCTGCCGCGGGTCACGACCGCCGGACTCGATGAATCGTTCGGCCACGAAATCGACGAGCCGCAGATCCCAGTCATGTCCGCCAAGGCGCACGTCGCCGTCGGTGGCCACCGTCTGGATATTGCCGGGAGCCATGTGGAGCACGGTCACGTCGAACGTTCCGCCTCCCAGGTCATAGACCAGCACGGTCATTTCCTCGGTCGTGGTCCCCGTCTGGCTGAGCAAGCCGAGTCGTTCGCCAAAGGCCAGGGCGGCGGCGGTCGGTTCGTTGACGATATCGAGCACGTTCAGCCCGGCCATCTCGCCGGCGTCAGCGGTGGACTTGCGCCGCGGTTCGTCAAAATAGGCCGGCACGGTGATCACCGTAAGCCCCAGCGAGCCCAACTCGGCCAAGATATCGTTTTTGAGCTTTCGCAGAATGCAGGCCTGAATCACCTCGGGCGGAAAGAACTCACCCCGGATCGGCTGGTGGTAGGCCGCCAGGCCCATGTCGCGTTTGACCCATTGGGCGACCTGGTCGGGATGGACGGTCGACGCTGTGCGTGCCGGCTTTCCCACGATCGTCTCGCGGTCGCCGAAGAGCACAACACTCGGGGTCAGCAGTTCCCCCTCCGTGCTGGGGATCATCACGGAATGTCCCTTCTCGTCGAGCCACGCGGCCGCCGAGTTCGTAGTTCCCAGGTCGATTCCTACAGCGTCTTTGGTGGGCATGCCGGGCAAACCATGGCGAAAGGGAAACAACAAACCTGCAGCGACGGCCGACGAGCGGATGACGCTCCTCCAAGGTGTTCTACGCGTGGATTGGATGTTCGTTATTCGGCATTCAGAGAATTCCGATTCTCCGACTCTACCACCAGTCCCCTGACCCCTCAAGCCTGGGGGAAGGCTGGATTTCCGGTCACAACTCTGAAACGCTGCGTTCTCCGCCGCATGTGCGGGTCGTATCGCCCACACCACCCCGGGCAACCCGTTCTCAATCGTAATCTTATTCGTAAGATTACGGTTAGGAACCCGACCGCGTCCCCTGTCCTCCGACTCCTTCAATGCATCTGTTCCTCACCCGCAAACCCGTCGTCGGCATGGTTCACGCTCCTGCCTTGGCCGGTTCGCCCGGCTTTGCCGGCGATCGCTCGGCGATTGTTGAGGCGGTGCTTCGCGATGCCGATGCACTGGTGACCGGTGGAATCGACGGGCTGATGCTGGAAAACTTCCACGACGCACCCTTTTACCCGTCGAGCGTTCCTCCGGAGACAATCGCCGAGATGACGGCGCTGGCAGTCGCCATTCGCAGCCGGTTCGACGTGCCGCTGGGGATCAACATGCTGCGTAACGACGGCCGTGCCGCGTTGGCGGTTGCTGCGGCCGCGGGAGCGCAGTTCATTCGCGTGAACGTGCTCTGTGGTGCGCGACTGACCGACCAGGGGATCGTGGAAGGCATCGCCCACGACCTGCTCCGCGATCGGGTGCGTCTCGGGGCGGAGTCGATCCGGATCCTGGCCGACGTGGACGTGAAGCATTCGGTTCCGCTTGCTCCTCGCCCGTTGGAAGACGAGATCGACGACGTTGTCCATCGCGGCAAGGCCGACGCTCTGGTGGTCTCCGGTGCGGCGACGGGCCGGCCGACGCATCTGGAAGACGCCAAGCGCGCCAAGTCTGCCGCAGGAGACGTGCCGGTTTTCGTCGGCAGCGGCATCGCTCCAGCCACGGTTGCGGATTACCTGGCGGTGGCCGACGGCGTGATCGTAGGCACTTCGTTGAAGCGGCACGGGACCGCCTCCGAGCCGGTCGACGGCGTCCGCGTGCGCCAGTTGATGCAGGCGGTCAGTGACCTCCGTTAATCCAAGGATCACCCCTATGCGAGTTTCCGTACTGCCGGTTCTTGCAGCGGCATGTCTGACCGGGTCTGTTACGTGCGCCGGTGGGGCCGATCGGCCCAACGTGCTCTGGATCACGAGCGAAGACAACGGACCCCAGCTCGGCTGTTACGGCGACGAGTACGCCACGACACCGAACCTGGATCGGCTCGCGGCCCGGGGGACGATCTACCGGAACGCCTGGTCGAACGCTCCGGTTTGTGCCCCGGCGAGAACGACGATCATTTCGGGCGTTTACCCGCCGACGACCGGATCGGAGCACATGCGGAGCAGTGCGCCCATGCCGCCGCTGATGAAAATGTATCCCCAGTATCTGCGCGAGGCAGGCTACTACTGCACGAACAACTCCAAAGAAGACTACAACCTGGTCAAGCCCGCGGGTGTGTGGGATCAGTCCAATGGCAAGGCCCACTGGCGTGGCCGCCAGCCGGACCAGCCGTTCTTTGCGATCTTCAACTTCACCGTGACCCACGAGAGCCAGGTCCGCAAGCGACCGCACACGCCCGTCCACGACCCGGCCAAGGTCCGCGTGCCCGAGTATCACCCCGACACACCCGAGGTTCGGCAGGACTGGGCGCAGTATTACGACAAGATCACCGAGATGGACGGTATGGCCGGCAAGGTGCTCCAAGAACTGGAAGAGGACGGGCTGGCTGAGGACACGATCATCTTCTATTACGGCGACCACGGGGCCGGCATGCCGCGGAGCAAGCGCTGGCCGTACAACTCGGGTCTGCGAGTGCCGCTGATTGTTTCGATTCCACCGAAGTGGAAGCACCTCGCCGCGCCCGATTACAGGCAGGGCGGGTCGAGCGACCGGCTCGTGGGGTTCATCGATCTGGCGCCGACCTTGCTCAGCCTTGCGGGGATCGAGCCGCCGGCCTGGATGCAGGGGCATGCCTTCCTGGGCAAGTATTGCGGGCCCAAGCCCAACTATGCCTTCGGATTCCGCGGGCGGATGGACGAACGCTACGACATGGTCCGCTCCGTCTGGGACGGGCGTTACGTCTATCTGAAGCATTACATGCCCCACCGGATCTACGGGCAGTACATCGAGTACATGTTCCAGACGCCCACGACCAGGGTCTGGAAACAGCTCTATGATGAGGGTAAACTCGAACCGCCCAGGACCTGTTTCTGGGAAACCAAGCCGCCCGAGGAGCTGTACGACCTGGAGAACGATCCCGACGAGGTCCACAACCTGGTTGATTCACCGGAGCATCAGAAAGTGCTCCAGCGGATGCGCGTGGCGCACATGGTTTGGGTCTTCAGCACCCGTGATATCGGCTTTCTCCCCGAGGGGGAGATGCACACCCGCGATCCGAATGTGACGCCCTACGAGATGGGGCACGATCCGGGCAAGTATCCGCTCGAAAAGATCTTTGCCGCGGCCCAGGCGGCCAGTTCGCTCGAGGCGGAGGACGTGCCGAAACTGCGTGATGCACTCAAGGACGGTGACTCGGCGGTGCGTTACTGGGGGGCTATGGGGCTGCTCATGCGCGAGAGCGAGGGCGTGGCCGCCGGCCGCGAGGCACTCAATAAGGCTCTAAGTGACGAGGCCCCTTATGTTCGCATCGCTACGGCGGAGGCCTTGGGGCGGTATGGGAGCGATGAGGAGGCCGCCCAGGCGCTCGCCGTGCTCATGCCGCTGGCCAACGTCGAGGAGAGCGGAGCCTACCTGGCCTTGGCAGCGTTGAATGCAATCGACACGATGGACGATCGCGCCAAGAGTGCCGAGGCGGCGATTGAGGCCTTGCCGACGCAAGCCAAAGGCATGCCCGACCGTGTCGGGAGCGGGTATTTGAAGAATTTGAAGGGGAAGATTCTGAGCGATCTGCAGGGGAAGTAAGGGTCGCTGGTCGAACGGTAGGAGAGCGAGATGAGCATCACAGGCCTGCTTGTGCTGGTGTTGGTCGCTACCGGCCCTCAGGATGGGGCGCCGGTGGTCGAAGCGGACTGGTTGCGCCAGGCGGAGGCGATGGATCCGTCGCGCCGAGGCTCGTGGCGCGCGGCAATAGTGACAACCACGTCTGATGCGGCCGGCGCCGTCGACGGGGTCAAGGACGGGAAATACGCCTTCCACACAGGGCAGCAGCCAAATCCCTGGTGGCAGGTCGACCTTGGCCAAAGTGAGCCAATCGAGCGGGTCGTGGTCTACAACCGTCTGGACTACGCGCCCGGGTTACACAACGCCGATACGGTGGTGCTCTCGACTTCGAACGATGGCCAGACCTGGACGGAGCGCTACGACAATCAGGGCAAACACTTTGGCGGAATCTCAGGCGTCAAGCCCTTGGAGGTGGTGTTTCCGCCGGGGCAAGTCAACGCCCGCTTCGTCCGGCTGCAGATCCCCAGCGCTCAGCCGATCTTCCTTCATCTCGACGAGGTTGAAGTGTATGGTTCTGCGGACCCGACGATGAACCTGGCCTTGCGCAAGCCGGCCGACCAGAGCAGCCTCAGCCCCTGGTCGACTTCGAAACTCGTTCGTCCGAAATCTGACAAGCCGGTGCTGCTTCCCGTCGAGGACATGATCCGGCGAGGCCGTCTGCTGGCGGCCGACCTCCGGGCGGCCGGGCTCGACACCACCCCGTTCGAGCGCGAGCTGGATGAATCGGCCGCACGGCTTGGCGACACGTCGGCACTGCTGGCCGAGGAGACGCGGCGTCAGCTTTACTTCACCGTCCGCCGAACGGTTCGGAAACTGGCCTTTGCCAATCCGCTCCTGCAATTCGACCGGTTGCTGTTCGTCAAGCGCTTCACGCAGCAGACGTATCCCGATATCTGTCTGAATCACATGCCGTGGGTCTCGCGGCCGGGGGGCGATTTGTGCGTGCTCGAGCAGCCTTTCTCCGATCAAGACGCCACGCGGCCGGTTCGTAATCTCCTTGCCGGCGGGCTTGGCCCGGGGCACGTGCATGGGATGGACCTCTGGTGGGACGCCGATCGCGTCGTCTTCGGCTACGCCCGAAAAGAGACGATGGATCCGCCGATTCAGCCCTGGCCGCCCACCTTCTGCGCCTGCCGCAACAACGTCCACGACGGTTTGCGGAAGACGATCGAGCCGACCCATATCTTCGAGGTCAACGTCGACGGCACGGGACTGCGTCAATTGACCGA
>CAYSCH010000370.1:7549-9384 GCA_964429355.1 uncultured Planctomycetaceae bacterium | reverse complement strand
CCGCCCAGCAACGTCAATTCAAGCCGGGGATTACGTCTTGACGCCTTTCTGCCTTCCAGGCAGGATGCTTTCAATCGTCCATCGGCCTGCAAGGGCCAGCCTGGTTGTGGTCTTCCCGGACTGGAGTGCTCCGCTCGTGAAAATCGCCCTTGTTCATGACTGGCTCACCGGAATGCGTGGGGGCGAAAAGTGCCTTGAGGTCCTCTGCAAACGATTTCCCGACGCGCAAGTTTACGCACTTCTCCATAAGCTCGGGGCGACGAGTCCGGCCATCGAGCGGATGTCGATCCGGACGAGTTTCCTCCAGCACCTTCCGGGTGCCCAGCGGCACTACCGCTATCTGCTTCCCTTGATGCCGTCGGCCGTGGAGCGTTTGACGATTCCAGGCGACGTCGATCTCGTGGTCAGCTTCAGCCACGCGGTGGCGAAGAGCATTCGCGTTCCTGAGGGAGTGCCTCACGTCTGCTATTGTTTCACGCCCATGCGGTATGCGTGGCACCGCCGTGCAGACTATTTCGCTGCGTCGAGTCGTGCCGCGGGTACATCCCTTTCTGTTGTCAAGGGGAAGATCCTCGACTGGATCCGCCAGTGGGACCAACGCACGGCCGACCGGGTAACGCATTTTGTCGCCATCAGTCGGGCCGTGCAGCGTCGCATCGAGGAGAGTTACGGCAGGACCAGCCAGATCATCTATCCGCCCGTCGACACGGAGTTCTACACCCAGTCCCCCGAACAGGAATCGCGAGAAGACTTCTATCTCTGTGTCTCCGCCCTGGTTCCCTACAAGCGGATCGATCTGGCGGTGGAGGCCTGTTGCCGGCTTGGGCGCCGTCTTCTGGTTATTGGCAGCGGGCCTGAGGCCGCGCGACTGCGTCGAATGGCCTGTTCGATGGTTGAATTTGGGGGGTGGTGCTCCAACGAGGAGATTCGCAGTCAGATGCGAAAGTGCCGAGCGCTGCTGTTTCCGGGAAATGAGGACTTCGGGATCGTGCCGGTGGAAGCCCAAGCCTGCGGCACACCCGTCATCGCCTACCGCGACGGGGGGGTGGTTGAGACGGTCCTGGGGGTCGAAACGGGTACGGCGGGCACTGGTTGGTTCTTCGAAACCCAGTCAGCCGAGGCTCTGGCCGAGGCCATAGAGACGTTTGAACGGGACGACAGCCGCTTTTCCCCTGCGCTGGCTCGAGCCAATTCAGAACGGTTCTCGAAGGACCGATTCGAGCGGGAATTGCTGCAGTTCCTCGAAACTGTGACACAGCCGGTCGGTTTTTCCGGTCAGTCGTCTCAGTAGTTCAACTTGGACCAGACAGAGCGCCTTTTCCCGACAGGCAAACCTCCCCCCGTTATGGCTAGATATTCATGGCTCCACAGACCGGCACCTTCTTGACACCCGCACGTTGGTTGGGTATACCGTAGAGTCTGTTGGGCGGCGCAAGTCTGGTTGCTGTCAGTCATTTCGGACGAAACACGAGATGGGCCAGGCACGAGGTTGCGGGCCCGCTTTGGGCGGGTTGTTCAGTTGACGGGCATGTGTTCGTCGTGTATTGCGCCAACGATACTACTTGTCGCGTGACGAAGTCGTCCGATCGTTGGACCGGCGGAGTCCAGCCCCGTTTCGCCCCTGCTATGTCTGAGATGGGATCAGCAGTTCTAGGAGCTTTGCAGTATGGCCGACTATCGCCACATCGAGGTTTCGAAAAACGGCATCGTTTATGTGGCCCGATTTCTGGAGACTAAAATCCTCAACGACATGGTTATCGAAGGGATTGCCCGCGAGTTGTATGACTTGGCGGCCCAGGAAGACTGCACCAATCTGCTCCTCAACTTCTCGGGCG
>CAYSCH010000370.1:7179-7539 GCA_964429355.1 uncultured Planctomycetaceae bacterium | reverse complement strand
TTTCCTCTCCAGTTCGGTCCTCGGCAAGCTGATCACCCTGAATAAGCGCATGAAAGCCAAGGGTGGCCAACTGAAGCTCTGCGAGATGAAACCAGAAATCTATGAACTGTTTTCGCTCACCAACCTGACGAAGATTTTTGACATCCGTGGTGACGAGACCGCCGGGCTGATGGCCTTCTATTGATGGTCGATGATTTTGCTGTTCTGCCCTGGAGGCCTCGCGAACTGGCTGGCCATCCCTGGTTCGGTATCCGCAAACGGAAGAACGGGGTGGTGGTCGGGGATTGTCTCATTTCGGGCCCGCCCACTCCTCGCTCAGGTCGCGAACCCGCTCTTCTGGTTGATTGTCCGCTCTTGAAC
>CAYSCH010000370.1:0-7169 GCA_964429355.1 uncultured Planctomycetaceae bacterium | reverse complement strand
GCCCGGCGTGGTTGGTGTCGTCATCGGTTGTTGGGCCCGCTAACAAGACCACCGATTGTGCACATCCCTACGCGTGGGGGACTCCCAAGTTTTGTCAGGGTTTCTCAGAAAGGAGGCCGCTCCAATGTGCGGCCATAGAAGATGGTGAAGGTCAATCTCCCCGACGGGACTTTCAAGGAATTCTCGCGCCGGATGCGGGCTATCGACGTTGCCGCCGACATTGGCCCCGGACTTGCGAAGGCGACTCTCGCCGCAGTGATCGACGACCGGATCGTCGGGGCTGATACTTACCTGCCCGACGACGGTGATGTCTCCCTTCGGCTCCTCACCAAACGCGATCCGGAGGCCCTCGACGTCATGCGGCATTCGTGTGCCCATGTCATGGCCCGGGCGGTGATGCGGCTCTTCGAAGGGGTCGAACTGGCGTTCGGTCCGACCGTCGACAACGGCTTCTACTACGACTTCGCTCTGGACCATCCGATCAGCGAGGCTGACTTTCCCAGAATCGAAGCCGAGATGGCCAAGATCATCAAGGAAAACGAGCCTTTCGAAAGAGTGGTGGAGCCCCGGAACAAGGCACTCCAACTCTGCGCGGATCTCGGTCAGAAGCTCAAGGTCGAGCACATCCAGGAGGGCTTGGCGGACCAGGAAACCGTGTCGTTCTATCGCCAGGGCGAGTTCGTCGATCTCTGCCGGGGTCCTCACGTTCCGGAACCGAAAGCCATTGCCGCTTTCAAGCTTATGTCGGTGGCGGGCGCCTATTGGAAGGGAGATGCCTCGCAGCAGCAATTGCAGCGTCTGTATGGCACCGCTTGGTTCTCCAAGCAGGAGCTGGAAGACTATCTCAAGCAGATGGAAGAGGCCAGGCGGCGCGACCACCGAGTGCTCGGCAAGCAGCTTGAACTGTTCATGATCGATCCCGACGTGGGTTCCGGTCTCATCCTCTGGCTCCCCAAGGGAGCCGCCATCCGCCGGGAACTCGAAGCCTTCCTGTATGGGGAACTGATCAATCGCGGTTATCAGCCCGTCTACACCCCTGTAATCGGAAGGGTCAGTCTCTACCAGATCTCGGGGCATTATCCGTACTATGCCGACAGCCAGTTTCCGCCCATCGAAATGGCCGACGGCGATCGCTATCTGCTGCGGCCCATGAACTGTCCGCACCACATCACGATCTACAAATCGAAGCCCCGCAGTTATCGCGAGTTGCCGCTGCGGCTGGCAGAATTTGGCACTGTCCACCGGTTTGAGCAATCGGGCGAGCTGAACGGCATGACTCGCGTGCGAGGCTTCACCCAGGATGACGCCCACATCTTCTGCACCGAAGAGCAGGTTGCCGACGAGTTCCGCGGGTGCCTCGAAATGACCAAGTTCGTCCTGTCCACGATGGGGTTGGACGACTACCGTGTGCGGCTGAGTTTCCGCGATCCGAACAGCAACAAATATGTGGGCGAGGGGGCCGTCTGGGATCGGGCGGAAGCCTCGCTGCGAGACGTCTGCCAGAGCATGGATCTGCCGGATCTGGAAATCGAAATCGGCGAGGCTGCCTTCTACGGTCCGAAGGCCGATTTCGTGGTGGCCGATTGTATTGGCCGCGAGTGGCAGCTCGGAACGGTTCAGCTCGACTACAACCTGCCCAGCGCCGAACGATTCCGGTTGGAGTACATCGGGGCCGATAATCAGCCTCACCAGCCGGTGATGATCCATCGCGCGCCGTTTGGCTCGTTCGAACGGTTCATCGGGATGCTGATCGAACATTTCGCTGGAGCCTTTCCGCTCTGGCTTGCGCCGGAACAGGTCCGTGTGCTGGTCGTGAGCCAGAAGTTCGAGCAGTACGGACGCCAGGTTGAGTTGCAGCTCAAGCAGGCTGGTTTGCGAGCCGCCGGTGACTATCGTCCGGAAAAGATCGGAGCCAAAATCCGCGATGCCCAACTGGAATTGATTCCCTACATGCTGGTCGTCGGTGCCCGGGAGATGGAGGGCGGCACTGTGGCGCTACGAGAGCGTCGCAAGGGGGACCTGGGTTCCATCCCTGTTGGCGAGGCGATCGCCAAACTCTGCGGCGAGATCGCGGCTCGAACACTTCCAACGCCTGTGGGTGAGGATAAGTAGTATAAGTGAGGGAGGTCTGGCTTCAGGACCTGCCGGAAACGCGGATTTTTCGTCAAGACGAAGTTGACTCAGGGTCAGTCGTCATAAATACTCTTGAAGAACGTTGGCGACCGTCAATTCGGATGCGCGTCTTGCGGGCGCCCCAAACATTTTACTCGGTTCCATCCAGGCGAGCCCCTTCTATCGGCAGGCTCGGTGAAATGGACCACTACTCTCTAAGGAGGAATGCGACCATCGCAACGAAACAGCAGCAACGCATCAACGAACAGATCCGCGTGTCTCAGGTCCGTGTGGTTGGGGTCGACGGGTCTCAATTGGGGATCCTCGCCACGGAGGAGGCTCTCGCGACCGCACGCAGTGTGGGTATGGACCTTGTGGAAGTGGCTCCAGACAGCAAGCCACCCGTCTGCCGCGTGATGGACTACGGAAAGTTCAAGTACCAGCAGAAGAAACGGCAGCACAAGAGTCACACCCATCAACACAAAGTGAAAGAGATTCGTGTTCGCCCGAAAACGGGAGATCACGATATCTCTGTGAAGATCAACCGTGCTCGGACATTCTTGGAGCACAAAGACAAGGTGCTCATTTCGGTCATGTTTCGTGGTCGAGAGATCACGCACATTGATGAAGGTCACCGAGTCATTACCCAGATGCTTGAGCAACTGGAGGACGTCTCGAAGGTGGAGGCGGCCCCCTCTCGTCAGGGGAGGCGGATTATCTGCACTCTAGCGCCGAAATAGGGCCCCATCCGTCAGCCTATTTCAGATTTAGCCAATCAGGGGATAGTCGTGGCTTGCCCGGTGGAACTCGGTCCTCGGGAGGGAAGACGGTGCGACTTTCCAGGGCTTGTTGGCGATTTTCCCTCCCGGTCACGCTGGAATCCGGCCGATCCCCCTTTCTCGTGGCCCGCGAAAATTTATAATGAAGGGCTATCCCAAAGGGGAAGGTCGCCGCCCAAGAGCGATTTCCCGCGGGCAATGTGTTCCATGGTTCAGAAGGGATTGGTTGTCAGTCATGCCCAAGCAGAAAACGCATAAGGGAACGAAAAAACGCTTCCGCCTTACGGCGACGGGCAAGGTCAAGCATCGCCATTCGGGGACCAGCCACCTGGCGGCGCGAATGAGTCACAAGCGCAAGCGAAACCTCCGCGGAACAGGTTGCGCTCACGACCTCGAGGCGTCGAAGATCCGCAAGGCCTTGTGCGGAAACAGTAACTGATCCACTGCCCAGTGGAAGTTGGCACAGCAGGACGGGCATCGCAACGCTCCGCCGCGACAAGCGGGGAGGGCCTTGATCCCGCATCAACAAGAGAGGTTTGTTCATGAGAACGACAAAAGGGGCTGCAAGAACTAAAGCCAAGAACCGGCTATTCAAGAAAACCAAAGGTTTTCGGGGCGGTCGTGGCCACCTGCTCCGCACGGCCAAGGAAACCCTGGTCCGTGCCGGAAGGTACGCGTTCCGGGATCGCCGAGCACGTAAACGCGATTTCCGCCGTCTCTGGATCATCCGTATCAACGCAGCCGTGAGAATGCACGGGCTCCGCTACAGTCAGTTTATCGATGGGCTCAAGAAGGCCCAGATCGAGCTGGATCGCAAGTCGCTTTCCGAGTTGGCGATTCATGATTCCGAGGCCTTCGGGGCAGTGGTGGAGAAGGTCAAGGCCGTGCTCTAGCAGGCCTGGACACAAACGAGAAGATCAAACGCCACAAGGCGACCTGTCGGGTCGCCTTGTTCGCGTTCTTGTGTCGTCGGGAGAATGAGCTGGGCGAGTCATGCGGCACGGACAGGGAGCCTTCCGGGCCTCACGCCGTCCCACGCATGGGCCGTGCTCAGTCGCGGTCCATTCCGCTCCGATGAGACGCCATCTGGGCCTGGTGGGCACGGGCCAGGGCTCGCTCCGCCTCTGCGATTCGACCGGCCTTCTGGCAGATTGTGCTCATGGCCACGAAACTGAAGGGGTCTTCCGGCTCCAATTCGCAGACCTTACTGGCGTGCTCGATCGCTTCATCGCTGCGGTCGAGCTTCTGGTAGAAGACGCTCAATGCGGCGTGGGCGAGGGCGTAATCGGGATGATCGGCAGCCAGTTGTTCGAGCTTGGCGACAGCCTCCTCCAATTGACCGTTCTCCTTCAGTTCGATTGCCTCGTCATACCGTTCTACTTGCGTCGGCATCGCCCGTCTGTCCTTCCTCTAGGCTCATCTCGTTGGGAGAAAACATAGCTAACACGGTAACTTTTCAGTTTACGCGTGATCCTTAGCTTCGGCTAGTGCGCTCAACAGACTCTCGTCGGTCCGGCGATACAGCCGACGCCCGTATCCGCGGCGATCTTCTCGTTCGGGTGGGGGGGATGGACCCTGGAATCGCTACATCGGCTTGGACTGCTACGACCCGAAAATCCGATACAGAGGGAAGGAGCCGGTGCGCCAGAATACCGCAAGGGACTCGATGATACCGAGTACCACGCGCCAGACTTCTGTACTTACATCAGGGGGAATCTGCTGTGCGAATCCATCCTTCAGCCGTGGTTGACCCAGCGGCTATCATTGGTGACGACGTTCAAATCGGAGCGTTGAGTGTGGTGGAAGGAGACGTCGTGATCGGTGACGGCTGTCAAATTCTGCAGCATGTCGTGATCAAGAATGGCACGATACTGGGACCGGGAAATACGGTATGCGATGGAGCTGTGCTTGGAGGTATGCCCCAGCACGTGCATCCGCCCGCCAGGCCGGGACGCCTCGTGGTGGGAACGGGAAACATGATCCGCGAGGCCGTTACCTTTCACCGTGCCATGGAGGAGGGGCACGTAACGGTGGTCGGCGACCATAACCTTTTCATGGTCAACACCCACGTAGCCCATGATTGTCGAGTGGGAAACCACACGATATTTGCCAACAACTCGATGCTGGCAGGGCACGTGACGGTTGCCGATAGGGCCTTTGTGTCGGGGGCGGCTGCCGTCCATCAGTTCTGTCGAATCGGCACACTCGCCATGGTCGGTGGACAGGCGCACGTCAATAAGGACGTGCCCCCGTTCATTACGCTCGACGGCTTGAGCAGCCATGTGGTCGGGTTGAACACCATCGGCCTTCGCCGGGCAGGCTTGTCCTCTGAAGATATCCTGCAGTTGAAGCAGGCCTACCGGGTCATCTATCGCAGCGGCTTGAACTGGAATGACATCCTCCAGAAGCTTCGAGAGGAGTTTCCGGAAGGCAGCGCCGCGGAATTCTATGGGTTCCTGTCGACAACGACCCGGGGTATCATGTCCGAACGCCGTATGCCACCCGGGGCGATCGTTCGCCTCAGAGACGACGAAGGGAACGAACCGCAGCTTCACACGCGAGCCGGTTAGCTGCGATCCCAAAGCAAGGCCGCACCGGACGAATCAACGTTCGGTGCGGCCAGGAATTCCATCCAGGTCTTTCCGCTCGAGCGGTCGCTCAATCGATCACGGGTAGTTCGGCCAGGGCTGCCTCGATTCGGTCGGTCGGATAGGCGAAGTCTTCCAGTTCGCCCGCAAAGTAGCGGTCGTACGAGCCCAGATCGCAGAGTCCGTGCCCGCTGAAGTTGAAGAGGATGCACTTCTCTTCGCCCGTTTCTTTGCATTTCAAAGCTTCCACGATCGCAGCTCGAATAGCATGCGACGTTTCGGGAGCCGGAATCGTGCCTTCCGTCTCGGCAAACAGCTTGGCGGCCTGGAAGCACTCCAGTTGATGGAACGCAGCAGCCTCGATGAGGCCCAGGTGGGCTGCGTAACTGACCATGGGCGCCATGCCGTGATAGCGCAGTCCGCCGGCGTGGATTCCGGCCGGCACAAAACCATGCCCCAAGGTGTGCATCCTGAGCAGGGGCGTCATCTTTACCGTATCGCCGAAGTCGTATCGATACTGGCCGCGGCTCATCGACGGGCACGACTGCGGTTCGGCGGCGACGAAACGGATGTTCTTCCCGGCAATCTTGTGCCGCAGGAAGGGGAAAGCCAAGCCGGCAAAATTGCTCCCGCCGCCAACGCACCCGATCACCACGTCCGGATAGTCTTCGGCGATCTTCATCTGTTGCTCCGCCTCCAGGCCGATGATCGTCTGGTGAAGCATCACGTGGTTCAGAACGCTGCCGAGCGTGTACTTGGCGTCCCCGCGGGTGACTGCCGCTTCCACCGCTTCGCTGATCGCGATTCCCAAGGTGCCCGGGCAATTCGGATCGGCAGCGAGAATGGATCGGCCTGCCTTGGTTTCCTCCGAGGGGCTTGGCGTGACCTCACCACCCCAGACATGCATCATCGATCGCCGGTAAGGCTTCTGATGGTAACTGACCTTGACCATGTATACCTTGCAGTGGATACCAAATTGGCTGCAGGCAAACGCGAGGGCACTTCCCCATTGCCCCGCACCGGTCTCTGTCGTCAGTTGCTCCGTGCCTTCGATCTTGTTGTAGTAGGCTTGCGGGACCGCCGTATTCGGCTTGTGGCTGCCCGCCGGGCTGTGGCTCTCGTCTTTGAAGTAGATCCGCGCCGGAGTCCCCAGGGCCTTCTCCAAACCAGTCGCTCGAACCATGGGGGCCGGACGCCAGATGGCCAGCACGCGAAGGACATCGTCGGGAATGTCGATCCATCGCTCCTGGCTCACCTCCTGGGCAATCAACGACTTGGCGAAAATCGGCTCCAGGTCGGCCGGTCCAATCGGCTTCTGGGTGGCAGGGTGCAGCGGCGGCGGAACTCGACCAGGCAGATCGGCCTGGAGGTTGTACCACGCCTTGGGCATTTCGCTTTCCGACAACAAGATTCGCTTGGAACTCATCAGATTCTCCTACCAATTCGTCACGCTCACGGATCGAAGGACATTGACCTCGTCTTCTCTCCTCGTCCCCGTCAATCGGGGAGGAAGTTTCCAGCCTAATCAATGCCCTGCCGTTTGTCGACGGTGATGCTCCCGGGGAAGCAGTCACAAGACTCCGGCCACACAGGGCGGCAGGGCCGGTGAGCCATAGCGAGCTACTCGGCTCGAATGGCCTGCTCCCGGCAAGTCGCGGATCTTTGTGAAGAACTTCACGATCTTTGAGGT
>CAYSCH010000369.1:0-9415 GCA_964429355.1 uncultured Planctomycetaceae bacterium | reverse complement strand
GCACGGTCGGCTTATTGAGCGTGACTCCGTGCCAGATCCGCCGCGGCTTGGACCAGAGCGGTTCTTCGGCGTCGGGGTTTTCGCAGATGGCGGTCCAGACGCCGGCGCGCCCGTCGAACATGTCCATGGACTGATCGAAGATCAGCCAGAGCCGGCCGAGCGGATCGGTCCAGAGGTTGCCGACCAGCACGCTGCGGTCCATGGGCAGCGTTTTGCTATGGGCATCCACGACCAGGCGCGGAGGCGACCAGGTCTGGCCGTCGTCGTCGCTGGTGGCGAGGACGAAGAAGGCCTTGGGGCTATCGCCCCCAGCGACCCAGCAGGCCCAGAGGCGTCCGCCGGGAGTGCGCTCGATGCCGATGGTCATGCCGTAATCCAGCCGGTCGTAGCCATAGTCGGGCAGGGGCGAGGTGTTGAGCACCGGGGGGACGAGTGCCAGGTCGGCGATCTTCTCCATGGCCGCGATCTCGGACGCCCGCACGTCCTCCGGGCGACTCGCGTCCGGCTCGGCAGAGCTCAGGTTCGCGCCGGCCAGGAGCAGAAGGGTAATCGCTGCCAGCAGACGGTTTCGCGTCAGACTGTGGATTCTCATGGTCAATGCCTTGAAGGAAGTCAAACGTCCGGGGTGTGCGGGGGTTTGGGCGTGTGATTTGGGGGGTGGAGTCTGGCGAGTTCGGGTACGGGTGCGAGTTCGACTGCGGGGGGGCCAAAGTCTGGCGACTTCGGCTACGGGGCGACTTCAGCTACGGGGGGCCAAAGTCTGGCGACTTCAGCTACGGGGCGCGAGTTCGGGTACGGGGTGTGCGAATTGGGTTATGTGGGGCCAAAGTCTGGCGACTTCAGCTACGGGGCGACTTCAGCTACGGGGGGCCAAAGTCTGGCGACTTCGGCTACGGGGCGACTTCAGCTACGGGGAGGAAAGCTCGATTGCCAGTTCTTCGTCGGCAGAGAGGATAAGGTCTTGGGGGAGTTGGATGATGGTCTTTTCGGGCTCGATTGCCAGGTTGGCTTCGATGGGCCGACCTGCATGGGTCACGCGTACGGTCTGGGGCGGCTGGCCGGCCTTGGTGGCCAGCGAAATGGTTCGCAATCGCAGGCGGCCGGAGCGAAGTTTGAGCGTGGCTGCCTGGCGGCCATCGTGGATTGTCTGCTGGAAGGTTCCCCAGCCCTCGGCGGCGACGAAGGCGGCGCGGAAATTCTCGGGCGAGACTCTTGGTGCGAAACCAATCTGGCCTTTCGGACCATGGTACTGGAAGCCGCAGACGCTCACGTAGACACCGTAGCTGGCCATCGAACGGGCGTAGTGGTCGCCGCATTCCACTTCGTTGTAGGGGTTGCGTCGGGAGGGGTGGTAGCGGTCGTGGATCGCCCGGGTCACGGCAAGGCCTTCCTGGACGAGGCCTTCGGCGATCATGTGGCCTGCGGCCTGGTATTCGAAGCCGTTCATGCATTCGTTGAAGTAGCCGGCGAAGCCGTGGGCGGGCTTGTCGCCGCGAGCTTCCTTTTCGCCCCCTTTGGGGAAAGTGCACATGATGAGGCCCGCCTCGCCGGGCATGGCGTACCAGCGGCCGGTCTGGTAACGCTCGCGGTAGGGACCGACGTCGGGGGTGAAGTTGTAGCGCCAGAGCGACTTCAAGGCGGTGACGGTCTCTTCCCTGGGGAGCACGCGAGGCAGATCCACTTGCCAAGCCCATCCCTGGCCGAAGACCTGGTCGATGTGGCAACCGATGCCGGCCCCGAAGGCCTCGGGGTGATTCGGATCGCGGCGCTGATAGAAGAACTCGCCGTTGAACAGTTGTGCGACGAGCTGCTTGCCGCCGCGATCGGCAATGCTGCTGCACTGCCCGGCGAAGTCGGAGTCGCCCATTTCCTGGGCCATGGCGGCACCCGCACGCAGGGCGGCCAGGTAGAGCGAGCTGATCCAGGAAATCGGTCCGTACCATTCTGCGTCAAGCGTGTTGTACTGGGTCCCTTCGAGCAGGCCGTTGGAATCGGCGTCCTGGGCGATGAGGAACCCGATCGACTGGCGTACCCGGGGCCAGATGCGACGCAGGAACTGGTCGTCGGGTGACATCTGATGTTCGCGGAGGACGCGGAGGATCGTACCGCACTGCCCGTCGATCGCCTCGCGCCGGCCGAACTCGCCGCGGTAGTCGATCTGTCCGCCTTCATGAAAGGCCAGGCCGTAATCGACGTTTTCGCGGGTGATGCGTTCCAGTTCGGGAAACACCCTTCCGATTGCCTGGGCGTAGTGCCAGACATGGGAGCAGGTTCCGGGGCAACAGCGTACGCCTTCCCAGCCGTAGAATCGGCCGCCGGCGAATCGCAGGCAGGTGGCGGTTGCGAGGGTCGACGTGTTGATGAAGGTGCGGTCGAGCAGCCAATAGGGGAGCGTGGAGTCGTACCAGGTGTCGTGCCAGAGCCGGGTCTGGCGGTAGAGCTGGTCGTAGCGATCGGCGAGGTGTTCGACGGCGGCCAGGCTGGAGGGGAAGCGCTGGGCATAATAGTGCCCCTTGCCCGCCGGCGGGATATCGACGTTGGGAAAGCGCCAGGCGACAGCAAAACTGACCGTCTTCTCCTGGCCGGGCGGGAGGGTGAAGGACTTCTGCACCTCTGCCTTGGGCCCCATGCCCACGGGGCCTCGCGCCGTTTGGACCGGCTGGGCAGAGGCATCGCCGCTGGCGGCAGTTGCCGTCACATCGCCGGCATCGTCCAGGACTGCCAGGGTCATATCGCCCCAGTCGGCCCGTTCGGGGAGCGGGGCTTTGGGCTGGAGGGGCTTGTCGGAGAAGACGATATGGTCGACACCGATATTGCCCCAGCCCTCGGTGAACTGATCGACAATCTGGAGCTGGGCGGACTGTCCGGCGAGGCCGCGGACATCGAACGAATCCGGGCGGAGTCGGTTGTTGTTGGGCCCCACGGCGGTGGCAACCACTTTTCCGCCGACCAGCAGGTTGAGGCAGGTCTGACCCTTGTGCCCACCGCCACCGATGAGGAAGTTGATTGAGTTCCGCTCGATCACGAACGCCTCGGAAGTCATCCTGCCCACGTGCGCGTCGCCGGCGAGAACGTCCTCGCCCTGGCGGGTGTTGTGGGAGTTGACGAGCCGCTTGCCGTGGGCGCCCACGTGGCCCTGGTAGGCCGGCATCTGGGCAGCGGAAATCGGCTCCTTGCCGAAGGCGGTGCCTTCGACGGTCCATTTGTCGTAGCGATCGGACTCGAAATCGTCGAAGACGATATCCGGGCGCGAACTGTCGGGGTCGGGGAGCGCCAGGGGCGCGGCGGTGCAGTGGACGCAGGTGGCACGTTGGCGGCGCTGGACCGTGCCAATCAGTTCCGCCTCGCCGGGACTGCCGGTGCAGGCCAGGACCGGATTGGCCAGACGGCCGGCCAGTTGGCACACAACCGGCTCTTGAGACCGGTTGCGGACCGTGTAGCGCAGGACCGTGAGCGGGAGGGAGGAGCTGTCGACATCCAAGGGGATGAAGGGTGAGAAGGCCTCGAGCGATACCGTCAGGGGAGATTTTTCGTCGGAATATTCGACCAGGCCGAACGGATAGGCTCCGCGAAAACGAACCGTTTTGAACCCTTGCGTGTCGAGTGGCCTGGTTTTCGCATCAGCGCCCGCGCCGGTGGAGACGACGAACTGCAGATTGACCGGCGACTGGACCTGCATGGGATTCTGGTAATGGTCGGAGCCGGTGGATATCTGCTGGTTGAAGATGTCCCAATGCCAGAGTCGGCCATCGCCTCCCAGGTAGACATGCCCGCAGCAGAGTCCGCCGATGGCCAGGCCGATGTGGGCGAGTTCCGCGCCGCTGAACCATTCCGGTGCACCTCGGTCGAAGAGCGAGCGGATCCAGGACTGGGAGAGTTTTTTGTCGGCGGGGACGAGCGAATTGAAATCGTCGGGAGTGAAGGGGCCGGCCATGGCGGTGCGCGGGGAAGGAATCAGTGCCCCGGCTGCCAGTGCGCCTCCCAGCTTGAGCAGATCGCGTCGCGGGATCCCACCACCACACGTTCCGCTGGAACAACCGCAGCGGTTTTCGGTCTTGCGTTTCATCGTGCGGGTGCTCCTCGATTCAGAGCGTCAGGGCAGCCATCGACTGGCCAAACCGGGCCTGGTCGAGGGTGGCCTGACGGAAAATTGGCAACAGTTTGTCGTAGACGTCGCTACTGGCCGGATTGGGATGGATCACCGATTCGAGTTGATGGACTTCGTCGACACGGTCGAAGCCGTTCCAAAGCCCCACGGCGACGGCGGCCACGGCGGCCGCACCGAGGGCACCGGCTTCCTGCCCCACGTTTGTTTTGACAATGCTGATCTGGAGGGCATCGGCCAGGATCTGTCGCCAGAGCCGGCTACGACTGCCGCCGCCCACGACGACCATTTCGTCGCCCATTTTTCCCAGGCGTCGCAGCTCGTCGAGGACGAGCCGCAGGTTCAGGGCGATTCCTTCCAAGGTGGCGCGGACCACATCGGCCTGCGTGTGGCCAAGATCGAGGCCCAGAAACGCGCCGCGGATTGCCGGACTGGCATCGAGCGACGACCCGCCGGCGAGGCTCGGATTGAACAGCAACTTGTTCGATCCGACGGGCGACCTCTCGGCCAGGGCGGTCATGACGTCGTAGGGATCGCGGCCTTCGAGCCGGCCTTGAACGGCCAGGTTGGCGCAGAGGTTCTCGCGTACCCAGCGGAGCGAACTGCCCCCGGAAAAAATTGCCAGGGCCGAGGCAAACATGCCGGGGACCACGTGGGTGAACACGTAGGGTTTGCTCCGCTCTTCCAGCAGGGGTGTGGCCGACGATTCGGCGATCCACATCGACGATCCGAGGGAGGCGTAGGTTTGTGCCTGGCGAAAGCAGCGTGCTCCCAGGGCCATGCAGGAGTTGTCGACGCCGCCGCAGGCCACTTGAACGCCTCGGGGCAGGCCCAGGGCCTCGGCCGCTTCGGTTGTGAGCTCGCCGAGAACCTCGGTGGAAGGGACGATCTGGGGCAGCAGGTCCGGGGGCAGATCGGCCGCCGCCAGCAGCGGTTCGGAGTACTTCCAGCCGAGCAGGTCGTAGACTCCGCAGCCCGAGGCATAGGAATAGTCGGTGGCCACGCGGCCTGTGAGGCGGTAGTTGATGTAGTCCTTGGTGCCGACAAGCTTGTGAATTCGCCGGAACATCTCCGGTTCGCGATCGCGATACCAGAGGATCTTGAACACCGTGTAATGGGGAGCCGGAAACCCGCTGCCCGTGATGCGGTACCACTCGGTTGGATCGACTTTCTGGAAGAACCTGGCCGCCTGTTCCACGGGTCGGGAATCGGACCAGATGGGGGTGCTCTCGCGCAGCAGACGGCCCTGGCGATCGAGGGGCACGCATCCGAGGCTGTGGCCGGAGATCGCCAGTCCGCGTATGCTCTTCGGGTCGACCGTTTTCTCACGGAGGAGTCGGTGCGTGCTCTCGACGACCGAATCCCACCAGCCTTCTGGGCGCTGCTGGTGCCAGCCGGCCTCGGGATACTCCGTCGAGTAGGGTACGAACTGGGCAGCGAGGAGCCGTCCCTCGGCGTCGTAGAGCGAGGCCTTGTTGCCGCCGGTTCCCAGATCGCAGGCGAGGAGTGTTTCCATGTCAATCGTGGATGCCAAAAGCTGCCTTGAAGGCGTCGGCGATTTCCGGATGCACGTTCGGGTTGATTCCGTCGGAATCGTAGGTGAGGCCGAGCCGGTCGAGGTCGCGTTTCAACTGAACGGTTTCCTCTTCCGGGCTGACTCGCGGCGGAACCGCGCGGGAAAGGGGTGTCAGCCAGGCATTGAGCGTGTGGCCGCCGTCGACCATGAGGTCGAGTCCGGTGACGTAGTTCGACGCGGCCGACGCCAGGAAGATCACGGCGCCGTGCAGGTCTTCGGGGCGCTCGACATGACCGAGAGGCGTGAGCTCGCGGATCCGCCGGCGAACGACGACCGGCGTGGAGGCGTGCATTGGCGTGAGCAGGTAGCTGGGGCTGACGCAGTTGACATTGATATTGAAGCGGCCCCACTCGGCGGCGAGGGTCTTGGTCATATGGACCACACCGGCCTTCGATGCATCGTAGGAAGCGTTGCAGTTGGCGATCGTGGCCGACATGGAGGCGATGTTGATAATTTTGCCCTCGGTGGGCGTCTGGCCGATCATCTGCCGGGCCTCGGCCTGGGCACAGAGGAATGTGCCGGTGAGGTTGACGGCGATGACCTTATCCCAGTCGGCCTGATCGATCGATTCGTCGGCCCCCAGGATGCCGATCCCGGCGTTGTTGACGGCGATGTCGAGCCGCCCGAAACGCTTGACGACTGCGGCGACCATGGCCTGGACCTGGTCTTTCCTGGTTACGTCGCAGGAAACAAAAAGTGCATCCACGCCCATCGACCGGATCTCGTCGGCGGTCTGGCTGCCGGCTTTCTCGTTGAGATCCACAATCGCCACATCGGCCCCGGCCCGGGCGAGTGCCAGGGCACACCCTCGGCCGATTCCCACCGCGCCGCCGGTGACCAGGGCCTTCTTACCCGTCAGGTCGAAAAGAGAAAGGTCTGCCATCAGGTGCTCCTCATTTGGGTTCGGACGGGTTGGGATCCGGTTTCGCGAGCAGGCGCTCGCCGCGGACGAGTTCGGTTCGCATCCGGTTTTCCTGCTCCAGCCGCTGCTGGTAGCGGGCTTCTCGAGAGACCTCTTTGGCATCGCTGAGCTGGAAACCGGGCATGTCGGGCCGAGGCGTCTGGCGGAGCCGCTCCATCCCCGAGCGAAGAAGTGCCAAGACCTCCTCGCGCTTCGACGGGTCGGCTGTCTGAAGAGCGGCAAGGCAGGGGCTCGATTCGGGACGGTTGAAGCTCGCATCGGGAAACACCTCATTGGCGATCTTGACGTCGACAAGCTCGCCGAGCCGGCCGAGTTCCGGGCCTGTCAGGGGCGAACGGCCGTACGGGTTTTCGCCGTAGGCTCCGCCGGCGTAGGTCGGGTAGTAGGGGGCGTTGATATCGATCCAGGTGATGATCCGATCGAACGACTCGGGGTCGAGCTGGACCTCGTGGTCGATTTCCGCCTTGCCGTGGCCGTGGAGCAGCACTTCGGTCAGGCGGCTGGCATGGGATCCCCAGGATTTGGGCATCTGCACCTCGGCGGGACCGGCGCCCACGACGCGGACCCAGCCCTTGCGGCGCAGCTCGACGTAGGAGGTGTTGAAGACGAATCCCAGGTCGCCGGCCAGGTTGAGCTTCTGGCCGGCCTCCTGGCCATAGTCGTGGCAACGGGTGCAATGCTTGTCGAGGACCGGCTGGACCTCGGCGGTGTAGCTGAACAGGCGCGGCGGGCCGTACCAGGGCCGCAGTTTCTGGGGCGATTGTTGTTCGGTGCGGGCGGTATATTCCCACTGGCCGGTTGTGCGCCGGTTCTCGTGGCAGCCGACGCAACCGACCGCCTCGCCGGGTCGGACGATGGTGCCGCTGCGCATCGACTGGACCATCATTCCCTTCTCGTCGAGGAGCTGGAAGTAGACGAAGGTATCGGCCGGCACGGAGAATTCGGCGCTGCCATCGGCGGCGACGGCGACGGTGCCGAGGATGCGTTTGTTGTTGAAGTCGTCCCAGGCCATGCCCGGGGCCTGCTGTCCGGTGCCGCCGTCCCAGGCGGGGCCGGTCCAGAAGCGTTTTTCGGGCGATTCGACGACGCGGAGAAACTTCACGCTGCCGGGCTCCACCTGCTCCATTCCCGAGCCGAGATAGACGTTTTCGACGCGGAAGGTTCCTTCCTGCCTGGCCAGGTCGATGCGGGAGGGAATTTCCCGCGGGCGCTCGCGGGGCGTGAGCGGCATGGGATCGAAACAGCCGGGCGGCTCCTTGTGAACGAGGATCTCGTTGCCGAAGAGGTCGACGAGGTAGATCCCCATCTCTTCTCCGGTGCCGGTCATGCGGGCGCAGAGGAAGTATTTGTCGGAAAGGGGGTAGGGATCTTCGTATTTGGGGTTGCACGGGATAAACGTGTCGTAGTTGCCTTTTTCGACGAGGTCGATAGCGCTGGGCGGCCAGGTGCGGACGACCGGCCCACGGCCGTCGAGTCCGAGCCGGCGGTCGACGATGGCCAAGGCGCCCCAGGGGCGGTCGTGGCAGGAGGAGAACGTGGCGATGAACTGTTCGGTGCCGGGGACCGCACGGGCGTCGAGGACCGCGCCGGGGGAGGCGGTATTGTTGCCCCAGTAGACGGCGTGGTTGGTGCCGTCGGGATTGGTGACCCAGACGCCCTGGGCATCGCCGAAGTTGCGATCGACGTATTCCCAGCGGTCGTAGAGCACGCGGCCGTCGGGCAGGAGCGACGGGTGGCCTTCGTGAAGCGTGCTGTGGCCGATCTGCTGGATGTTCGATCCGTCGGCATTCATCGTGAACAGGTTGCCCATGATGTGCCGGTTGCACATGCAGTACTTGGGCTCCCGGGTGGAGGTGAACAGGATGCGGCCGTCGGGAAGGTAGATCGGATCGATGTCGGTGAGTTCCGATCCGAAGGTGAGCTGCACGAGACCCGAGCCATCGGCATTCATTTCATAGAGATGGTAGTCGTCCTGGCGGTTTCGCCGCATGGAGAACAGGATCTTCCGGCCGTCGAAGCTCACGTCGGGATCGCGAGCGATGCCCTCGGGCAGGTGGAGCAGGGTTTTGACCTCGCCAGTGGCCACATCGAGGGTTTTGATGGCTCCGCCCCCCTCGAAGCTTGCCGTGTTGATCTCGGCGGTCTGGAACATGGTTGCCGTATTGTGGTGGTCGCTGCGGTACTGGGGCCGTGCGATGAACAGGAGGGGGCGGTTGCTGAGGAGCGGGTTGGCCAGGAGGGCCTCGCGGCGAAGGTCGTCCAGTTGGGCCGGTTCGATCGAGCCGAGCCGCTCCAGTAGCTGTTGGGCCGGGTACTGGGGGCCGCAGGTGGCCGCCAGATCTTCGATGGCGAGGCGCAAGGCGGTTTTGGAGGGGTCGGGGTCGTTGGGTTCGGCAGCGGACGTGGCGGCGGCGCATGACAGACCAAGAGCGGCAACGGCCAATAGGGGGATGAATCTCCGGCGTGAATTTGGCATGGAAAGGGTCCTCGTCAGGGCGCCATGAGCGTTGGACTCGCGATATCTGTCTATGTCAGCTCTGGGTTCGTTGAAAAAGCAAGGCAGGGAAATGGACAGTCCGCTTCTCCTGCCGGCTGCCGATGTTCTGGGCGACTTCACCTGGCTGAAGGGCCAGTCTTTTGAGGGGGAGCGGGCTGGAGGACGTTATTTTACAGGAGAAACATGCGTCTGCAACACAGGGCGGCAGGGCCGGTACGGGCGGCAGGGCCGGTGAGCCGGAACGAGCTGCCGCTGGGTTGGCAAGGAGCAAGGAGCGGGGAGCAAGGAGCAAGGAGCGGGGAGCAAGGAGCAAGG
>CAYSCH010000368.1:0-9434 GCA_964429355.1 uncultured Planctomycetaceae bacterium | reverse complement strand
CGCTCGACTGGATTTCCGATTTCGTCGACCTTTCCGACCTGGCCCCGGAAACCATCGCCGATCGTCTCACCCTGGCCACGGCCGAGGTGGAGGGGTTCGAGGTGATTCGCCGCTCGGTCGACGGCGTGCTCGTGGCCGAGGTCCTGTCGGCAGAATCCATTGTCAGCGACGAAGAGGCGGCCGAGGGAAAGTCGCTCGCCGTCGTCGAGGTGGATTGCGGTGGCAAACGATACCAGACCGTCTGCGGTGCCCCCAATGTTCGCCAAGGAATGAAGGCAGCGTTCGCTCCGGCGGGAGTGGTGCTGGCCGAGAACACCAGGATCGAGGCGACCGAGCTGCGTGGCCACAACAGTGAAGGGGTGCTGTGCTCCGCGGCGGAACTGGGAATGAGCCGTTGGCACGAAGGGCTCTTGGAGTTGCCTCTGGACCTGGAGGCCGGCACGCGACTTTCCGATCTTGTTCCCGCCGAGGATGTGCTCATTGAGATCGACAACAAGAGCCTGACTCACCGTCCGGATCTCTGGGGCCATTATGGGTTTGCCCGCGAGTTTGCCGCAGTCTTTCGGCGTCCGCTCAAACCTTTGCCGATGGTCGACCTGGCCGCCTACGATGATCTTCCGGAGTATCCACTCTCGGTTGAGGACGATGAGAATTGCCCCTGCTATGGCTGCATCGAGCTGGAGTGCAAGGCCACGATTCCATCGCCGGTTGTCATGCAGCGGCGTCTCCACGCCCTGGGGCAGCGAACGATGAACCTGTCGGTCGACGTGACGAACTATGTCATGCTGGAGTTGGGCCAGCCCACTCACGCCTTTGACGGCGACCGAGTCACCGCGATTCGCGTGGCACCCATGGGCAAGGGGGGAACCTTCACAACCCTTGACGGGCAGCAGCGGAAGATGCTGCCCGAGGATCTGCTCATCTGGGACGCCGAAAAGCCGGTCGCACTGGCGGGCGTGATGGGCGGTCTGAACAGCGAAGTGGGGGCGTCGACGACTAAACTCCTGCTCGAGTCCGCCAATTTCAAAGCCTCCCGCATCCGGCGCACATCGGTCCGTTTCGATTTGAGAACGGAGGCGGCTCAGCGGTTCGAAAAGACCCAGCCGCCCGTCAATGTCAAACGGGGGATCGCAAGAATTCTCAAACTCGTCGAAGAGGCCGGGGCCGAACCGAAGGTCACCAGCCGGATGACACTGGCGGGCGATCTCAAGGAAGGTTACCGTGCGATCGAATTGGCGCCCGGGAGATTGGCGATGATGGCGGGGGCTGAGATTCCCGACGAGGAGGTGCTGGGAATCCTCCACCGGTTGGAGTTCAAAGCCGAGTTCGCCGCCGATGGCACGCTTAGGGTCGGCGTGCCGCCCCATCGGAGCGAGAAAGACATTTCGATTCCCCAGGACATTGCCGAAGAGGTGCTTCGCATTTACGGATACGGCAAGATCGAGCCGCAAATGCCCAAGATGCCCCTCAAGCCGCTGTTGGCCAACAAGGCCCTTCGGACCGAACACAAGGCCCGCCGCCTGCTGGCGGCAGGGCACAACTTCGCGGAAGTACACACCTACGGTTGGACGGACGATAACTGGATTGCCAGGCTGGGTTTCGAGCCACAGCACCCGCTTGCATTTGCCAATCCGATCGCCCAGCAGTATCGCAGATTGCGCACAACGCTGATGCCGAATCTACTGGCCCTCGTCGACCTGAACCGTACGCACCGCGATGCATTCCGTTTGTTCGAATTGGGACGCGTCTATGAGGCGCTGAAAAAGGGTTGTCGCGAGGGAACTCGCCTTGGCGGGATCAGCTACCAGCAGTCCCCCCAGCCGCCGGTAGAAGAGCACCTTCGCAGCGTCAAGGGAGCGATCGAAGACCTGGGACGGATGATCGGCGGCAAGCCGTTCTCCTTTATTCCCGCCGACAGCTCGTCGTTGCCGTGGCAGGTGCCAGGGTATTGGGTGGCGATCCAGTGCGGAGAGGAGATCGTGGGGGGCCTCGGAGCCCTCTACGGAAAGACCCTGGAAGCGGTGGCCCCGAGCGGCGGGCAAGTGGTGTGGTTCGAAATCGAGTTCGACCGGTTGGACGGCCCGATCTTTCCCGTGGTGGAACACAAGGCCCCCCCCCGCTTCCCGGGCTCGTGGCAGGATTTCTCGCTCGTATGGGATCTGGAGCGAGGCTTCGCAGCCCTCGACGGCCTCCTTGCGGAGTTCAGCCATCCGCTCGTGACCGCATGCCAGTTCGTAACGTCCTATAAGGGGAAAGGCCTTGCGCCGGGCAAAGCCAGCTATTCCTATCGTTTCTGGATCGGCGCCCCGGATCGTACTCTCACGAGCGACGAAATCGAGGAGTTCCGCAAGGCTTTTCTCGAATTTCTCGGCAAACGTGGGATTGAATTGCGATAGCGAAAAAAAGAACACCCCAGCCGCCGCAGCCGCCGGGGTGTTCTGGTCATGTGCGCCGGTGAAACCGACGACAGAACAGTTCTTTCGCTACCGTTACTTCTTCAATGCGACGGTAAAGTCATTCTTCCCTTCAACAACGTCGAACTTGATATCTGTCGTCGATTCGCTGCGATACTTCGCGGGTAGCGTACTGTCGAACTTCTCGTCCTCCGGCTGCATGGTTCCGTCAGGCGAGTCGGAGCCTCTTGGACCAAGAAAGACCACGTACGATCCGACCGGAAGCGGTGTTTTGAGCTGAAACGTTCCGTCGGACTGCACGTTCCCCGAACTGGCCTGTCCGGTTTCGGAGCTCATGAAATTGACGGATGCGTCACCTGCATAGGGTTCGTCATTCATGGTCACCTTGCCTTGGACGGTCCCTGTAGGGACGGTCGGCTTCCCACAACCAATCGACAGGATGAGCACAGAACATGCCAGCAGGCAAAGAGTTCTGACATGACTTCTAGCAACCAAATGCAATTGCACCATACGATCACCTTTCCGTGAAACTGGAACCCGAGACCTTCTTACCAGGTCTGCCGTGCGATGCGAAATTCTTAACCCACGCGATTCCTATCAGAAGTCTCCGAGCGGCACGCCGTCATAGCGGCACGCGAGCTGCCTGAGGGTCACCATATCGATGGTCTCGGAAACGAACCTTACACTCCCATCGGTCAGCAGGACATTGATTCCGCCAGGATGCCTGGAGTTGAGAATCGTGTTGTTGTCATACATCTGGCTCGCCCCAGCCAAGGTGTCGGTGTTCAGGTTCGGGGCATATCGGACGGCGGTTGTTCCCGCCCCCCAGAGATCACCACAACCCGCCGCATCGTCCATCGGTCGCGGGTGACGCGTGCCATACCAGGCGCCATAGTAGTTCGCTGTGATGTTTCGACCGTTCACGTAGGTGGACTGCTCTGCGACGATCATGGTGTTGGATGTGCCGTCGGTCGGGTCGGCAATCGACATGCATTCATTCTTGGGGAGCATGCCGTTGTTCGATGTAATACCGTAGCTGCAGTCCTTGGTGCCTCGGTTGGCATTGGTCCCCGGAACAGGAGGAGCGCTGCCTTGAATTCCCACATAGAGGGCATTCATTGCAAGTGTATTATTGTTGCCGCCGATGATCGGTTTGATGTCGGTCGACGGGCAAACATATCCAGACAGCACCAGATTCTTCAGAACGTCGTTGCCGTTCAGCGCATCGGCGCCGGCGGCACCACCGGCCATGAAATGAACCGCCGGGGTATATTCGAAGCGTAATTGGTCAAAAATCGCGCCCTGCTCCATGTACGGCAGAATGAGGGCTCTCCAGTTCGTGCCGCTCGAAGGCCATGCCTCTCGCAGACAGAATGCTCCCAAGGGAAAGGTCTTGTGTGTATCGTGATAGTTGTGCAGCGCAAGGCCAATCTGCTTCATGTTGTTCAAACACTGCGAGCGCCTTGCTGCCTCGCGCGCTGCCTGCACGGCAGGGAGTAACAACGCGATCAATATCCCGATGATCGCAATCACAACCAGCAGTTCGACCAGAGTGAAGCCCCTGGCATGTCTTCGCCTGACCATAATTCACCCCCTGAGTAAACCAATTACGGGAACAAGAAAGTACAAATCGGCAACGGCGCCGATGCAACAACCCCCAGATCGACAAGTTACTAACAGATAGGTTAATAAGCCTGGGCCCATTATAGCCCCGCTGGTTTTCCGGTCAACCCTCTCTCTGCGATAATCCGGTTATACTTGGCAGGTGTCGTCCTCATCCAATCCAGCGGCCAAGAGCCCGCGTGGAGAAGTCTCTTGCTCATACCTGATCTTGTTTCCCTCCTCGCCGCCTATCCCTCCGTGGGATTCAGCGGAGCGAAATTCTGGCGAGTCGAGTCCGCCCACGGGCTGTTCTGTTTGCGACGATGGCCCTCCGAATACCCGCAGGCCAGCGACCTGGATTTCATCCACCGCGTGCTGCGTCATGTTGCCGATCGTGGGTTCCTGTTGGCTGCCGTACCGCTGGAAACCTCTTCGGGAGATACGTACCTCATCCGTTCGGGGCATCTTTGGGAGGTGGCACCCTGGATGCCTGGCCGGGCCGATTTCGCCCATGCGCCCACGGCGACGCGGCTCGCAACCGCCATGGAGTGTGTGGCCCGGTTCCACAGAGCCGCGGAAGAGTTTTCCTGGACAACGCCCACTCGCGACCAGCCAGCTTGCCCGTCGGTCGCCCCTTCCCCCGGCATCCGGAAACGTGGAACACTCCTCGGAGAATGGGTAGCAGACCGCTCGCGACGACTCGGCGATGCGATTGCCCGCGGTGCGTCGTGGCCCGAGATGCGGGATCGAGCCCGAAGAGTTATGCGGCTGCTTCCCACGTTCGCTCCAACGATCGCCGAAAATCTTGCCCAGTTTAACACTTCCTTGGTACCGCTGCAGCCGTGCATCCGCGACGTTTGGCATGATCACCTGTTATTCCGGGACGACAAAGTGACCGGCCTGATCGATTTCGGCTCGATGGGAGTTGACAACGTATCGTGCGATGTGGCCAGACTGCTCGGAAGCCTTGCGGGAAGTTCGGCCGATTTCTGGCGAATTGGCATCCAGGCCTACAGGAGTGTTCGAGACCTTTCCGAATTGGAGCTGAGTCTTGTACACACCTTCGATCGGAGTGGCCTGTTATTGGGGGCCCTCAATTGGGCGGCCTGGACCCTGCTGGATGGGCGGACCTTTGACGAACCCCAGGCGGTAGTTCAGCGTATGGACGCCCTGTTGGAACGGCTTGAGACGGAGTCTCCCTTGCTTCGGTCTCGAGGAGAGTTAATGTTGTAACTCCCTGCCTCAGGGGCGCATCGAATCGTTAACCGGAGATGATTTGTCTGGTTGAGCCTCCACGATGAGCCCGTTTCCCGCATAATGAATGCCAGAGGCAGCTCTCGATCGAAAACGTTTGATAATTGATAATGATTTCCTGATTGCGGCGGTGCATTGGAGAGACGGATTATGGCTGTGCCGGAGAATGTCCGTTCTCACGCATTGCTCTTCCCTGCTTCCATCAGGTCTGAAGGGCCTGGGGTTCGAAGTACCGTACGAGGCAGTGCAGGATCCCAAAAATGGGAACTTGCCAGTTTCGGTTACCTTTATTATTCCGTGAATGGTTCCACGGAGGGAACGTGATGACGATGCATCCATTGAGGCGCAATTTCCGTTGGACTCTTTGGCTGGTGGCGGCCCTGATCGCGTTTTCGGCCGTGCCGGCGCGGGCCCAACTCCGCATGGGGCTCGGGGCCGGTTCGGCTGCCAAGCTTCAGGTCTCCGGCCAGTTCACCGCAGCCACAGGCGGCACACCAGCGCGGCTTTTCGTCACAGCGACGATCGATCCGGATTGGCACATCTATTCCATCACGCAAAAGGGTGAAGGGCCGATCCCTTCTGCGATCAAGTTGGACGATGGCCAGCCCGTGAAGCTCCTCAGTCCGTTTCAGGCTTCTCAGCCTCCCGACCGGAAAGTGGAAGAGCTTTTTGACGGCCTTTTGGTCGAGACACACCATGGCAAGATCATCTGGCACGCGCCGATCCAGTTCGCCCCCGGCGTGGATCCCGGCACCCTGAAGATCCAGGGGAAACTCTGGGCACAGGCGTGTTCCGAGGGGGCGTGCATTGCACCGCAGGATTACGCGTTCACGGCCACACCGGGCCCAGGGGAGAAAGTTCCCGCCGAGCAACTCGTTCCACCTCCTGCAGCCCCTGTCGGCGCCCCGGCGGGTACCGCCGGCCAGCGTTCATTGACGCCACCGTCGCCCTTTCCGCCCATGGAAGAGCCCGATGTTCCCGAGGTCTACACGCCGGAGGGATCCCCAGTTCCTGCTCAGCAAGCCAGGCGGGAATCGGGGCAGGTCAAATGGTATCCCTACACGAGCCTGGAAGACTTCAGCGCAATCGTGGGCACCAAGGGAATCGCCTTCGATCCAGACGAAGTCTCGGCCAACTTGAAGAAGAAGCAGGAAAGCAAGACGCTTTCTCTGGTCTTGCTGGGCGCTTTCGTTGGCGGCTTGATTCTGAATCTCATGCCCTGCGTGTTGCCGGTCATTGGGCTAAAGGTACTTTCCTTCGTGACCCAGGCCGGCGAGAGTCGCGGTCGGGCGTTCATGCTGAACGTGGTCTACTCGGCGGGAATCATCGTCGTGTTCTTGCTGCTTGCAGCCCTGGCCGTCGGACTTGGACTCGGTTGGGGGCAACTTTTCACCTACGGCGTATTCAACGTGGTGATGGCCGCGGTTGTATTTGCCATGGGCTTGAGCTTCCTGGGCGTGTGGGAAATTCCCATTCCCGGCTTTGTCGGCTCGGGCAAATCGGCCCGCATCCAGCAGCAGGAGGGACTCTCGGCCGCCTTTTTGAAGGGTGTGATCACGACGGTCCTGGCGACCCCGTGCACCGGTCCGTTCATGGCGTCGGCGCTCACGTGGGCCGTGGCCCAGCCGCCTGGCATTGTGTTTGCCGTCTTCCTCGCCATCGGACTTGGTATGTCCAGCCCCTATCTGCTCATCGGTGCGTTTCCCGAATTGATCCGCTTCCTTCCCAAGCCGGGTGCCTGGATGGATACCTTCAAACAAGTCATGGGGTTCTTCCTCATGGGTACGGTTGTGTTTCTCCTGAGCTTCCTTTACTGGCCCTACGTTGTGCCGACTATCGGCCTGCTGTTTGCCATCTGGGCCGGACTCTGGTGGTTCAACCGAACGCCGCTGACGGCCCCATCCGGTGAGAAATGGCGGGCGTGGCTGGAAGCGTCCGCTTTCGTTGCCATCGCCTGGCTCCTCCTGTTTCCCGGACTCGACGGAGTCCTCCCGGGACGCCTGGGATTTCACGGGCTTTACGAAGAAATGAACGAACGGTTCGTGGCCCTTGTGGGCGACAGCACGCCGACAGGTGCCGCCGTTCCCCAGCAGCCCCGGACGGTCCTTGTCGACTTTACCGCCGATTGGTGCACAAGCTGCAAGGCGTTCGAAAAAGCGGTTCTGGAAGACCCCGAAGTCATCGAGGCCTTCAAGAGGGACGAGGTTGTATTGCTCAAGGCCGACAATACCCATCAACCGCCGGAAGTCAAGCGATTCCTTCAAGTGCTCTTGAGCGATCAGGTGCCGGTGATTGCGGTGTTCTCTCCCGACAACCCTAACGATCCAATCGTCTTTCTCGGCGGGTACACCAAGCAAGGCATCCTCGCCGCCCTCGACAAGGCTCGGCCGCGCGGTTGATTCCACACGAACACATCGCTCCATGCTTTTCCGCCGACTTCGCTCCATGGCAACGTGGAACCTCCACTTGCCCCACCTCTCCAACAATTTCAAGAGATTTTTCTGACACCCCCATTGACGAAACGGGATCTTTCGAGAAGATAGAAACCTCCACGACGCTACTCACAGTTGTTTGGGGGGTAGCTGGCCTTGTTCACAGTTGACTTGGCCTTCTTTCAGTCGCTTGCGTCTCCAACAGGAAAGTGCAGGCGCCGTCCATTTTTTTCGGGGATACTGGGTGATTAGAACGCTATCGCTACGTGACAAGGCAGAGGCTCGGATTCGCGCGGCAACCTATGGCGCGGTGAGAGGTGCGGATTGCGAATTCTCGGAGGGCGTGCTCGTTCTGCGAGGAACGGTTCGCAATTTCTATTCCAAGCAATTGGCTCAAGAGGCCGTCGGGCGGCTTCCGGGCGTGATGGATATCGTCAACCAGATCGAAGTCGTTCCGGTTGAGCAGAGTGTCTAACGGGCTGGTGTTGAGCGCCGGGCTCCCTTACTCAGCCCAGGCAATCCCTGTTGGTCCTTCCTCGACTCGCCCGATTGTCCAGTTTACCAAGCCCATATCGGCTAACTGGTGACGGATGCTCTCGGCATAGTAGGAACTCGTGATCAGGGCCAGCCCCACACCCATGTTGAAGACCCGGTCCATCTCGCTGCGATCGATGTCGCCAAGTCGCTGGAGCCATGTGAAGACGGGCGGTACCGGCCAGCTATCGCGATCGATGATCACGCGAGCGCCCACCGGCAGGATACGCTCGATGTTCTCGTGCAGTCCGCCACCGGTAATATGGGCGATGCCGTGCACCACGGACTTGACCCGGTAATGGGTGAGCACAGCTCGCACGGGCCGGACGTAGATGTGCGTGGGCGTCAGGAGTGCTTCCCCGACCGTCGTTCCCAGTTCCTCGACATGGTCGGTCACCATGAGGCCCGCCATCTCCAGCACGACCTTGCGCACAAGGCTGAACCCGTTGGAATGCACGCCGCTCGACGCAACTCCAATGACTGCGTCCCCCGGCACGATCGCCGAACCATCGATCACATCGGCCTTATCGGCCGCGCCCACACAGAAGCCGGCCATGTCGTAATCATCGTCGCCGTACACATCGGGCAGGATCGCCGTTTCACCGCCGATCAACGCACAATCGCTCTGGATGCACCCTTCCGTGATCCCCTCGACGAGTTGCTCCAGAAGAGTGGGGTCGTCTTTTGGCAAGGCGACGTAGTCCAGGAAAAAAAGCGGTTCTGCCCCGCAGCAGATGGCGTCGTTGACACACATTGCCACCAGGTCGATCCCAACCGTATTGTGGACCCCCATGGCGGAGGCAATCTTCAATTTCGTGCCCACACCATCCGTACACGCAATCAATACGGGCGATTTGTAATGCCGGGCAAACAGCGCCCCCGGAAAATCGAGCTGGAACAGCCCCGCGAAGCCACCGTCCAGTTTCATCACTCGGGGGGTATGCGTTCGCGAAATCAGTCGCGGCAAGCGGGACATGGCGTCCGCGTACTTTTCCAAGTCCACCCCGGCATCTCTGTAAGTTGCTTTCGCCATTGCCCTTCCTGAGATCGATTGCCGCTCGCCAGCCAACGCGAAATCGCACCCTCGGGCCGCCAGATCCGCAACTGAGCGTCCCTGAGGGGCTTCGCGTAGTAGTTCAGAAGCACGTATTCTAAAGACAAGAGAACGGAAAACCAACGGGTGGGCATCGGGCCGAAG
>CAYSCH010000367.1:0-9486 GCA_964429355.1 uncultured Planctomycetaceae bacterium | reverse complement strand
AATCCTCGGCAAGATCGCCACCCTTCAGAATATCGACCTTCGCGACTGCGGAGTGTCCAGCGCCGGCTTAGCGTCCTTGGCCGCTCTCGAGGATCTCAAGGCGCTGCGGCTCTCCGGGGCCAACGGCAAATCGACCGTCGACGACGAGGGCATGAAGCACCTGGCCGGCATGGCCCGTCTGAAAGTCTTGGCCCTCGACTTCCTCTGGATCAGTGTCGATGGACTGAAACAGTTAGCCAACCTGAAGAATCTCGAAGAGCTCTATCTGGCCAAGACCCTGGTCGACGACGAGGCCTTGGCCGTTCTTGTCCAGTTCCCCAATCTCAAGAAGCTGCGTGTTTCCCAGTCCCAGGTGTCGGGTGCCGGCCTGGCCGGATTGAAGGACCTGCCCAAGCTGGAGGAACTCGACATCAGCGAGTGCAGTCTGCTCGGCGATGCCGACCTGGTCCACCTGGCGGGAATGAAGTCTCTCAAGAAGCTCAATCTCTGGCGTCTGGCCGTGACCGACACGGGAATCGCCCATCTGGCGGGTCTGACCAACCTGGTATGGCTCAATGTCGACAACACCCAGCTCTCCGATGCCGGCCTGGAATCCCTTAAGGGGATGACGAAGCTGGAATTTCTGCATTTGGGATCAACCGCCGTGTCCAACGCCGGCCTGGTACACTTGGAACCCCTGACCCGCCTGAAGGATCTCAAAGTGACCCGCACCGCGGTCACGCCCGAGGGGGTCGAGCAACTCAAGAAGAAGCTGCCCAACACGGCCATTCAGTTGCAGTACATTGAAGGGGAATAGGCGGGTGTCTGCGGGCCGTTTTGTGCCCCCACGGCTTTCACGTCGTCAGGGGTGGGCCGGACGGTCAGCCTTCTTGCGCCTGCCCGAATTGAGAGACCGACTGTCACAAGATGACGAGTTTTCCGTCGGCAGCGATGGAAACGATCGGCCATTTTGCCATCGGATCTAGTAGCGATGCTCCTCAAAGTCGGCCTTCACGAACACGCCCGTGCTCGGGTCGCGTTCGTAAGCCATTCCCGGCGCGGCGTGGAGAAAGGGAATGATCGACGGATCGTAATTGCAGATGGTATTGACGTCATAGATGCCGTGATTGTTTGGGTCGTCGAGATAGTCGTGGGATTCGTCTCCGGCGAGGAAACGCCATCCGCTGTCCTGCGCCGTTTCGGGTTCCACGCGGCACATCCAGCCCACGTCCTTGCCCTCCACGGTGATCCGGTCGGTGGCGGAGCAAGCGCCCATTTTCTGAATGAGCCGACGGATTTTTTCGGGTGGGATCTTGAGTTTCTTTTCCATGATGTCTGTCCTTACGACGACCGAGAGCAACAGAAAGCCCGGCGGAAGCGAACCACTCGCCGGGCTTTCCATATTATGTTGGATTTGTCAGAGCGGCAATTCCATTATGCTTTTTGCGACTGTTCGGCTTTGTCGAAAGCCGCATCGAACACGACGTCGCTTGCCGCGAAATCAACCTTCCTGACGAACTCGCACGATTCCCTGGCTCCGTGCTCGCGATTCATGCCCATGTCTTCCCATTCCACCGAAAGCGGACCCCGATAGCCGGCCGCATTCAACGCGCGGATGATCTCGCCGAATTTCACGCCGCCGTGGCCCAGCGATCGGAAATCCCAGCCCCGGCGAGGATCGCCGAAGCGGAGATGGCTGGCCAGGATACCGGTCCGGCCGTCGAGGGTGACCAGTCCGTCCTTCATGTGCACATGGTAAATTCGATCCGGGAAAGCACGGATGAATTCGACGGGATCGACACCTTGCCAGATCAGGTGGCTGGGGTCGAAATTGAAACCGAATTCCTCGCGATGTCCCAACGCCTCGAGGGCCCGCTCGGCCGTGTAGAGATCGAAGGCGATCTCCGTCGGGTGGACTTCCAACGCGAATTTCACGCCGCATTCGCCGAACACATCCAGGATCGGATTGAATCGCTCGGCGAGCAGCTTGAACCCATCGTCGATCATGCCGGGTGTTGCGGGGGGGAAGTCGTAGAAGAGATGCCAGATGCTGGACCCGGTGAAACCGTTCACGATGCTCACACCCAGCTTCTGGGCTGCGCGGGCAGCGTTCTTCAATTCCTCGGCCGCTCGCTGGTTGACCCCGGCCGGCTTGCCGTCGCCCCAAACGTGCGCCGGCACGATCGCCTTGTGACGGGCGTCGATGTTGTCGAGGACCGCCTGGCCGACCAGGTGGGCACTGATGGCGAAGACCTGCAGATTGTACTTCTCGAGCAACTCTCGCTTCTTCGCACAGTAGTCGTCTTCGGCCAGGGCCTTGCTGATTTCAAAATGATCACCCCAGCAAGCCAGTTCCATCCCGTCGTAGCCGAAGCCCTGAACCTTCTGAGCGAGGGTCTCCAGGGGCTGGTCGGCCCACTGGCCCGTGAACATCGTAACCGGTCGTCCCATTGCGTGCTCCTTATGCGTGTCAACATTCACGATCGTCCGTTGGGCGGCAAAACCGCCGCCCGATCCGGGCTACCGCACGGATGCGAGCGATTCGCTTCCCGCTCCTGGCTGCTGTTCCTGGGAACCGCCACCACAGTCAGGGATCAGCAGCGGGAGGCATTTTCGCATATTCGGGCGTCTGTGCAAACTCCCCCGGCGGCCTGCCCGAAACGACTCGCCTGCATGCTATAATCCCGGTAGATCGGCAGTCAGGAGAAACTCTCCAGTTTGCGCAGAAAAATCGGATTCTGCGGGGAGGTTTTCCGTCCTTCCCCTTGGAGCTGTTCATGAGCATGACGGCGCGACTTTCCATGGTTCTACTCCTCTTGCAGGGTTTCTTTCCTTGCAGTGCCGCTCAGTCCGGACACCGTGTCGAAGTGGAGCTGGCGGTGGAAGAACGGGGAGCTGTTACCGCCCAGCAGGACTGGCTCCAGCGACTGGCCCAGGCTGGAGTGGAGGGATTTCGAATTCGCTCAGCCCGTTCGGGGGAGATGCCCAATGTCGATCGCCGTGGTACCGCGGAGGCCCCCATTTATGTGGTGACTGGCATCATCAACTCCGACAATGTCCTGGTAGTGCCGGGAGCCCGCTTCCAGGCCTCACAAGTCAGCCAGTTTGCCGACTGGCTCCGCGACCTGTCGGAAAACGGGCCCGTCGACCAAAGGCCGGCCAAGACCTCCTTCGGCCTCAGCATTGAAGACCTCAAGCAGTTGCAGGCCGACCTGGCTCCGCCACTCGGGTTCAATACGGCGGGCATGTCGCGAACCGATGTGATTCGGCAGGCGGCCAAGACAATCGCCACGCCCCTGGCAGCGGATCGGCGCCTGGCAGAACCGCTCAGCAAGGACATCGTGGCCGAGGATCTCTCCACGCTCGCTCGCGGCACCGCCTTGGCATACGTGCTGCGGTCCCCGGGACTCTGTCTCGTGCCGGGGACCAAGTCCGGACGCCTGTCGCTGTCGATCGTCGCAGCCAAGCCTGATCTCGAAATCTGGCCAATCGGCTGGGACCCGGAGAGGCCTGAACGGGAAGTCAAGCCGGAAATGTTCGAACTCCGCAATATCAACGTCAGCGGGGTGCCGGTGACCACGGTACTGGAGGCCATCGCCAAGGGGTTGGAGATGCCGATCCTGCTGGACCACAATGCGGTCGCGCGCTACGGGCTGGAGCCCGAGAAGACGATCGTCAAGTTACCGCCGTCGCGATGGACCTACAGCACAACCCTCGGCAAGGTCCTCTTCAAGGCTCAACTCAAGAGCCAGCTCCGTGTCGACGACGGCGATCGGCCGTTTCTGTGGGTGACATCGCTCAAGGACATGTGAGCAGTGAGCAGCTACCAATCGGCGTCGACAAAGTCGTATGGATTTTCCGCCCTGGCCTTCTCGATTGCGCGTTTCAGCTTGAGATAGTGCTCCCGCTGGCTGCCATGGATGGCGCTCGGATCGACCTTCGAGAAAACGTTCCAGGCCTGCGCCGGCCGGTGCTGCTTCTGGACAAGAATCTGAGCCAATTTGAGGCGGACATTCGTCGAATCCTGGGGAGTGCCTTGCAGCAGTTCGACCATCGCCGGAATCGAGGCGTTCCATTCCCCCTGCTTGTGAAAAGCCGTGATCACGTTGCGCAAATCCGTTTCGGGCAGTCGCCAGTTATCCAGCACGATGGTTCGCTGACGATAGAACTCATAGGCCTCCTGGACGCGGCCGGCAGCAACCAGCATCCGGATCTTGTTGAGGGCTCCGCGGCGCAAGTCAATCTCCCTCTGGCGTTTCTCTTCCTGATACACCGGATCCTTCTCGGCCAGAGCCTCCAGTTCCTTTTCGTTCATCAGGTGTTTGCCGGCCCAGACGGAGAACAGGTCCCAGTTCTCGCATTCGACTCGACCGGTCTTGAGCATCCAAAGCCCGACCACACCTCCGATCACGGCCCCCATCGTGTGGAGCAGCATGCTTGACATATCGAAACCGGTCAGTGTCGAACCTGCCACGTTGATGAAGATCAAGACACCGGCGAGAACCATCACGGTGACATCGAAGAAGAAAACCCGAAAGTAGAAGAAGATCAGAACGACGAAAACGCAACTGACATCATTCTTGGGAGCCCAGAGCAGGCTCATGGCCATCAATCCGAAGATGACCGACGATGCCCCCAACGAGACACCGGGTGATGCTCCCAGCATCATCCACTGCTGGATCGCACTCTGAACGATGCCGATACCCATGTAGAGGGCCAGCATCCGCCACCAACCGATCTTCCCTTCGACGATCAGCCCGAACGCCCAGAGGGCCATCATGTTGCCCACCAGGTGCATGAGACCGCCGTGCATGAAATTCGACGTGATCCACTGCAACGGGTGCAAACCGTCCCCATGGGCCAGACAGAACGCCAGGGCGCTCTCGGGACAAATTGCCGTCAGCACGAACGCAGCGATATTGATCGCGATCATGGCGATCGTAACCACGGGGAAATGGTAAATCGGTGCGTCGGTGCCGTAGGGGAAAAAGAACACGGCGGGCCTCGGGCTGGTAACATATCCCTGCTGGGGTCTTTCCGGGCAATGAACGCCGATCGTATCAGGTCAACAGCCTATTCGCCACCGGCGGCTCATCCTTGGCCCCTCCGGAAAAGTTCGCAGCAGAAAAGAGAGGCAGTGCGTCCGCTCCCTCCCAAGGAGGGGTTTGTTCCCGTGTCTCACCTCGGATACCGGCTTTGGGATTCCGCACGTGCAGCCAAGTGGGGATCTGTAGTGCCCGCCCGCAACACGACCCCCGACCGGCAGAATTGGTCCCCAATCCGAGGAGACACTGCTCGAATCTGGGAGCGCAAAAAATCCGCCGCGTTCCGAAAGGACCGGAACGCGGCGGCATAGAATCAAACCTCCCACGATATGCGACCGGATGCGTCGCTGCGAGAAGAGCGGGGACTCGGGCGTGCTGATGCACAAGCCGTTGGATGGTCCCGGCTCACGCTAATGGGTTGGCACCTCCGTCGGAAATGCGGGAGGCTCGAAGGATTTCACCTAGTCGAGCATCTGTTTGACATGCTGATTTATCGGCAGATTCCGCAAGGAACGCAAGCCAAATTTACCTCCTTGGAAGCAATTTGCCTCCGCTTTCTCTGCGGCTTTCCGCTCCATGAAAATTATAGCTCATAGACGGTTCCGGGGTAGCCGGAGCCATCCTATTTCGTTGAAGTCTCCAATCGCTCGGGTCGACAGGCCGACGATCCTCCATTGGCCCGCGATTTGCTGCGCCGGCTACTTTTCCGCAACCCAAATATTGCGATACTGCACCTTGTTGCCATGGGCCTGAAGGTGAATGCCGCGCGGCCCTAGCCCTTCTGGTTGGCGCCCCGGCGTCTCGGCAAGTTCCACGTCGTTGTGGATCACGACTCCGTTATGCCGTACCGTCACGCGAGCCGCCGCCGTCTTTTTGCCGCCATCGTACTTCGGCGCGCTGAAATCAATATCGTAAGTCTGCCAGGCAAGCGGCGGCAGGCACATGTTGACGTCCGGTTTCCTGACCTGGTAGAAGCCGCCGCATTCGTTGTTCTCCCCCTCCAGGCCGAAGGAATCCAGGACCTGCAATTCGTAGCAGTCATGGAGATAGACCCCGCTGTTCGCGCGCCCTTGCCCTCGTTCCTCGGGCATGTAGGGGAGAAGGAACTCCATGTGGATCGTGCAAGAGTCGGGCAGCGGTTTGGTGGTTGCGCCGGCCCAGAGCAGCTTGGCTTCATTCATCGAACCTTCCACGAAGTTCTCCGTCCCGGTTCCATCGAAGACCACCATGGCGCCCTTGGGAGGTTTCGCCCCAAGGGTTGGACTCTTGCGTTCGACCGCGTCGAGCACGGCCTGGCCTTCGTGATCCGCATGCGTGAGAACCATCTTTTTGCCGGAAATCTCAGCGTTCACCTTTTCACCCGCCAGGACGACCTTATCGCCCTGTTTTTCCCCCTGGAGCTGGGCCCTCTGGTCCTCCCGGGTCCAACCGGCACCGGGCAGGCCGCCTACGTAGACAACGGCGGTGAATTTGCCGCCGCCCAACGCGATGACTTGCGCCCCCAGATTCATCTCTTTCCCTTCCGCGTCCTTCACTCTGCCGGCGTATTCTCCCTGGAAGGCGAAATCTTCGTCGACCATCGTCCGGTCGGTGGCATTCAGTCCCGCGGGGGCCTTGGCGGCAACGGACTGAATCGCCATGGCCATGAAGGTCAGGAAAGCAGAGAGGCAAACAAGTCGCTGCATGAGTGAGTCTCCTTGTAGAAGGGCGAATTGACATCTCGACGGTAGCGGATTCCCGAGCCGCAAACTGTCGAGTCTAATGCCACGGCGCCGACATTTCATCCCCCAGGCCACCCGCCTTCCAGGCCGGTTTCTCCGCGACACGTTTGGCTGGCCGACGAAAAACCGCACCCGAAATCCCCGGAAGCCGGTTCGTGACAGCCTCCTTGAGTCGGGTTAGAATGTGCCAAAACGTGGGAGTCTCCCACGGGCGGTGATCAACACGACCGTCATCCTATTGTGGGCTGGAAGAACTGTTCCAATATGAGATCGCCATGAAATCGCAAATCCCTGCCGAGATTCTCGGCCGCATCGAGTCGTGCGGCGTGGTCGCCGTTCTCGTCATCGACGAGGTCAAACATGCGATCCCGCTGGCCCGGGCCTTGATGGCCGGCGGAGTCGACGTGATGGAGTTGACGCTGCGAACTCCCGCTGCGTTGGGAGCCCTGAGGACGATCCGCGCTGAAGTGCCTGAGATGCTTGCCGGTATCGGCACGATCCTCACTCCGGCCCAGGTTCGCGAGGTCGTCGAGGCGCATGCCCAGTTCGGGGTGGCGCCCGGGCTGAATCGCCGGGTGCTGGAGGCGGCCCAGGCCGTTGGGCTCCCGTTTGCGCCGGGCGTTGTCACACCCAGCGAAGTGGAAACCGCGATCGAGCTGGGTTGCCGCGAGTTGAAGTTTTTTCCCGCCGAGCCATCGGGCGGCATGAAATACCTCCGGAGTATGGCGGCACCCTATGGCCATCTCGGCGTACGGTTCCTTCCGCTCGGAGGGCTGACAGCAGAGAATATGGCCAGCTACCTCAGCGACCCGATCGTGCCGGCCATCGGCGGATCATGGCTTGCCGCGCGGCAGGCGATCCAGGCCGAGGATTGGGAAACGATCACCGGCAATGCCGCCGAAGCGCGGCGGATCGTCGCCGAACTTCGTTCCGCCAAGAGGGGATCGTAGATCCCGTGCCGCCCTATGCGGGTTCCCGCAGCATTGCACCCCGATTTTGCCGTACCCGGGATCTGCCGTCAGAACGAGTTTTCCCTCTTCGCAGCAGGCTGCTATCGTCAGGAGGTGCCATGATAATCTCCACACGGAATCTGATTGCCCTGGCCGGTCTTGCCTTCCCATGCCTGGCGGCCTTTTCGGCCGAGCCTGCCAGAACCGAGGGGGAACCGCCGGCCAGCCCGCTCGTGTTCATCAACACGACCTTCGAGAACGCATCTCCACTTTTTTGGGAGATCAACGAATCGGGGGAAGTCGAGATTTCCCTGATGTACGACCACGAGCGATCTTCGCCGAACCGAGCCGCCGGTCACTGGCACTTTCGTGTCGAGGCTCCCCAGGGCTCGAAGCTGACGCTCATCCTGGGCAACCTCGAGAACATCTACAACGGCCGCAAGGGTTCTCCCGCCAAGGAAGAAACCATGAGTTTCGTTTCACTCGACGGCCGTACGTGGCAGCCGGCCGAAATGGAACTGCTCGAAGGAAATCGCCTGAAATTGGAGCTGACCATGGAGGCCGATGCCGTCTATGTGGCCCGGCTGGAGCCCTATCGGCTCTCCGATCTGGAAAGATTCCTGGAAGAGATTCGCCGGCACCCTCAGGTCGAGATCACCGAGATCGGCCGCACGGTTGAGGGCCGGCCGCTCGAGATCATTCGCATCGGCAACCAGGACGCCCCGAATCGCCTCCTGCTTCGCGGTCGGGCCCACGCCTGGGAGCCGGGCGGAAACTGGGTGATCGAAGGCTTGGTGCGCCGGCTTCTGGCCGACGATCCCCAGTCGAAGGTCTACCTGGAACGCTACTGCGTCTGCGTCATGCCGATGGCCAACAAGGACGGTGTGGCACGCGGCTGGACCCGCTTCAATGTGCAAGGAAAGGACCTCAACCGCAACTGGGACGTCAAGCCCGATCCCATCCTCTGCCCCGAGAACCACGCCCTGGAAACCTGGATCGAGAAACAGATTGCCGAGGGACACCGCCCCGATTTCATGATCGACTGGCACAACGACGATGGCGGCCAGGTTCACGTCAGCCGCCCCAATATCGACCTGGAAGCATACCTGGCAAGAATGGAGCGATTCGAGACCCTCCTGCGCGAGCACAGCTGGTTTACGGAAGGATCGACCGGCGGCAAGTTTCGAACCCCGGGCTCGATCGGCGAGGGCCTCCTGGAGCGTTACGGCGTTCACGCCTGTGTCCACGAGCTGAACGCCAACCGCATCGCGGGTCTCGACGATTACCCGAGCGCTAAGAACTGGAAGCTTTATGGAGAGCAACTCTGCGAGGTGTTCTACCAACTGTTTGCGAGCCGCTGACAACTGGCGCTCTGTCAAGCCTTAAAGGCCGGGTTGCGGATCGTTGGAGTCCACGCTTCAGTGTGCCAGACACAGCCTGATGGTTGGACTCCAGCCGGCGCCCAACCCAAGAACTGAGGTTTGACAGAGCACCCGAATGGCTTCGAGCGCTGGTCAGTTCGCCACACGCCCGATGAATTGGCAGCCGACCTGATACAAGACCTGTCCATTCACCTGCTTTTCGACCACCCGTACAACCTTGGCGATGATCTTGCCAGCGTTAGGCGGAGCCCCCAAGGAGATCACCAGTTCGTCATAGCCAGGCGCCTCCTTCAGGAGATAGGACAAACCTCCCGCAGAAATGTCGCAACAAGCGACTTTCACGAACTGATCATCGGTGGGAAGGTGATTGTTGAGAATGGGAGCGACATGCTGAAAGTAGGAGTACTCG
>CAYSCH010000366.1:0-9487 GCA_964429355.1 uncultured Planctomycetaceae bacterium | reverse complement strand
GCGGATCATAACACGAAACGGCAATTTGCAGAACATCATTTTATACGAGCACCCGATCTCGTTGCCGTCGAGGATCACCACCCCGCCGCGATCGAGCCAGGCGGGAGCCGTGTTCGACAGAAGGTTCGACTGGCGAACGAAAGTCTCCGAATAGGGGCCGGTCAACAGTTGGGCCTCACCGTTGTTGCCGGCGAGTGACGATTCGATATTGACCACCGAGGCTCCGCCGACCGCGATCCCGGCACGTCCGTTTCCACGGCAGGTCACTCGCACGAGAGCGATGTCTCGCGCGCTGTTGTGTGCATTGACGGCATCGAGCTGAAAACCCTGGATTTTCAGATCGATGATAGCCACGTTCTGCACATGAAACAGGGTGATGCCGACCTGGCGGGTGGCTACGGTGAGCGTGTAGTCCTCGGGGCGTTTGAAGGGCTCGGCACGGAAGTAGATGTAGCCACGATTGAGGCACCACTCCAGCGGCTGGAGTTCGGGTGGGGCCGTATCGGGGTGGGAGCAGACGATGCGAGGCACGGGCAAGTTGTTGAGAAACAACTGCTGATGCACCAGGTGGTAGGGGCGAAAACGGAAGACACTCTCGTAAACGTGTTGCCAGCGGTCGACATGAATCTCGTCCGCCCCTTCCAGGATTGCGCCGTTTCCCTGGATCGTGAAAGGACGGTCCGACGTCCCGCTGTGGCGGCTGCCGAACAAGGTGAGGCTTTCACGGTACGGTATGCCCGTGTTGGCAAGCACGATCCGATCGCTGGGAATGGCGATCTGGAGGGCTCGTGCGATCGTCTTAACGGGGCCCGTCTCGTCGTCGAGCGATTCCTGTTGCACACCGAGATAGCGATTGTTGCCGGCCAGGTTGTTGACGTAAAGATCCCTCGCACAGGCAGTTCCCAAGGAGCCCACGGCGAGGCCCACGACAGCAAACCAGCGCAGCACGGTGAGCATCGAATCCAACTCCCTATTCAGCATCGGAAGAATGGTGCAACCAGGGCGACCAAAGGAAACCCGGTCTCGGGGGAGAAATGGTTTGCGCGAATTGCATTGCTTTCCACATGCTCAAAAGTATCTTGCCATCCAGCAGATGACCGGCGGGCTCAGGTTTCGTGGACCCTGTCATGTGGAAAGCAGAGACTGCTCGTCAACACGCGCCCTGCGCATACGGCGTGGACGCAGGACCCTCAAGTCTAACATACAACGACCTGGAATGTGGAAAAATCGGTACAATTGGTGGTTTTGAGAACCCCTGACAGTGCCCAGGAGTCTCCCAGGGGCATGGGTGGCACAAGCGGTGGTTTGTGGCTTCCGAGCGGACTGCGAAATCCACTCCGGGTAAGAGCATGGCCGCAACTGTCCTTGGAGCCGCTCGTGCGATAAATTGGTGTGTTGCGTTATCCGTTTTGTTCTCAAGGGTTTGCGCGATTCGCCCTGGTGTTGGAGGACCTCTGAATGAAGGTTTCCGTCAATGGTCAGACTCTGGAACTCGTTCAAGGCGACATCACCCTGCAGGAGGTTGACGCGATTGTGAATGCGGCCAACAGCCAGTTGGCCGGAGGCGGCGGCGTCGACGGCGCGATCCACCGCCGTGGGGGGGCAACGATCATGGCCGAGACTGATCGTCGCTATCCGGACGGCTGTCCGACGGGCAGCGCCGTAATCACGGGGGCGGGAAAATTGTCCGCCAGATACGTCATCCATTCGGTCGGTCCGGTCTGGAGTGGCGGCCGGCGCGGCGAAGCGGAACTGCTGGCCTCAGCCTACCGCAGTTGCCTGGAACTGGCGCTCGACCACGGTTGCGGCAGCATTGCATTCCCATCCCTGAGTACGGGCGCATATCGTTATCCCATCGATCAGGCGTCTCGAATCGCTTTGGGCGTCGCCAAGGAATTCCTGGCTGAGAAGGGAGCGCCGGCTCTGGTTCGATTCGTGTTGTTCAACGAGGGCGCTTACGGAGCCTTCGCGGCCGCGATGGAGGAGATCGTCAAGGAATAGCCTGGTGCCATGTTTCTGTCCCTCGGCCTCCTCGGGGCGTTTCATGGTATCGGCCGTGCAGCGATCTGCGCTCCGGTTCGGCATCTTCCTGTCAATTGTCGTGGTGCTCACATTCGGCAAGACCCGCAAGGCCGCAGAATGCCCCGCGTATGCGGCCCGCTTCTTCCCGGCACTTGGCCAAGCCGCCCGTCGCCGTTTGACTCGCCCTGGAAATGACCTACGCTTTCTTTTGGGAGCCCTCGTGGTTTCCCACTTGCAGGTCGCGGACGCAGGAGCGATATCAAAACACCGCAGCAGCGTGCGGTCCGGGGCATTTGAGGTGACGGCATGAGAGCAATTCTAAGGTTTATCCAGTGTGAGGACGGGCCCGTTGCCGTGGAATACTCGGTGATGTTGGCGATGATCATCATCACGGCGATCTCGGCGATTAGCTCGCTCGGCGCGAGTAACAGCGGATTCTGGGACAATATCAACACGAAAGCCAACGACGCTTTCGACTTCGCGCATTCAGTCCATAACGGCGATTGAGAAGCCCCGGCGTAAGACCGTCTGTTGTGCTGCGGGCCACGATTGCATCGTATCCGCACCGGTCGCAAACCTGTTCCGCGACAGCTATGGATCTCTCGACCGGCAGCCCCCAGCCACTGGCTGCCGACTCCTTTCCTGACGCGATCTCACGCGGCCCGCAAGCGGCACAAGCCCTGAAACCGTCATGCGCCTCCTCGGTTTGCGCGACACATCCCTGCCATCCGCCGACGCTCGCCGGGTTCGTGATCTATGGTTGCTGAGGGCTGGACGAAGATCCAAACCAACCACGCCGCCAGTTGAACCGTTTCTGAACGGGCGACGATTGCGAGGACGCTGTCCGACTCCGTTTCCTCAACGACGTGGATCACTCCACTGAACTCAGAGAGGCAGTCCTCTGCCATGGCCAAGCTCGTTGACGACGCGACTCGATCCCTCGTATTACCGCCCGCGGCAGATCGGCTCGATCCGTCCGACCACCGCGCCCTGGAACTGCTCGAAACCGGCTTCGGCGTTGGCTTTGCGCTCGTCGATGGCCGTTCGGGCGAACTTCTGTTTCGTCCGGAAGGCACACCTGATGCAGACTGGCAGTTGCGAGGCGAGTTGTGCCGTGTGGTGACCAAGCGGGGGCGTGTGGAGATCATCCAGGACGAGGATCCGTTCGCCGTCCTCGCGGTACCCCTGACCGGTGTCGGCGGGGAAGGCCGAGTGGCCGTCGGCACGTTCATTGTGCGCCCCGTCGAGAAGTGCGACGATGTGAGCGCCGCAGCCAGAATCCTGGGCATGTCTCCCAAGTCGGCGCTCGACTGGGCGGGCAAACAGATCCCGTGGGCGCGGCCGTCGCTGGAACGCGTGGCCAGAATGGCCCTGGATCATGGCCGCAGCTTGGACGCGGTCAAACGATCCGAAGAGGAAATCGAGAGTGTTTCGCTTAATCTGGCAAACACCTACGAAGAGATTTCCCTGCTCTACCGCCTGACGCACAATCTGCGGATTTCCCGATCCGACGATGAGCTGGGCCGCCTGGCCTTGAAGTGGCTGGCCGACGTCGTACCCGCACGGGCCCTCGTCTTGCACATGCTGCCCCGCGAGCAAGAGGACGAAACGCCGACGGGAGGGACGCGGCGCGAGCCGTCGGTGATCATCCACGGCGACAGTCCCGTCGACGCGAAGAAATTCGAAGAAACCCTCGCTCTGCTCGACCTTTGCCCGACAAGTCAGCCGGTCGTGATCAACGCGACCCAGGCGGGCCGGGCCGACTGGCCTCTCGGCGAGATCCACCAGTTGGTCGCCGTGCCGCTGTCGGAAGGCGACAGGCTCTTGGGCCACATGGTGGCCATCAATCATGTCGACGATCTCGAGTTCGGCACGGTGGAAGCGAGCCTGTTGAATTCGGTCGCCGCGATTCTGAGTATCCACAGCAGCAATATCGAACTCTACCGGCAACAACGCGAGTTGCTCGAGGGGATCATTCGTTCCCTGATTTCGTCGATTGATGCCAAAGATCCATACACTTGCGGCCATAGCGACCGGGTCGCAAGAATCGCGGTGCGGCTGGCCCAGCAGATGAACTGCGACAGCAGTCTGGTGGAGGCCATCTACCTGTCCGGCCTGCTCCACGATATCGGCAAGATCGGCATCGACGACGCCGTGCTTCGCAAGCCTGGAAAGCTGACCGATGAAGAGTACGAGCACATCAAGACTCACGTGAGCGTGGGGCACAAGATCCTCCGCGACCTTCGCAAGCTCGACGAGGTGCTCCCCGTCGTCCTGCACCACCACGAGTCCTGGGACGGAGAGGGCTATCCGGGCCGGCTGAACGGCGAGAACATCCCCTTTTCGGCCCGGATCGTGGCCGTGGCTGACGCCTACGACGCCATGGCGAGCAACCGTCCTTACCGCCAGGGGATGCCGCTGGAAAAAATCCAGTCCATCTTTCGCAGCGGCGCCGGCCAACAGTGGGATCCGGCGATCGTCGAAGCGCTCATGGAGGCCCTGGACGACATCCAGAGCATCTCGCAGAGCGAGGGACGCTGAACTGGGGCTGTCCGAGAAGAACGACGACGCGCCCGCAGGTCACGCATGCCGGTGCCGCGGCTTTCATTCCGCCTTGATCTCGCCTTCGATCTCAACGAGCGGCTCGACTTCGCCATGCTTGTCAAATCGCGCGATGAGCATCTCGGTGGCCAGGTTGTGCCCCAGGAGCGTACGGTTGGCCGCTGGTGTAAGGGAACGATAGATCAGCCATTGCTCCTTTCCGACCATTGCGCGGTATCCCACAGCGACGTTGTCCGGAACAATCTCCAGACTCTGGGCAACCGTGAGACGACGCCAAGTGAGCGGTTTTGTCATCCGCCGCGGTTTGAGATCGAGGAAGAGGGGAGCGAACAACGCCCCGCCATGCCCGGACATCTGCAACTCCATGGCGCCGGACCTGCCGACGAGTGATCCGGGAGAATGCTCGATACGCCATTCCGGCAATGCCAGCGGCAGAACCAGAGCCGCGGCCTTCTTTCCCATGAGAAACGCTTCGTGGGTCTCTTCGGTGGGAGCCAGTCCGGCACCTTCGCCGAGGGAAATGTGCCCCCGGTAGTCGATCGTCCCGGCGGGGCAGCCTAAGACCGTATCGGCAAGCAGTAGAAACCGGTCCTCCCGCGCCATGGCCATGTGACGCTGGATGCGTACACCCCGGCTCAGTTGAATCTCCAATTCCAGGTAGTCGATGTCCTTGTCACTGACCCAACACAGGTCTTCCCATTTGGATTCCGCCCGAAGAATCTCTTCTCCGAGCCGGACTTCGGCTGTCCAGATCCCGTCGAGCAGCAACTCTCCGTGCTGGGAAAGCTCGATACGAACGTCTTGCTCCCGGTACGATATGACCAGCTTGGGCTCTTTGGGTGCCCAGACGGGCTGCATGACGGCCAAGGAGCCCCAGGCGGAATGGTCCGCGGGGGATGGGAGGCGGGCCTCGTCGATCCCTTTCCTGGGCGCCTTGCGCCCTGGAAGGACCAGCGACGCAATCAACTGGTCGTCCTCATCGCCGCCGTAGGCGAGCGCGGGAGTCATCCATCCAGACCCACCGGCGTGTCCGTTGGCTCGCGAAAACACCTGGCTGCCGTCGGCGCGGCTCAGACGCAGGGCAGCGCGAATAGCCCATTCGTACTGGTAACCCGCCTTGGCGCTGGCACAGCCCTTTTCCATGTGACGGCCGAGAATTCGGCACCGCGTCCAGCAGGCCATGAGGGGACGAAAGATGTCAAGAATCTGGCTGTTGGGGAGGCCTTCTCCATCGATCAGTTCCAGCATGCCGCTCGAAAGGACCTTACGCGCCGCTTTGGCCGCTTTTCGGCAGGGAGTGATCTCGGGAAACAGGTACGCCAGAGTGAGCGAAAGCTCGCCGCCGAGCAACTGCTGCACGAGAGGCTGCCCCTGGAGCGGCATTTCAGAGGCCTCCTGAGCAAGCCTGCCCAGTTGATCCAGAAGCTTCCACCAGGTGTTGGCCTGGAGTTTGGCGGACGCCGCCGGCAGTGCGTGCGCCCAGCCGAGGGATTCCAGCGCCCGGGCCGTATCGATCGGCCCCGACAAAATTCCCTCGATCCAGGCCTCCGACTTCTCGTTCCAGCACGGCTGGTCGTCAAGAAGCCATTGGAGACTCAGCAGAAGACGTCGCGTCTGACCATCGACACCAGCCTCGCCCGCGCCATCGAGCAGCATGCTTCCCTCGCCGGACCACAGTTGGGCAGGGGGGATCGGGGCGGACCGCTTCGCGAGATGTTCTCGCCAGCGAGTCCAGCCGGTCTCCAGATCGCCTTTTTCGTGGGGACGGCGAATCCTTTCCGGAGCCGACTTGTGCCAGATCGATCGATCGGTCTGCGTAGTTGATTGGGTGGAATCCTGGTGCGCCATCGTACTTGGAATGCCTCCGCCGAGAATCGCGTCGAGAATTGCCTGGGATTGCTGCCATCCGGGCAGAATATTATCCTATCAGGTTCGCTGGCGGAGGACTTCCCCCTCCGATACGCGTGTTCTACGATTCCCTGGAGAGCCATCTCCCGTCCATCCGCCTGCAATCCACTTGCCGAGGCTGCTGCAATGAACAGAAACGTATCGTTCCCGTGCCGGATGAGATGGACCAACGTCGGGTCCCTGTTGCTGCTCGGCGCTGTGGTGGCTTGTTCGGGCTGCGTGGAGCGACCGGACCGCACATCGGTCCAACCTCCGGCGACCAGCCCGGCAATCACCGAACCGGCCGGCCTGGCAGCCGAACCAGGGCAACCTTCACAGGATGCGGCGTCTGACGCAGTTCCAGCCACTCCCGAAGCGAATCATGCGGAATCGCAGCCGTCCATGCACGCACCGGAAACCACTGGAGAGCCGAAACCCGCGGCTGATGCAGTCGAGGAGCCGAAATCAGCAGAGACTGACATGGCCAAGGAAGACGAATCCTTGATCAATCCCAAGCTCGATTTCGCTGAACCCCTTATTGAGGGGCTAAGCGACAAGGATCGGCTCGACCCGAAGCAACCGATCTGGTTGACGAAAGATCGCAAGAGCGTGGTGATCCAGTCCATGGTTTGCCAGAATCAGGCTCCCCTGGAGATGTTTGCCTGCCTGCTGGGTTCGAAGGAGCATGAGTCGGTGTTGGCAGTGCCCGTCAAGGCCTTTGTTGTACACGCCGGACTCCTTGCCACGGGGGCCAAGCAAGGCACGCCGGTGCGTTTCGACCCTGAGTATTCCCCACCCACAGGTACGGAGATCGAGATCACCGTGTACTGGAAGGACCAAGACGGCAAGGTCCAGAAGGCCCAGGCTCAGGAGTGGGTCCGCGATCTGACGACCGGAAAGGCCATGACGCATCCCTGGGTTTTTGCAGGGAGCAAGATGTACAAGGACGAGCAAACGGGAAAGGAGCACTACCTGGGCGATTCGTCCGGCGACTTGATTTGCGTCTCCAACTTCTCCAGTGCGACGCTGGACGTGCCCATCCAGAGCTCCGACTCAAACGCTTCCCTGATGTTCGAGACATTCACCGAGCATATCCCGCCGCTGGGCACGCCGGTGACGATGGTGCTGACTCCGAAGCTGGCCGCGGAGGACTAGGAGGCCAAGGAACCGGTCGGATCAAGGGCGAGTTAGTACCGTGTAGCGGCAGGCGAATCGTTTTTCCTCTCCGGGGGCCAGTTCGACCGTCCAGACAAGTTCGTTTCGCCGGTTGACCGACCAGGCGCCCTCTTCGAGGAGTGTTGTTTTCGGCTCGCCTTCGGCGGACAGGAGCTCACCTGAAAACCGCTTTCGGATAACCAGCGTGATCGGCTCGTTTCGGTGGTTATTGGCGATCACTTCGCCTTCCACCTCGGTTCTCCGAAAGTCTCTTCCGTAGGCATAGATCGCGTTCCTTTTTCCTTCGACCTCGCGCTCGTTGCTGAGGGTTCGCACACTGAGGGCCTTCGTGACGTGAAGCGTCGTCTGCTCGCGCACATTGACCCAGAAGCTCGTCTGCTGTCCAAGGAAGCGTCCGTTGGCGACAATCATTGCCGGGGCGGTGGTCATTGGAAACTCGAGGGGATTGCGAAAGCGAAGTGCGTCCCAGGGTATCTCATCGCCGGGGTCGCGGTTCCGGTTGTCATTGAGGACTCCGTAGGCGTCACGCCGGTCCGGAATGATCCACTCCACGATCCGTTCGTAGCCGGCCTTGGCTACGGCGGTTTGCATCGTCAACGAATCTCCCACGTCGAGTGCGCGGCGGCCGATCGACTGGAAATGCAGATCCGCACCCTCCCCCGACGGAATGGCCGACAGGTCGATATCCTGCTGTGGCGCGATGAAATTGAACGCAACGGCCTGAGACCTGACGGATTGGTCACCCGTTTGCCCGGAGTATTGCTGATTGAGTTGCTGGAAGAACTGGGCCCAGGTTGTCTCGGGGGACATGGGCGAGGTGACGTTCGCGAATTTGACGCTCGGGAATCCGGAGATCAAGCGGATGTCGGCATTCTGGATCGGGACCAGTTCGTTCCGTAGTACGGCGTTCTGGCGGAGTGAAAGAGTTGCCGGATCACTGATGTCGATCTGGTAGCTCGGGGCCCAGGCCAGCCCCTTCGTGAGAGCACGAATCACGACGGCGATCGGCTTCTTCTGTTTGGCCGAGATCTCCAGCAGCATCACCGGGCGTTCGCAGGCCACGGTCTGATTCCTGCCGGAGAGATCGAAGGAGGCGATCATAGACGTTTTCAGGTACGTCACCCCATTGGGCGTCTCGAGGGCGAGCATGGGTTCGTTCATCGACATGCCGACGACGCCGGTCTGGTTCGTTCGGGGACTGAACCACCACCCGTAGCGAGAAGGCTCATAGTCGCGGCTCCATGTCGTTTCCTTTCCGGAAGCGATCACCTTTCCCGCGACCGGCTCCAGATGGGGTTCTTTAAACCGGACAACGACCTCGCGACCGGTCAGATCCTGCTGGAATTCGGCGGAGGTTGCTTCCGAGATCGGCAAATCGACGGATCGCCGAGACATCCGCACCGTCACGTCGGCATCGCTCTCAACCCAGAAGGTGCCGTGAACGGCGTCGGGCAGGTGTTCGACTCGGTAGACTCCCCCTTCAGGAATTTCCGCCACATACTCGACGCAGGCAAGCCCATTCTTGAACAGGGCCAGCGACTCCAGGGACATGACCAGTGGTCTTTCCTCGGCGCGGGCCGAAGACGCCACCAAGAGAACCAGCACGCAGAATCCTGTTCGCCACATTGATTTGCCTCCCACCCTATGAATCGACAACAGGTTTCGGAACGGTCCCGATGAGGTTCGGCACGGGTGGGATGAGTATCCATCGCCGTCACCGCGCACGGCCTGCCGGTAACAACCTTGTGCAATCATTCTAACGAACGGGCGAACGATATGTTACTGACTGAGCTTTTGCAGACTCTCAAATGGCATTGGAAAAATAGGGGATTTGGGGTCT
>CAYSCH010000365.1:0-9487 GCA_964429355.1 uncultured Planctomycetaceae bacterium | reverse complement strand
GACCGCCAGTTGGCGATGGAACAGGGGATTTGCCCGATCACAGGGGCAAAGCTCGGCTCGATGGGCAAGCCCGTCAAGATCGAACTGAACGGCCGGCCGGTCTTTCTGTGCTGCAAGGGCTGCGAAGCCCAGGCGAAGGCCGATCCGGAAGGGGCGCTGAAAAAGATCCCCAAGGCGGACGAAGACCGTGAGCGCGAGCCCTCTGCGTCTCACTCGCATGGAGGCAGCCATGGTTAATGCCGTTATCCGCTGGTGTTTGAACAACACCTTCCTGGTGGTCCTCGCGATGCTGGCGCTCATCGGTGCCGGATGGTACGCCATGCGCAACATCCCGGTGGATGCGATCCCCGATATTGGCGAGAAGCAGGTGATCGTGGTGGCGGAATGGCCTGGTCGCAGTCCGCAGGACGTCGACGACCAGGTCACCTACCCGCTCACCGTTGCCCTCCAGGGAACGCCGGGGGTTAAGGTGATTCGCTCCATGTCGGGCTTCGGGTTTTCGATGGTGTTTGTGATCGTCCACGACAAGATCGACTATTACTGGGCCCGGAGCCGTGTGCTGGAGCGGTTGAATACGGCCCGAGGCCGGTTGCCCGAAGGAGTTGAGCCGATCCTGGGACCCGACGCCACGGCGCTGGGCCAGATCTTCTGGTACACGGTGGAAGGAGAGGGGTTCGATCTGGCCCAACTGCGTTCGATCCAGGACTGGTACATTCGCTATCAGCTCAATGCCGTCGAAGGAGTCTCCGAAGTGGCCTCGATCGGCGGCCACGTGAAGCAATACCAGGTCGACGTCGATCCGGTGAAGATGCGGGCCCACGGCGTCACGCTTCCGGAGATCATGGAAGCGGTCAAGCGATCCAACGTCGACGTAGGGGCCAAGGCGATCGAGATCAACCATGTGGAGTTCTTCATCCGCGGGATCGGCTTCGTCAAGACGCCTGAAGATCTGGAAAACGTGGTGATCCGGGCCAGCGAAGGGACGCCGCTCTACATTAAGAACGTGGCCACCGTGAGTCTCGGCCCGGAGTTCCGCCGGGGCACTCTCGACAAGGCCGGCGCGGAGGCGGTTGGAGGTGTGGTGGTCATGCGCTATGGCGAAAACCCTCAGGCCGTCATCGATCGGGTGAAGGAGAAGATCGCCCAGATTTCTCCCGGACTACCGACGAAAACACTCCCCGATGGAAGGATCTCGAAGGTCAAGCTCGTCTCCTTCTACGACCGAACCACGATCATCCACGAGACCATGGACACTCTCAAGGAGGCCCTGGTCGAGGAGCTCATCGTGGGAGCTCTGATCGTGGCGGTGTTCCTTCTCCACATCCGCAGCTCGCTGGCGATCGTCAGCACCTTGCCCTTGTCGGTGGCGTTTTCCTTCCTGGTGATGTACATGCTGGGAGTCGACTCGAACATCATGTCGCTGGCCGGGCTGGCGATTGCGATTGGCGACGTGGCCGACATGGCGCTCATCATGACGGAGAACATCTATCGCCGGCTCTCGGAGAACGACGGTACCAAGAGCCATTACCAGTGCGTGGAGGAAGGGGCGTTTGAGGTGGGTACGGCCATTCTCACCGCCGTCTCCAACACGATTGTGTCGTTCATCCCGGTTTTCGCCTTGACCGACCAGGAGGGCAAACTCTTCGGTCCCTTGGCCTACACCAAGACCTTCGCGATCACCGCCTCGGCGATCCTGTCGATCACGGTGGTGCCGACACTCGCCTTCCATCTTCTCAAGCCGATCCGCTGGAGCCGCCGCAAGAGCCTCGTGGTTGGCCTGCTGGCCGCGGTGGGAATGGCCGGAATTTCCTGGTTCGCGTTCCACACGTTCTTCCTGGAGCCCGATGCGCCCGCGGCCCGAGGCGGTTTGATTTCGGCCGCCATCGGCGTGATGACGCTCCTTCTGGTCTACCGGATCGGCAGGGAGCGGCTCCTGCCGGCGGAGAAGAACATCGTGTCTCGTGGCATCCTCGGCGTTTATGTGCCCGCGCTCCGCTGGGTGCTGGCCCACAAGTTGACTTTCCTGAGCCTTCCGGCTTTCCTCATGCTGTGGGGGTTGATGATCTGGTTAGGTTGGGAAAAAATGACCACACCCATCGAAGCGGGGTTGAAGCGGGTGGGCGTGGAAAACGTGAGCCAGTGGAAGCCCTGGAGTTGGATGCTGCACACCTTTCCGGGTCTGGGACGCGAGTTCATGCCGGCCCTGGACGAGGGGTCGTTCCTCTACATGCCGTCCCTGGTGCCGGCGGGCTCGCTGACGGAAGTCGTGGAGTCGATGGCTCAGCAGAACATGGCCATCGAAACGGTGCCCGAGGTGGCCAGCGTCGTGGGCAAGTCGGGACGTGTCGAGTCGGCCCTGGACCCAGCGCCCATCGGCATGATCGAGACGATCGTACTCTTGAAGCCCCAAAACCAGTGGCGCAAGGTACCTGTGGAGCGGTTCTATAGGAACTGGCCCGAATGGATCAGGCCGCCGCTGCGCTATGTCTTGCCCGAGCAGCGGCTGATCACCAAGGACGAAATTCTCGAGGACCTCCGGAAGAAGACCGACATTCCCGGTGTGCTGCCAAGCTGGCTGCAACCCATCCAGACCCGCATCGTCATGCTCCAAAGCGGGTTCCGGGCGATGATGGGCGTGAAGATCTTCGGCAGCGATCTGAAGGAGATCGAGCGGATCGGCCTCCAGGTCGAGCAGATCCTGAAGGAAACGCCGGGCGCGACCGACGTGGTTGCCGATCGGATCGTCGGCAAGCCCTACATCGAATTCCGCATCGACCGCGAGAAGATCGCCCGTTACGGCGTGAGCATTCGCGACGTGCAGGACGTGATCGAGATCGCCATCGGGGGCGAGAATCTCACCATGTCGGTGGAGGGAAGGGAACGGTACCCGATCCGAGTCCGCTATCCTCGCGAGCTTCGCGACAACCTCGAAGATCTCCAGCGAATTCTCGTTCCCGCGGTGGGTGGTGCCCAGGTGCCGATCAGCCAGGTAACCGACGTTCGCTATACCCTCGGCCCGCAGGAGATCAAGAGCGAAAACACACTCCTGGTGGGCTACGTGACCATGAACACCCGCGACCGGGATGAGGTGAGCGTGGTGGAAGACGCCGACAGGGCGATCAAGGACAGGATTGCCGAGGACGAACGGCTCAACCGGCCGGATGGCGAACGGCTATTCCCAACGGGCTACCACTACGAATGGGCCGGACAGTTTCAGAACCAGGTCCGGGCCATGAACCGTCTGAAGGTTTTGATCCCAATCTGCCTGCTGCTGGATTTCGTGCTGCTCTACATCGGGCTCAAACGCTGGTGGATCGCGCTCCTGGTATTTTCGGACATCCTAGTGTCAACCGCGGGCGGATTTATCATGCTGTTTTTCTGGGGCTACAACATCAGCGTGGCCGTCTGGGTCGGTTTCATCGCCCTGTTTGGCGTGGCGGAAGACGACAGCGTGGTCGTCTCGACCTATATTGGCGACCTGCTTCGGGAGCGGCCGCCCAGCACGGTCGAGGAGGTCCGCGAGTTGATCGTCGAGGCGGGCTCCAAGCGTATCCGCCCCAACCTCATGGCGACCGCCACCACCGTATTCGGGCTGATACCGGTGTTTCTCGTCGATGGCCGCGGTTCCGACGTCATGCAGCCCATGGCGATCCCCTCGGTCGGCGGCATGGCCGTCGGGCTGATCACGCTGTTCATCACCCCTTGCGTGTACTGTTGGGTCGAGGAGTGGAAGGTGCGGAAGAATCGCGTCTAAGTGGCCTTGCGTGATTCCCTGAAAAATAGTCGTCATGAAGATAGCCGCGTGGGCTCGCCCCGCGCTCGGGTTCCGTCCGGTTTTGCCCACGAACTCTGTCAGCCCAGTCCAATCGAGTTCCTCCAGCGCCTTTGCGCAATTCCCTCCGGGAATCCCGCAAGACCATTTAGGCTAGCAGTGCCAGCATGAAGCCCATTGTTTAGCGGCCAGATTACGATTGACGGAAGTCCGCGAAAGAGGGAGAATGACGGATCGCCTGGACAAGAATTTGGAGACAGGAGGTCCCATCGTGTGCCAACTGCAGCGGGTCATCAATCCACTCGCAATCTGGCTGGCGGCAGCACTCATCCCGGCGCAGAGCCTGCCGGCGACCGGCTGGTGCTGTCACGGGAAGTCGGTCGGCATGGAGGCTTACCAGTTCCAATGCTGTTCGAGCGGCCATGATCCTGCCAGGGCCGACTGCTCTCCAGTCTCATGTACGTGCAGGCAAATCGAGGTCGCTGCGGTCCGGCCGCGGTTTGCGGAGTTCGTGTGCGACATCGAAGCGGAGTCCCCGTCAGGCATTTCTTCTCTCGACAGGTGCGAGACTGTACCGAAGGTTGAGGGCAAGCATCCCTCGCTCAGAAACCGGACGGTTCGGACCACCGGCAATCCAAGTCGTTGTGTCCTATTATGCCGTTTTCTGATTTGATTCTCTCGTGATGCGGCCTCCGCGCGTTGTTCGCGCCGGGGGCTGAGCCGTCTGAGACATGCAACAGGCCATCTGCCGAGTTCCGAATCCTACCTTCGCTGCGTAAGAATCCGCGCCATTTCTTTCGTCCGGCACTGGGCAGACGCTTCACGTCAAGGAGAAGAATCATGCTGGTATTGAGCCGCAAGTCAGGCGAACGGATAAGCATTGGGAAGAACGTGGAGGTCGTCGTCCTCAAGGTGATGGGAAACCGAGTTCGCCTCGGAATCGTAGCGCCAACCGATGTGTCGATTTGGCGGCCCGATCAGGGCATCCAGGCGAACGACAGGGCTGTCCACTCCGTGGAATCGCGGCTCGAAAGCGGTCCAGCGGAAATTGAGCTCTGTGCAGGCGTGTGAGTTCTGGTCTTCGGACCGGCAGTACGATAAGGAGAGAAAATGAGACCATTGTTTCTCGTCCCCTGGCTTATGTTGACCCTGGCCGCGGCGGCTGCCGATCCCGCCGGCCTGGAGGACTGGTCCTCTCAGTCGCCCCGCGACGAGATCCGGCCGGTGTTCACCACCGAACCGCACGGCGGCCCCGATGGTCAGGCCGCACTCGTCATCCGCACCGATGGACGCGAAGGACTGGATGGCCACTGGCTGAAGTCGTTTCCTGTGACGGGCGGCAAGGGATACCGCTTCCAGGCTTTCTACCAGGCGAGCAACGTCGCCCTGCCGCGCCGCAGCGTCGTGGTGCGGCTGGTGTGGCTTGCCGCTGACGGCCGACGGGCAAGCCTCGATGAACCGATGGTCCAAGGCATTCTCAACGGCTGGACGCCGGTCTCCGAGGCCGAGCATCCAGCCACGGGCGACACCAACGCCGACGGCTGGACCGAAATCTCCGCGGTCTATCGCGCCCCGGGCAATGCCGTCCGCGCCAGCGTCGAGTTGCATCTCCAGTGGGCCGCCAATGCCGAGGTTCGCTGGGGCGGCGTGTCCCTGACCGAGACCGAGCCCCCCGGACCGCGCAAAGTTCGTCTGGCCGCGGTTCACTTCAAACCCAAGGGCAACAAGACACCGATGGAGAATTGTCTCGCCTTCGCGCCGCTCCTGGCCGAGGCCGCTCGCCAACGTGCCGACCTGGTCGTGCTCGGCGAATGCATCACCATGGTCAATCTCGGCAAAAACGGCGCGGACGTGGCCGAGCCGATTCCCGGTCCCACCACCGACTACTTTGGCACCTTGGCCCGCCAGCACAACCTCTACATAGTGTTCAGCATCAACGAGCGCGCTCAGCACCTGATCTACAACACGGCCGTGCTGATCGCCCCCGATGGGGGCGTGGCGGGCAAGTACCGAAAGACGGCCTTGCCTCGCGATGAGATTGTCGACGGCATCGCGCCCGGGAATGATTACCCCGTGTTCGACACGCGTTTCGGCCGTCTCGGCATGATGATCTGCTACGACGGCTTCTTTCCCGAGGTGGCCCGTGAACTGAGCAACCGCGGTGCGGAGGTCATCGCCTGGCCCGTATGGGGCTGCAACCCGCTGTTGGCTGCCGCCCGTGCCTGCGAGAACCAGGTGTACCTGGTGAGCAGCACCTACGAAGGCGTTGAGCGGAACTGGATGCTTTCCGCAGTCTGGGACCACCAGGGCAAGCCGGTTGCCAGTGCCAAAGAGTGGGGCACGCTGGCCGTGGCCGAAGTGGACCTGAATGCCCGCACCCAGTGGCCCAGCCTTGGCGATTTCAAGGCCGAGCTGCCGCGGCATCGCCCCGTGGTCCCCGCCGAGGGCCCGGCCTTGGCCGCCTGTGCCGAGGATGTCGTCGGTAGCCAGCTTTCTCCCTGGCTGCCGGGCACGCTCGACATCCACCAGATCAGCACCGGCCGCGGCAATGCGGGGCTTTACATCTTCCCCGACGGCACCACGCTCCTGGTCGACGCCGGCGAGTTGCCCACCAAGACGGACAAACACACTCCCGACCGCCCGGACAGTACTCGTCCGGCTGGCGAGTGGATCGTCCGTTACATCCGCCGCGCCCTGGCTCATGATCCGGAGCCGGCACTCGACTACGTGCTTCTGACGCACTTCCACGACGATCACATGGGCGGCCCATCGGGCAAATCGCCGGCGGTAGGTTCCGGTGCCTACAAACTCACGGGGGTGACGCAAGTGGGCGAGAGCCTGAAGATCGGCAAGCTGCTCGACCGGGGCTGGCCCGATTACAGCTATCCCCAACCGCTCGAAGACGAAGTTACCAGGAACTATCGCGACTTCGTGAAGTGGCAGATCGAGAACAAGGGGCTGAAGATTGAGCGTTTTCTGCCCGGGCGCAACGATCAAGTCGTCTTGTGCCGTGACGCGAAGAAGTATCCCCAGTTCGAGTTCCGCAACGTGGGCGCCAACGGCGAGATCTGGACCGGCGAGGGCGCCTCGACGGAGCAGCATTTTCCGGCCCTGGATTCGATCCCGCGCGCCCAGTGGCCGCACGAGAACATGTGCAGCACGTCGTTTCGTCTGCGCTACGGCAAGTTCGACTACTTCAACGGCGGCGACATCCCCGGGGTGCATCCCGCGGGCCATCCTGCCTGGCATGACGTTGAGACCCCGGTTGCCAAGGCCGTCGGAGCGGTGGAAGCGGCCATTCTGAACCACCACGGCTACGTCGACACGCAGAACGAGTTCTTCGTTGCCACGTTGCGTCCGCGGGTGTGGACGCTCTCGGTATGGGACAGGTATCACCCCACCCCCGGCGTCTGGGATCGCCTTCAGTCGACCCAGATCTACCCGGGCCCGCGCGATGTCTTTGCCACGGACCTGCATCCGGAAAATCGCCAGGAGATCGCCGGCATCGACCAGCTCAGCAGCAACGCCGGCCATATCGTTCTGCGGGTTGCGCCGGGTGGCGATAGTTTCCGCGTGGTGATCGTCGACGACACCTCGGAGAGCCAGCGCGTTACGAAGGTTTTCGGGCCGTATCCGTGTGTCGGTCCCTAGCCCTCGTGACGACCTTGGCCAACTCGCGGAGCCACAGCACCGAGCTGCCCATGGCCGTGCAGTACAGCCAGTCGCCCAGGCTGAGGCTGGTGGTTGAGAAGGCGTTTTGCAGAAAGGGCACGTAGACCACCGCTACCTGAAGCACCATGGAAAGTCCCACGGCGCCCCACAGCCAGCGATTGCGAAACAGTCCCTTCAGAGCGCTCTGCTCGTCGGATCGTGCGTTGAAGACATTGAAGATCTGGAACATCATCAGCGTGGTGAACGCCATCGTCTGCGCGTAAGGCAGTTCGCCCGAGCCTTCGATCAGGCCGCCGGGCAGGGAGGCATCCAACACCAGCAAGGTGCCTGCCGCCATGACCGCGCCGACGAAGAAGATCCCCGCCCACATCCGCCGAGTGATCACGCCCTCGCTGCTGGGGCGCGGCGGGCGGTTCATCACATCGGGATCCGGCGGATCGACCCCCAGGGCCATCGCGGGCGCCCCATCGGTCACCAGGTTGATCCAGAGTAACTGGGTCGCCAGCAGCGGCAACACGACAACGTCGCTTTCCACGCGCAAGCCGATGAACTTCGCCAGGACCACGCCGAAGAACATCGTCATCACTTCGCCAATGTTCGACGAAAGGAGGTAACGCAGGAACTTGCGGATGTTTGCGAAGATGGTACGCCCTTCTTCGACCGCGGCCACAATCGTGGCAAAGTTGTCGTCCGTCAGAACCACATCGGCCGCTTCCTTGGACACGTCCGTCCCGGTAATACCCATGGCCACTCCGATGTCGGCCGCCTTGAGGGCCGGCGCATCGTTCACACCGTCCCCGGTCATCGCCACGGTCGCGCCGTTTTCCTGGAGAGCCTTCATGATGCGGAGCTTGTGTTCGGGATTGACTCGTGCAAAAACCGATACGCCCCGGACCGTGTGGATCAGCGATTCGTCGGTCAGCTCGTTCAGCTCCGCGCCGGTGACAGCGCGGCCATCGGGCGAAATGCCCAGTTCCTTGGCAATCACGGAGGCAGTCTTGGGATGATCGCCGGTGATCATCACCGGCCGAATCCCCGCACTGCGGGCTCGCGACACCGCCTGCTTTGCCTCGGCGCGGGGCGGGTCGATCATGCCGATCAGGCCCAGAAAGACCAGACTTTGCTCCATGCGTTCACTGGCCTCAGCACGATCGAGCGTGTCGGCCGGCAATTCCCTTGCAGCGACGCCGAGAGTCCGCAGCGCCTGGCCCGCCAGCTCGTCGTTGGCTTGAAGGATGGCCTCGCGCCGCTGGGGCGCGAGCGGTCTGGGATGCTCGCCTATCAGCTCCTGATCGCAGCGTGCCAACAAAATGTCCGGTGCACCCTTCGTGAAGACGAGCAACCGCTCCTGCCGTTCGGTATCCGTGTGAATGGTGCTCATCAGCTTGCGTTCGGAAGAGAAAGGTACTTCCCCCACCCGCTTCAATCGTGTTTCGAGCGATTCGGCTTTCAGTCCCGCCTTCCGCGCCGCAACCACCAGCGCGCCCTCGGTCGGATCGCCCTGGATGGTCCATCGCCCATGGTGCTGTTGCAGAACCGCGTTGTTCGCCCGATCGGCAACGGCCAGGGCCCGCTCCAGTTCGATCCGCAGTTCGCCCTCGATTGCCCCGCCCCCCGCGACCTGAATCTCCCCGCTCGGGTCGTAGCCGGTGCCCGAGAAGTCCACCCGTCCACCGGCCGTCACCACCGTCCGCACCGTCATCTCGTTCTTCGTCAGGGTACCGGTCTTGTCGGAGGCGATGACGCTCGCGGAGCCCAGGGTCTCGACCGCGGCGAGGTGACGCACGATGGCCTTGCGTTTGGCCATCCGTTGCACCCCCAAGGCAAGCACTGCTGTCACTACGGCCGGCAGGCCCTCCGGGACGGCGGCAACAGCCAGGGCAACTCCCAGGATCAAAACATCAAACAAAGCGGAGAAGCCGCGAACATGCTCCACAAGAATGATCGTGGTGATCATGACCACGGCGATCACCACAACCACAATTCCCAGCACCTTTCCTACCCGGTCGAGTTCCTCCTCCAGCGGCGTGGGCTCGTCGGCGT
>CAYSCH010000364.1:8433-9630 GCA_964429355.1 uncultured Planctomycetaceae bacterium | reverse complement strand
ATAATCCAATAACATCATATTATACGAGCACCCGCTGGGACAGTCTTCCCCGCTGGATGAACTGGATTTGCCGGACAGGCATCCGGAACCAGGTCTGTTTGCCAGGATACTGAGTACGGAGAACTTCGTCGGTCCGGGAGTTCGTTCCACGATTCAAGCATCGGTCGAGCCGGCCGCCTGCGGTAAGCCGCTTTGTCTCTCGGCCGATTTCGAGTCGCAGAAGTCCCTGGTTCTCGTGGCCGACAAGCTGGCCCGCGATTTTCCCAGAGAACTGGTCGAGATTGTAACGGCGACAGGCGATCGTGTGGAACTGATTGGCCTGGTATCGGACGAACCGGGGCGAGATAGGGTGCGGGGGTTGCTCGCAGAAAACGGCCTGACTGCGGATTCGATCCGTGTATTGCAGTTGCCGTGTGAAACGATATGGGTGCGCGACTTCGGCCCGGTATTTGTCCGTTCGAGCGATTCTCGCCTTCTCGCCTTCGACTTCGACTACTTGCGACGCTCGGGAGACGTCGATCGCAGGCTGGATGATCTGGCCGCGACCGGACTGGCTCGGCAATTGGACATTCCTGTTCGCGTGGTTCCCCTAGAAATCGAACAAGGAGATCTCCTCAGCAACGGCAGAGGCCTTCTTGTGACCACGACCAGACTCTTCAACAATAACATCAGCCACGGCTTCAGCGTGGAGGCAATCGAGCGAAGTTTGCATGCGATGTTCGGCTGCGAAACGATCGTCGTGCTGGAACCGTTGCGACGGGAATCGACAGGACATGCCGACGTGCTGGCCTGCTTCACCGATTCGCAGACGATTGTGATCGGCGAATATCAAGGGGCTGACGATCCGGAGAATACCCACCTGCTCCACCGGAACGCTGAACTCCTCTCATCGGTTCGAGGGTCAGACGCGCCCCTTCGGGTTATGCGACTTCCCCTGACTGTCAACGGTGGCGATGTCTGGTGTACCTATACGAACGTGGTTTTCGCAAACGGGACGCTCCTGGTTCCCCAGTACGAGGATGCCAATGCCAACGCCCATGCGTTGGCAACGTTCCGGCGATTGCTGCCCGGATGGAAGATCATCGGCATCAACACCAGCGACCTCATGGCCGAGGAGGGAGCCTTGCGGTGCATCACCCTCAGTGTGCCGGCAGTTGGTGTGGGCGGCGAAGGGGAGTAGCCACGGCAGACGTGCGG
>CAYSCH010000364.1:0-8423 GCA_964429355.1 uncultured Planctomycetaceae bacterium | reverse complement strand
GAGAAGTCTGGATGACTTCGAGAAGACCGAGAAGGTCACCGATCAGGACCAACGAATGAGGGAGACTGTTCGGCGACGGATCGTACAGGCTCCAACCCATTTACGTCGACGATCTGGCAGAGCTTGCGGTCCGGCAAGGCCTGTCGCGGGACGACGTCGTTATCGACGCCATCGGCCCTGAAACGTTCACCTACCGCGAGCTGGTAACGACCATCGCCCGGATTCTCGGCCTCCGCGGGCGTTGGATTGTCTCGGTTCCGCCTCGCGTGGGGCATTTTGCGGGCGCTATCCTGGGTAAGATGATGGGCGACATACTCGTCATTTGGGAAGAGATCCTCGGTCTGATGGACAATCTCCTCTACGTCGACTCACCGGCTGCCGGTTCCACTCGGCTCACTGATTGGGTGGCGGAGAATTCAGAAACGCTTGGCCACCGTTATGCATGTGAACTTGCCCGTCGGCGCAACCGACGATTGGACTACGGCGAATCTCGGCAGGGGGGACCGCGATCGTGACACTCTCACGGGTGCTTGAACTCGAAGTGATGGACACGCTCGAGGAGGCCCTCGCTTACGACGATCTCGATCATGCGGAAGTGAATCGCCACTTCGTGGGCGATCTCCTCGACCAGTTGCCAGGGAGTGGTCCTGTTCTTGACCTGGGTACGGGCACAGCGCGGATTCCCATCGAACTCTGCCGGGAGGAACCTGAGATCACCGTGGTTGCCGTTGACCTGGCCCAGGGCATGCTGGACGTGGCGGCCGACAATGTTCGGCGCAGCGGATGCGAACGGCGAATCACGGTCGAGCGGGCCGACGCCAAGCGATTGCCGTTTGCCGACGGTTCGTTTCCGGTTGTCATCGCCAATAGCCTCGTTCATCATGCGGCGGTCCCCGAACTCGTGTTGCGAGAAGCGTGGCGAGTCCTGGCCGAAGGCGGGCTCGTCTTCATGCGGGACCTGATTCGTCCCTACGATGAGACGGCCCTCGCCCATCTCGTCGAGAACTACGCCCGTGATGCAAGCGATACCCAACGCCGGATGTTTGCCGATTCGCTTCGAGCGGCTCTGACAGTCGAGGAAATCCAGTTCCGGATTGAGCGACTCGGGGGGCAGCGTGAATCGGTCCGACCTACGAGCGACCGCCACTGGACCTGGTGTACCAGAAAAACCGGTCGTAACGGATGAATCGACGAGATTCCGCCCAGCCGCCCTGCCAGATCGACCCCTCACGTGGTTGCCCACAACCTAAAGTTGTCTAGTCATGCTTCTCAAACGGCATGTGCAGGTGTTTCCGTGGCAGCATTATTCCGTGAACAGGTGCGGTAGTGGCAGGGCCGGGCAGTCCCACAATTCGATCGGAATCTCCGCCGCAAGATTTGGTTAAGCGACTCTTTGCGCGAATCAGCGAAGTCTCAACGTTACCTGCCGTCGCGATGCGAATCATCCAGGTGGCAAACGATCCCTCCACCGGAGCCGCGGACCTGCTTGAAGTCGTCGAGTACGACGCCGCCATGGCCGCACGGATCATGCGTTCGGTCAATTCCTCGTACTATTCGATGCAGAATAAGGTGGCCGACCTGAAACTTGCCATCACCTTGCTCGGCTTCAAGGAGATCCGGAATCTCGCGATGACGGCCTACGTGGCCCAACTGTTCAAGAAGGGTAAAGGGTACGGTACCTATTCCCGCGAAGGTCTCTGGAATCACATGATCGGCGTCGGCATTGTCGCCCGGCTTGTTGCCGAAGTCAGTCGCAAGACAGCCCCGCGCGAGGCTTACCTGGCCGGATTGCTGCACGACCTTGGATTCATACTCATCGACCAGTACCTGAACAAGCCGTTCTGTCAGCTGATCGACACGCTTGCCGAAGGGAGAAGCCTGGTCGAGATCGAGGAAGAAGTGCTCGGATTTGACCACGCGGCGCTCGGGGCCTACGTCGGAAGCCAATGGCGACTGCCCGACCACCTCGTTGCGACCATCCAGTTCCACCATGATCCCATGTCCTATGCAGGGGATCACTGGGCCATGGTCTACACGGTTGCCTTGGCCGACTTCTTCTGCAATGCCAAGAATGTCAGTGCCCTGGGGGTACGCAACACCGTCACGCCCCCGGCGCAGTTATTCTCCGCCTTGGGGATTCAGAAGGCGCAGGTCAACCAAATCTGGGAAGGCCTCGATGAGGCGTTGAAGGCCGCCGACGTTATGGCACTGTTTCAAACGGGCTAAATGGCCTTGCGTGAATCCCAGGGGAAATTGTGGCAAGGCGATCAGGAACTGGATGGGCCGGGACTGAGAGAGTTCGTAGGCCAAACGCGGACGCAAATGGAGCGCGGGGCAAGCCCACGCGGCTATCTTCAGGACGGCTATTTTTTCCGCGAATCACGCAAGGCCACTTAGAGATCAGTGCTTCACGACGGCCTTGAATTCTTCGGGCTTGGCGCGATCGCGGCGGCCAGAGCCTCGGACGGTTGCAAAAACTCCGACTCCGACGAGTAGCAGCACCACGATGTATGCCATCGCCCACACCGGACCCTTGGCGCTTGCCGCGGCGTCCTGGGCCGTGGTCATCCCTTCCTCTGCGGCCATGACCAACCCGCCGACGATCGTCCAGACAACCAGAAGTGACGAGAGAAAAACGGCAATACGCGACTTGGAGGGAAGCGAGAACATGCGATCTCAATCCAGTATCAGGGGGACGAAGGCCGGCAAACCAAGTTTCACGACGTAACCATCTATTGTAAGCCAAGTCTGGCTGCCTAGGAAACCGGCAGAAAGCGCGTTTTCTGTAGCTTCTTGTGAACCACGGCTGCTGTCCGGAAGTCGGGGCTGTTGCGGGGCCTCGCCTGACAGCCCCTCGGGATCGCGTCGAGCAGGAGGCGACGGGCTGCCCGGGGGAGCGGGACGTGACGGTTTCTGTCATGAATCTCGCGGCGACTGGTGACCTAAGTCTATGCGAGACAGCGATTTGTGACTACTACTCCGCCAACAGCTCGCGGACCGCTTGTTCGACGTCGGCAGCGGTAAACGGTTCCGGCGGCATTCGGCCCGCGGAAAAAACCTTGCGAAGCGTACCCTTGCGGTCGTAGAGCTTGATGTTCGGCAGCGCTGCAGACTCGATCTGGAAGGCCTCGGCCGACTTGGGGTCGCCGCCGTAGCGGCTGATGTAGCTGTCGAACTTCGCGCCGTTGTCGGCGAGGGATTTTTCCACCATGTCGCGGCGGTCCTCGGGCGAGTCCAGGCTCACCAGGATGACCTGCAGGCCCCGGCCAGCGAGTTCCTCGCGAATCGCAACGGTGTGCGGCATCAGTTCCAGGCACTCGGTGCACCACGTTGCCCAGAAGTCAACGAGTACGACTTTGCCCAGGTGCTTTTTGAGAATGTCGGCCAGTTGCTTCTCGTCGATGGCCCGGAGGACCGGTGTGGCGCCAGTCGTGGCTGGCGGCGAGAGTTCGTGAAGACGGGGCACCGTCGCCGCCGGCGAAATAGTCTTTTCGGCCATCGGAGCGGCCCCGTCCCCGGGTTCTTTCGTGCAGCCCGTCAGCGCGAGTAACGAGATCGCTGCGAACAGAACCGGCAACCGGACGGATTTCATACCATCTCCCAGGGGTGACACGTGCCGAGTGCCCGTTTGGCATAGAGCGGGCTTTCTCCACGCATCGCTGTTCACGATCACCGACTTTGAGTAGTTGACACCTGCCGGGTGTCATTTGTCTTTCTTTTCGTACTGAATTCCACATCCGAAGGCATTCACTTCCGCCTTGGGAGGTTCCTTTCCGGCCAGCACGGCATCGATCGCCTCGCGAAGATGATTGACCTTGATCTTCGCCGGGTCCTGGCTGTCGTCGATCGCGCCGTGGTACACGAGTTTGCGATCCGAATCGAGGAGGTAGGCCTCGGGTGTCTTCGTCGCGCCGTAGGCAAGGCCGATCTTCTGGGAGGAGTCGTAGAGATAGGGGAAGTTGAACTTCTTTTCCTTGGCCCGCTCTTTCATCGGCTCCAAGGTATCGGCCGGCATATTGTTTACGTTGACGGCAATCACCTGCACATTCTTTTCCTTGTAGTCGTTCTGCAAGGCCACGAGCCGATCCTCGTAGGCCTTCGCGACCGGGCAATGGTTGCATGTAAACACGAGCACAACCGCCTGGGCTTTCTTGAAATCAGCCAGGCTGTGTTTGGCATCATCCACACCCACGATTTCCGACCAGTCTGGCGCTTTTTGACCGATCTTGGCAGAGTCTCCGTAAACGGCACAGGCGGACGACGCGAACAGGGCAAACACGAACAGCATGTGGCAAACACGAACCATGGATTCTCTCTCCTCCAACAGAGCCCGCGAAACGGAGTTTCGGAAACAATACGGCCTGGCCGGCGAAACGCCAGATGGCGTCCGGTCGCCATGCCACGACAGGGAATGATTGGCGCCGAGCCCGCGGAAGGCAAGTTGGCAGTCGCAGATCCTCCCTCCATGGCGGCATTCCCCCGAGTCTTCCAAATGGCCTTGCGTGATTCCCAGAGGAAATTGCGGTAAGGCGATGGGACGGGACTGACAGAGTTCGTTGGCAAAACATGGACGCAACCTGAGCGCGGGGCAAGCCCACGCGGTTATCACTGCGATCGGTGAGGTGTTTCGAGGAACGCCGGCCAAAGCCGGGAGTCCAACCTGAGCGCGGGGCAAGCCCACGCGGCTATCCTCAGGACGGCCATTCTTTCACGAATTGCGCAAGGCCATTTGGCGATTCGTGCCGCAACGGCTGGGGGCACCTTTGCAGCCTCCTGGTCGACCGCTGGTGTCATGGCGCAAGCTGCAGCTCTGCTGGGCTTTTGGCCCCGCGTGCGACCGCCTCGGCTTCTTCAAGGGCCAGTCGCATCATCTCTTCAGCCGACGTCCGGGCCACCTTGCGGATCAGTTCCCGGTTGGTGTTGTCGCCGACCTCGTAGATGACGGCGGGGACCTTCATCACCTTTCGTGCCCAGACCTTCGACAATGGGCCGCCTCCGGAACTCGGTTCCTGCCGCACCTTGTAGTCGGGCAGGCGCTCTCCCAAGGCCTTCAGCCAACGTTCGGAAAATTCCGACGGCCAGACTTGCACTTCCCCCGTTTCGACGTAGAACACATCGTGCTGGGTCGAGTGGAAATCGAGGAAGAACGCCAGCCGCGGCATCTCCGGACTCTGATAACGGAGGACCGAGTCACGGAGGGCCTCGGTCTCCGGCTGACGGAACTTCTCCCAGTCGCGATTCAAGTCCACCCCGTGGAGATTGTGCCGCCAGTTGCCCCCCGCCACGCCATCCGGATTCATCAAGGGAACCACAAGGACCTGAAAGCTCTGGCGGAACTCCGCGGCCAGCTCGCTCGGTCCGGCAAGGGTCTCCACAAACTCCATCAGGGCCATCGTGCCGGTGATCTCCGGCGGATGCTGACGGCCGATGATCGCCACCGCATACTTGGGGTCTTCGGGACCGATCGTCAGTTGCCGCAGTGGCCGGCCGCCGACCGATCGGCCGATCTCCGACTCCTCAACGAAGGGCGACCTCGCCATCTTATCGATCCACGCGCCCAATTCCGCGATACCGATCATTTCCTGGGCAGAAATCCAGACCGGCTTCGGTCCCACGTCGACCCGTAGCGTCGCCCCTGCTTCGCCCCGCTGATAGCGATCAGCCGAGAGTCGTTGCCAGGTCGTTCCGTCCGTGCTCATCTTGGGATGGTAACGATGCTTGCCACCCTCGTAGTTCAGCCGGATCGTGATGGTCTGCGGAGTAACCGCCGAGACGCGGAAGGAGTACCAGGCGCTGTCGTTGATGGGCTCGTTTTCCGGCCGGATCACGACCCGATAGTCGCCACTTTCGTCCCGAACAACGTCATTCAGCCGTGCCCCGTCGAAGTCTCCATCAAAGGTCACGCCGACATGGGCAAACTCGAAGACACGAGGATACTCCTTCTTCGACTCGTCTGCCGCCGCCATACCGGCCACAAGCAAACAGGCCGCGAGCGATCGCAGGGCCGCATGCACACTCCCTGGCCGCGGCAACACAGTCTTCAGCCATTCCATCATTCCGGTCATCCAAGTTCACAGGTTCTAATTGTCGAGAGAATCCGTCATTCTTGCGGCAGTTCCGGGTTCACAACTCCGGAATTGGATCGTCGGCCATGATGTCCTCGCCTTCCCAGTTGGCCTTGCCGTCTTCATAGATCAGGATTCGCGATTCGCTCCCCGGCGCCGGCTTGGCGCTCTTTGGCGGCAAGAGGCGTCGATGTTCTTCCAGGATCTCACGATACGCTGGATCGCTGGCCAGGTTCGTCCACTCGTTTGGATCCTTGCGCATGTCATAAAGCTCTTCCGATCCGTCGGCATACTGGATGAATCGCCAGTTCTCCGTGCGGACACCGTGGTTGTCGTGGTTGTGGGTGGTGATTGCCGGCCAGGGCCGCGGCGCATTGGCGTCCTTCAATTGCGGCATGAGGCTGTGACCTTCCAGGTTACTGTTGGGCGGCAACCCGCACAATTCTACCAGAGTAGGGTAGATGTCAAGCAATTCCGCGGGCCGATTGCAGCGGGCACCAACGGCCACTCCCGGCCCGGCAAAGATCAGCGGCACCCGGGTCGAACGGTCCCAGAGGGTGTTCTTGCCGGTGATCAGTTTCTCACCGAGGTGCCAGCCGTGGTCCGACCAGAGGACGATCACCGTGTCGTCGGTGTGGCCGCTCCGCTCGAGGGCCTCGGTCAGGCGGCCCACTTGGCTATCGACAAAACTCGTGCAGGCCAGGTACGAGCGGACCAGGTTCTTCCACTGGTTCGCCTCCTGGAGGAACTTGAGCCGCGGCTCGGGGAGCTTCCAGTGCAGGTACCAGGAGAATCGCGGCGTGTCGTCGCGATCGTCCATTCGAACCGGCGGCAACTGGAGCGTTTCTTCGGGATAGAGGTCGAACCATTTCTGAGTCGCATAGCACGGCACGTGGGGCAGGAAGAAACCAGCCGACAGGAAGAACGGCTCGGGCAGTCCGGATTCCAACTGCTCGACGGTCCAGCTTGCCACCTGCCAGTCTCCCTTGTCTTCGTCCTTGTGGGGAAACACACCCCAGTCGACCAGCGGGTGCTTGGAGGGCGTATCGACGAGCTTCTGTGCGGGACGAGCACCGATTGCCGAAGCGGGTCCGAGCACCTGGAACTCGGTATCGGTCTTCTTGCGTCCGTAGGCGCCGTGAAAGATCTTGCCGGTCGAGTAGGTGCGGTAGCCGTGCTGGGCGAGATACTGGGGGAGCGTGATGACGTCTTTCCATTTTTCGACGTCGCGGATCCAGGGGGACAGCCCGTAGATGCCGGTCGTCGACGGCCGCAGGCCCGTCAGCAGGCTTGTGCGGCAGGGATTGCAGAGGGGCGACTGGCAATGGGCGTTGGTGAACAGAGTGCCCTGGCCGGCCAGCCGATCGATATTCGGGGTCTGCGCCTGGGGATGGCCGCCGAGACATCCGAACCAATCGTTCTGATCATCGATGGCGATAAACAGGATGTTGGGCTTCTCGGCAGCCTGCAACTCGCTGGCTGCAAGTGCGAACGACAACAGGATCCCGATTGCGAAGGTTTTGTTCATTAGCCGGTTCCTTGTATTCAAGCCGATATGGTGGGCCAATCGCAGAGAAGCCGCCTGGCGGGTTACCTTGCGACGTAGTTCAATTTGTCCGGTCGCGCCGCCACGTTCAAGCCCGTGGGGGGAAAGTTGGGCAAAATGGCGACGGGAGCGAGAGGACAGAGGTCAGAGGTCAGAACGGCAGAGGACAGAGGGGACAGGGAGATCGGAGATGGGAGAGACAGGAGTCAGGGCTAAAATGTTTTATTGGTGGTGTGAATGTGAGAGTTTTGGCACGCATGCGTGTGTGATCCGAAAGTAGACTTGGGCGAGCGGGGTGGGTGTAAGTCATCTGGTCATGCCTGGTTAGGAAGTTGTGTCGAGGCGCAAGTGTTTACCATACTTGTGAGGTATGTGCCAAAACCTCGGGATGATGTGTATGCATTAGGAGAGCAGGGAGCAGGGAGCAGGGGGGATCGGAGAGGGCAAGGAGCAGGGAGCAAGGAGCAGGGAGAGACGCGGTCATTGGAGATGGAAGATGGGGGACAGGGGACGGGGGTCGGGGGACGGAGCAAGGAGCGGGGAGATCGGAGATGGGAGATAGAAGATCGGAGGGGACGGGAGACGGGGGACGGGAGACGGGGGCGCGGGGCGACCGGTGGGAGCTACCGCTCCGGCGGAATGGGTTGCTCGCGGCGAGTGGCTGATTGTGGGAAGAGATTTCCATCGAGTGGCATGCATGGCTGGAGGCAGGGGGCAGGGGACGAAAAAGGGGGCCCGTCGCGGGAAAACAGTGTTCCGGCGGGCCCTTGGGATACGGGACGGAGCGGCGAGGGTGCCGCGGGGTCGGGCTC
>CAYSCH010000363.1:0-9644 GCA_964429355.1 uncultured Planctomycetaceae bacterium | reverse complement strand
TACCAAAACTCTCCCGCCCGGGGAATGTCTCATTTCCGACCACGCGCGGTATAGCGACACGGTCAACACGGGCAACCTGACCGTAGCGGAAACTGCATCCACCGGCCAACGCGCGAGCCCCTACGGCGTTTGGGGCGCGATGGGCAGCAAGAGCGGTGGCGAATCGGTGTCCTTGGACTGACCTGAGCGCCGGATCCGTAGGTTTTTCAGCGAGGGCATGCCGGGAATCCCCGTGGATTCCCGGCACCTCTTGTTTTTCACAGCAGCCGGGGACTGGATGCCGGTCGATGTTGTGTTCGCCTCCTCGGTAGGAAAGGGACGCTGGGGACTTGACGATGCTGGCGATGGGGTCGTAAGCGTTGCCTCAAGCAAAGTGGTTTGATAGCAAAAGGAGCTTTCAACATGTTTCGAATCAGTGTGTGTGTGCTTGTTTGCGCTGCTGTCGCAGTCGCTCTAGCGGGCTGCAATTCCCCCGGCGGAGTTGGGGCAACGGACGTTTCCGGCACGGTGACTTACAACGGCGCACCCGTCGAAGGCGCGACCGTCAGTTTCGTCCCAACGGGCGATTCCGGCAAAGTGGCAGCGGGTACGACCGATGCTCAAGGCAAGTTCAGCCTGACGACAGTGCAGCCGGGTGACGGAGCCATTCCCGGGGCCTACCAGGTGGCTATCTCGAAAGTCGAAGGTGCCGCGTCATCGGGCGGCCAGCAAACCGAGGAGGAGGCACGCCAGGCAGCTATGCCGAAGAGTGGCACCGCCCCGGCCCCGGCCCCGGAAGCCAAAGACCTCTTGCCCGTAAAGTACAAGGATGCCACGAAGTCCGGATTGACTGCGGACGTACAATCCGGCGGCAAGAACGACTTCACCTTCGACCTCAAGGATTGATCGCTCGCGACCTTCAGGGGTGGGGCAAACGCGAAGCCCATTCACCCCACTGGCAAAAGGCAAACACACGCCGCGAACTCGCTTTGCAGAGCAGAGCGAGTCCGCGGTTTTCTGTTTTGCCCGAACGCCGTCCCCGTAACCGCCCAGAAACTCATCCCGGCCACGATCCGCTGATTCTACCCGAGAATCAAACGACCAGCCATTACGCTTGGCGTTGTTTTCAGTCTCGCTGTGCCTTGCCAGTCGCCTCAGAGATATCCACGAGATGATGCTGGCAACATGACTCGGTAGCCGGGTCGCCACTCTGCTTCGCCAACATCTCCCGAGTGGAACCGCATCGGTGGCGACACGACTCAATACTTGCTCCTCCTCGGCGAATACCATATAAATTACCGCACCCGGAGCCAATTCCACTCGGCACCGCCGGCATCCTTTGTCCTGCACGAATTCCTGAAGGGGGGTCCCATGTTCGCCGTCTGGATTTTGATCGGTGTGATTGTCGTCGGCTTGATCCTTGTGGTCATCGTCGTCGGCATGTACAACAAGCTCGTCACGCTCCGCAATCGTTACAAGAATGCCTTCGCGCAGATCGACGTTCAACTCAAACGCCGCTACGACCTGATCCCCAACCTGGTCGAAACGGCCAAAGGCTACCTCAAACACGAACGCGAAACGCTCGAAGCGGTGATCGCCGCCCGCAACCAGGCGGCGGCTGCCGGGCAGGCTGCAGCCGCCAATCCAGGCGATCCTTCCGCCATGAAATCCCTCGGCAGTGCAGAAGGAGTCTTGGGTGGCGCTCTCGGCAGACTGTTCGCCGTGGTCGAGGCGTATCCCGATCTCAAGGCCAATCAGAACATGATGGCCCTCCAGGAAGAGCTCACTTCCACCGAGAACAAGATCGCCTTCTCTCGCCAGGCCTACAACGACGCGGTGACCTACTACAACACCCAACGGGAAACCTTCCCCTCCGTGCTCATCGCCGGACCGTTCAATTTCCAGGAAGCCAATCTGTTCGAAATCGAAGAGCCACAGCAGCGAGAAGCTCCCAAGGTTTCGTTCTGACAGGATTCTGCCCTTTCGGGTTTCTGAGTCTGTATTCGTCTCGGATTCTGGTGGGGATTGGCAATGCGAGGTGGCCGCCCGTCGCCGGGGTCCTTTACACGAAGCTGAGAAGGCGAGCCAGGTCAGCATGAGTACCAGCTTCTTCCAGCAACAAGATGTTGCCCGCCGCAATACCGTTCGTCTCGTCCTCTACTTCTGCGCGGCCGTGGTGGCGATCGTCTTGTCAGTCTACGCGGTCGTTGCCGTGGTCCACGTCAACCTGGGCCGCGCGCAGGTCGGCGCGGACAACCTCGAGACCCTCCCCTCGGCCCGTTTCTGGGATCCGAAGTTATTTGCGATCGTGACTGGGGCCACGGTGGCGGTGATCGGCCTGGGCAGCCTCTACAAAATGTCGGAACTCTCGGCCGGCGGAGAGACCGTAGCGCTGATGCTTGGTGGACGCCGAATCAACCCCGGAAGCAAGGATTTCGCCGAGCGGCAACTGCTCAATGTGGTCGAGGAGATGGCCCTCGCTTCCGGCGTGCCCGTTCCCCCTGTCTATGTTCTGGACGAGGAAGCGAGCATCAACGCCTTCGCGGCAGGGCATCGGCCAGGCGACGCTGTCATCGGGGTTTCCCGCGGCTCGCTCGATTACCTCAGCCGTGACGAGCTGCAGGGCGTGATGGCCCACGAATTCAGTCATATCCTGAATGGCGATATGCGGCTCAACCTCCGCCTCGTCGGCGTGCTCCACGGCATTCTCGTCCTCGCCCTCATCGGATACTACATTCTCCGCAGCGGTGCCTACTCGGGAAGATCGGACAGGAAGGGCGGAGGCGGTGTCATCCTCCTGGTCGCACTCGGCTTGATGATCGTTGGAGGGGTAGGCCTGTTCTTCGGACGGCTGATCAAAGCAGCCGTCTCGCGGCAACGGGAGTACCTGGCCGATGCCTCGGCCGTCCAGTTCACCCGCTATCCCGACGGAATCGCCGGGGCCTTGAAGAAGATCGGCGGTCTCAGTCACGGTTCACGGATCCGCGACGCCCATGCCAGCGAAGTAAGTCACATGTTCTTCGGCGAGGCCATCTCGTCGCTGGGCGTGAACTGGCTCGGCACCCACCCGCCCCTGGTCGAACGTATCCGCCGAATCGATCCGAACTTCGACGGCCGCTTTCCCAAGGTCAAGGCGGTGACCAAACCTGAGATCATCCAGGAACGACCGAAGGCCCCCGGCCGTCAACATGCGCTGGGACAGACGCTCGGCCAGGTCCTTCCTGGGGCCGTTCTACCTGGAGCGGCCCCTGGGCCTGTGGCCGCAAGCCTGGCCGTGCCCGGCATCGAACACATACTCTACGCGGCTGCCATCCTCGAAATGCTGCCCCCGCCCGTGACGGATTCCGTCCACGAACCCTACGGGGCTCGCGCAATTGTCTACTGCCTGCTCCTCGACGACGACGAACAGGTTCGTACGAAACAGCTTGCAGCCCTCCGGGAGAAGGCCGAACCCCAGTCCTATCAGGAAACCGTCCGTCTCGCACCACAAATTCGCCGGTTGCCAGCCGACGCTCGTATCCCCCTTGCGGATATGGCGATTCCCGCGCTCAAGGAGCTCTCGCCGAGCCAGTACGACAGCTTCTGCGACATAGTCGACGTCCTGGTCCGCGCCGACAACAAGATTGAGCTGTTCGAATATGCCCTTCAGAGAATGCTTCTCTCCACGCTCGATGTGCATTTCGGACGACGAAAACCGGCCCGCACCCAATACTATGCACTCGGAAGACTGGGGCCCCCTTTGGCGGTCGTCTGCGGAACACTTGCCCATGCCGGCCAGAACGACACCCAGAAAGCTGCGGCCGCCTATCTCGCGGCTATGCAGCATCTCGATCTGGCGGAATCTCTTCCTCGTCGTTCAGAATGCTCTCTCAAGGCCTTCGACGAGGCCCTGGGCCAACTCGACTCCGCATCCATGAGACTGAAGGAGAGAATTCTCGATGCGTGCCAGCTCTGCATCCTCGCAGACCGTCAGGTCACGACTCGAGAACGCGAACTGGTGCGCGTGATCGCCGCGGCCCTCCAGTGCCCTCTGCCTCTTGTTCCCAACGAGGCACAAGCCGCTCCAGCTTCGCCTGTTTGACATGGAAGGAATCGGTTTTTCGGCCGGCCAAGTGGGGAGTATCCTGCAATTTCTACCCAGATTCTCCAGGCTTCCAAAACGGAAGCCTTTTTTTATTTTTTGCGATTGCTATAAACGGCAAACTTTGAGTAATCCTCAAGATCCAAAAAATCAAAGCCGATAAGGCCTATCGATGCTACAACCCCCGGCAGCCCCTGCGCATGGATGCGCATTATGGGGAATTAACGCAAGAAGGAACGTGCGATGAGTGATTACGAGCGGTTCGAGGCAGCCCAAGGCGATCCCTGGTCGACTGAGCCCGTTGGTGACTACCCTCGCCAACCACGGGAATCCGACCCGGAAACTTACCACGACGAGGCCCAAGTGCTGGCGCGGATGCCGCATGTTGGCGACGAACGCTCCAGCGATCACTACGAACATCGCAGCCGTGGTGGACATCGGCGGCATCGGAGTTCTTCGGCGCGTCCTGGTGTTCCAGCTCCCGTGTGGGTCTTTGTTGGAATGGGGCTTGTGGTCCTGATTGCCGCTCCCTTCTTCCTGGGAGGCAAGTCGGGCGAGGAAACGGCCCTGGACGGTCCCGGCTGGGAGGAGATGCCGGCTATGGAGGCGAGCGTCGCTCCCACGTATTCGGCAGGCGACTCGGGTTCCGCATGGCCACAACCGAGCCCCTATGGCCAAGGTGTATCTCCGGCCGCCACCGTGACGGCCGAACCGACTGCTCCCGCCGCATGGCCGGAGACGGACGGGTTGGTCGGAGCACCGGCCAGTGCCCCTTACGCCCGTAATGCGGCCGAATTCACAGCCCAGGTGCCCGGCGATCGCGGTAACGCGAATTTCGGAGCCGACATGTCTCCCTATCCCTCGGCAGCGCCGATCAGTCAGACCCCGGGCGGCGCGTGGGATCCGCGTCTTTCCCCGTCCGTGGCAACCACCCCGATAGCGCCCAGCTACCAGGACACTGCGGCTCCCTCGCAACCCGGTTATCCGATGACGGCGAACAACCCCATGACGGGCTGGCCGGATCACACGGCTGGCTCAGGCGTCTCTCCTTCACCCTCTTACGAAGCGGCCAGCCCGGTATCGAACGCCACCTCCTGGGAGCAGGGTTCGCAGGGGCCGTCGCTGGCGGCACCGCAGCAGGAAACCGTGATGCCCGGATATGGAACCTACTCCGCTCCTCAGCCGAATCCTTACGTGACCAATCCGTCGGGTACCGCGCAGGACGCTCCGGGCAACTACCTCGGAACCCAAAGGCAGGCCACCGCTCAACAGTATCCAGGTGTTGCTCCAAACTATCCAGCCACCGGATATCCTTCGAGTGATACCTATCTCATTCCGAACTATCCTCAGACAGCCATGTCGCCCAGGGCGGTGGCTCCGGCGGATTCCCTGCCCGTCGGCAGCATGCCTGCCTATCCTCCACAGGCAGTGGCACCGTCGAGCACCTACCCGCCGGCGACAGTGTATCCCTACAATTCTCAGACCGTGCCCACGTTGCCCTCCAATCAACCTGGTTACGGATCGGGAGTGTCCACGGGAACCTCGCAACAGAGTGTCGCTCGGTTGAACGGAACGATTCAGGAACCCGCTGCCAGACAAGCCTACGATGACCGCGCTCGACCAAGCTATTATTAAGGCTTACCTGCGTCGGGGCGGGCGTCCGACCCCGGACGAAACGGAATCGCTTGAGTCCGTCAGTCCGTCCGTGACCCCTTTGGTGTCACATCCCCCGGACCCGCCGCCGCAGAACCGGCCTGGCGTGCACCGTCCCGACGTCGGGATGATGCGGCCTGCATCCATACCATTCGATGCCCTCGAACCGGCTTCGGGTATCTCCGTCCGACTTGCCGAACCGATCGAGAAGCCCGGTTCGAATATCCTTGCCGGCCGAAGCGATCCCTCGCAACGCAGGCCGGCACCCGTCGCGGCCGACATATCAATCGCTCCGCCGCTCGTCGCGAGACCTTCAGACAAGACGCTCGAACCTCGGCTGCGAGTCGAGGCCATCGCTTGGCCTCGCCCCAGCCGCCGCCTGCGCCGCGCGGCGGGCCAACAGATCAGGCGCCTTGCCGACGCCGTTCGGACAGCAGCCGCATCGGGGCGGAAATTGATCGGCCTGGCCGGTTTCGAGCACGGAGAAGGGTGTACCACCGTTCTCCTGGCGGTCGCGATGAGACTCGCCGAATTGGGCCGGAAAACCCTGCTCTTTGATGGCGATACCGTGCAGCCGGAACTGGTGGAGCAACTCGCGCTGGTCAATGATGCGGGCTGGCGCGATGTGGTCCTGGGCACCGTGCACCTCGAAGATGTCATCACCCAGTCCGATTCCGAGTCCGTCGCGCTACTCCCCTACCGCGGCCAGAACACCCCCACCGACACACCTGAGCCGTCCAGTCAAGCCGTCGCCACCCTGTTCAGTCGGATTCGGGCGCACTACGACGTCGTTCTCGTCGATCTGGGGGGCGCCCTGACCAACGGCGGAACCCTGGCAGAAAGACTCGCGGAACAGATGGACTCTATCTTCACGGTACACAACGTTCAGACAACCTCTCCGAATCGCCTGGACATGTTCCGCATGCGGTTGAGGCGGATCGGCGTCCAGGATTCCGGCGTCATCGAAAACTTCGTCGACGATGGGGCGGCATGATCGGTCAATCGTTCAGTCGCACCTGGCCGCTGCCATCCACCAAAAGGTCAAAATGTACGAGTCTTTCTGGCAACTTGATGCAAAGCCCTTTGAGACCGGATGCGATCCCCGGTTTTTCTTCCCCGCAGAAGTCCATCAGTCGGCACTGCTGAAACTGCGATATGCCATCGAGAATCGCCGTGGCGCTGCAATGCTCACCGGAGCCTCGGGGCTTGGCAAGACGCTCCTCGTCCAACTCCTCCGATCGGCCCTGGCCGACCATGTGGCGCCGATGATCCACCTGGTTCTTCCGCGAATGGGTGCCACCGAACTTCTCGCCTACCTGGCCGACGAATTCCGTGGCTCGACGCCTTCTCCCGGAACGCCGGGAGTTCACCACTCCGTTCGACAGATTGGCGACTTCCTGGAAAAGAACGTCCAGGCCGGACGGCACGCCGCGATCGTAGTCGACGAGGCCCATTCAATCGACGACCCGGCAGTCCTCGAGACTCTGCGAATGCTGCTGAACTTCGAATTCGAAGGGCGCCCCGCACTGACGTTGCTGCTGGTCGGACAAACCGAACTCATCACGACGGTGGAACGCTTACCGCAACTGGAAGAACGTCTCGATGTGAAGTGTCTCCTCCGCCCTCTCGGACGCGCAGAAACCGCGGCCTATGTCGCCCACCGGCTGCGCTCGGCCGGTGCCGTCGAGGAGCTCTTCTCCGAGGAAGCTCTCGCCGTCCTTTATGAACTTTCCGCCGGCGTACCTCGACGCATCAACCGTTTGTGCGACCTCGCCCTGCTGGTTGGCTACGCCGAAGAACTCGACTCGATCACCGCACCTCACCTCCAGTCCGTCCACCGGGAGCTCGTCACGGTGACTTCCGAATGACCTGGGTTCCCATTTCTGCCGGATTTCGCCGTTTCCCGTTGCCAGCTTGAGTCGCATCCAAAAGGCGTTATCATGTTAGTTGGCGATTCGCCTCCCCTCGGTGGCGACTCGCCACAGGGAACGGGAGCGGCGCTGGTTTTTCCGGCCCTTTCTCCGAGGTGTATCCGGCCCCCTCGCCTTTGGCGGTATCGGGGGTCCGGCATGCAGCCTGGCGGGCAGCGTAGGTTTCCCCTGCTTGAGGTGCCTGGGTTATGACGACGGTCCTTGTGGTTGACGATTCGGCGATTGACCGACGACTGGTCGGCGGCTTGCTGGGAAAAGCCTCCGACTGGGAAATCGAGTACGCCGCGGACGGCGCCGAGGCCCTAGAAAGCGTAGATCAGTCGATTCCCGATTTGGTCGTCACCGATTTGCACATGCCTCGCATGGACGGGCTGGAACTGGTCCGTGCCATGCGCAAACAGCACCCCGAGGTGCCCGTCATCTTGATGACCGCCTACGGCAGCGAGGCCTTCGCTGTCGAAGCCCTGGAACAGGGAGCGGCCAGCTATGTTCCCAAATCGCAGTTGGCCGATAAATTGTGTGAAACCGTTCGCGAAATCCTCGCCCGGGCAAGAGCCCACCGCAGTTACGAAGATCTGCTCAGCCGCTTGAATCGAAGCGAATTCACTTTCTTCGTCGAACTCGGAAACGACGCCTCGCTCATCGATCCCATGGTCGATCTGGTTCAGCAGACGGTCGCCAGGGCCAGACTCTGCGACTCCAGCGGCCAATTGCGAATTGGCGTGGCCCTGCGAGAAGCGCTCCTGAATGCCCTCCTCCATGGGAACCTCGAAATCCCGCTCGAGCACATGGATGATGCCCGGGAGCAGTTGCTCCGCCAACGTGATCTCCCGATCCGGACCGACAAGCCGGACCAGAACGCGTTCGCGGACCGGCGAATCTTCGTGAATGTTCGAATCTCAACCGAAGAAGCTCGGTTCGTGATCCGCGATGAAGGTCCCGGATTCGACGTTTCCGCCGTGCCGAGTTCCTGGGAGCCGGGCGGCCTGGAACAGCAGGGATCGCGGAGCCTGTCGTTGATCCGGGCACTTATGGACGAGGTGATCTACAACGAGGCCGGCAACGAGGTGACTCTGATCAAGCGCAAAGAGGTGAGCAAACCCCCAACCCAGAGCATCGATGTTTGAGGTTGTCGTCGTTAGCGAGCATTTGAGACGGCCGCAGATAACCGTCCGGAACAAGACCAAGAGAGACGTACGATCGGCATTTACTGATGAATTCACGACACGCCGAGCGCGAATACTCTGTGGAACACGCGGCCTTGAGCGACGTGGGGCTCCGCCGTTCCAACAATCAGGATTCGCTGATCGTGGCCGATGCGGACCACGCCCGACCCGATCAGGCTCCGGGATATCTCCTCGTGGTTGCCGACGGCATGGGGGCCCACGCTGCCGGTGAAGTTGCCAGCCGAGTGGCCGCTGAAACGGTCCTCAAAGTCTACCGTTCCCACCAGAATGGCCCTCCCGAGGATGCAATACGCGCGGCCATCCGCGAGGCAAACGCCGCAATCTACCGCCAGGGCCTCGAATCCGACGAACTGCGAGGGATGGGGACCACCGTCAGCACACTTGTGCTCCTCCCCCAGGAAGCCCTGATCGGCCATGTCGGCGACAGCCGCATCTACCGTCTTCGCGGAGATGAATTGCAGCAACTCACCTTCGATCACAGCCTTGTCTGGGAAATCTGCGCCGCCGAAAACGTCATGGAATCCGACGTACCGGCTTTCGTCCCCAGAAACATCATCACCCGCAGTGTCGGCCCCACGCCGGAAGTCGACGTCGATGTGGAAGGGCCATTCTCCCTGCGAACCGGCGACGTCTTCCTCCTCTGCAGTGACGGCCTGTCCGGCCAGATCGAAGACGAGGAACTCGGCACCATCCTCCGGGTCTTTGACCCCGACGATGCCACGCACATCCTTGTGGACCTCGCCAACCTGCGAGGCAGCCCCGACAACGTCACCGTCATTGTGGCCCGCGTCAACCGCTGGCAGCCGGCCCACC
>CAYSCH010000362.1:0-9657 GCA_964429355.1 uncultured Planctomycetaceae bacterium | reverse complement strand
CAGGGAGCAGGGAGCAGGGAGCAGGGAGCAGGGAGCAGGGAGTGGTATGTATAGGTACATTATGTACTTATATACACATATGCGGGACGAAGTCAAGGGAAAAAGCGGGCATGTGGGAAGGTTTCCGAGGGGGTAAGTTTTGAGGACGAGCGGGGGGGAAGAGGGGATTAAGGATGAGTACGCATCCAACCCGAAACGGAACTTCCCACATTCTCGTTATCGCCCAGTTGAATGGATCGGGCCTGACCTGCTCAGGTCAACATTCGACCCCGATTCCTTCGAGCCGCTGACAATACCACCGATTGTGCCCATCGATGCCGGTGGGAGACCCGGTAGCCGAATTTACAGGAACTTGGCTGCCATTTCGCGGACTGGCGGTGCCGGGTGTGTCCCGACACACCAGCCCTCGTCAGATCTCGCCTGGATGTCTGTTCGTTCTCACGGCGTCTTCGGTGCTGTCCCCGTTTCCGGTCGGACCGGATCCGGTTGGTGGGGCACGAACTGGAAGGCGTAGAGATCGGCGTCGTTGAGGACAAACCGCAGCCGCACCGGCTTGCCGGAGAGGTCCCGCACGTCGCCTCCTTTCTGCCAACGCACGACCAAGGCCAGATCGTCGCCGAACAGTTCGGGGCACTCGGCGAGGGTATAGCCGGGCATCGGCGCGCCGGCGGCGTCCAGGATCTCCACCTGAATGCTTCCCGCACCGGATGTCGAGGCGTTGAGAACCAGGTTACCGCCATCGAACACCAGAGGTTTCGTGATGAGCTCGCCGCCACGGGCGGAGGCTCGAAGGGAGACAAACCCGTCGAGCCGCAGGGTCAGCCGCCTGAAGCTGACATCGGCTCCCTGCCAGTAGTCCTCCGCGGTATAGAGCGAGAGTTCGTTGGGCGACTCGCCGAGAGTCGAAACCGTTTCGACCATGCCCCAGAAGATGAGGTTGTCGCCGTAGACCCAGGAGCCCTGGCGGAGGGGTCCGGGACGCAGGAAGGCCTCGTTCCAGCGGTGGAACAGCACGCCGTCGCGGCTGGTCATCAGCAGCCCGTCGGTAATCGCCGTGCCATAGCGCGGGCTCGCCTTGGCCCGGGCCAGCCGTTCTTCCAGCCCCGGCAGGGCCATCATCGATTCCGACCAGCCGCGATCGGTGTAGCGCATCGGAAAGCCCACGAAGATATGAGGGGCACGAAAGTAGGGCTGAATCTGATTGGTGTAGAGCTGCTGGGGAGGTGAATCGACATACTGCAAATCGGCCTGCCCGGTGAACGTTTGAAAATCCTTGGAGGTGGCGGTGCGGATGGCGCGAAGGCCCGCCGGATTCCAGGTCGTGCCGTCGGCTACCCCCTCGGTAAAGATTCGCCAGTAGGCGCGATATTCCTTGCGGACCGGATCCCAGAAGGCCAGGTTCTCCGAGTCGAAGGCGCCCTCAGTGATCCGGGGCTTGTCGCCATCGACGCTGAAGTGGATGCCATCGGCCGACTTGAGCAGGTACAGACCATGAGGTTTGCCGACGATGACGCACTTGTAGCGGGCGTCGGCCGGACAGTCGGGATTGGCGTCCTTGAATACGGACGTATGGGCGGGATCGCCGTTGATTGCGGCGACGCTCTCGGGCGTGAGTATGATGTTGTTCTGCTTGGAGCCATTGAACTCGAACAGGCCCAGTTCCGGCCGGCGCCAATGGATCCCATCCTTGCTTTCCGCGTAGCACAGCACCCACGGATGCTCAGGAAAAGTCTCGGCCGGTTTGCCTCCATGCCGGTAATGGCCGCCATGGTAGTACATTCGGTACAGCTCACCGTCCTGAAACACGCTCGGGTAGCCGCAGGCATTTCCTTCCCAGGGCGCATCGGTTCGAAGCGCGATTTCCCGCGGCACGGGCTGATGGAGCGTGAGTCGAGCCTCGCCGGAAATCTTGTCGACGAGAAAGTCGTCGACCAGCAATTCGCGGCGATCGCCAATGGCGATGGCCGACTCGGGTTCCGCAGCATCCGCTGCCCCCGCCACGGTCAACAACAAGACAACCAGCACAGTCTTCATGGCGATCTCCTGACCTTTCCAAACAATGGGGCACGTTACACCTAGGCTCTTGCCATGCACAACCGTCCTTGGGTGCAATTTCCTTCTCGCTTGTGGCTTGGCATCTTCTGACCAGTCGGTTACATGTCAGAGCAGAACTCGGGCATAGGACTAGCATACCGGGGTTCTGTTGGTCATCACGTCTATGACGATGAAGGCCCGTGTTGTCACATATACCAAGAAAGTCGTCCTGGTCTTCCTTCGCCATCCACTCCTGTCACATGGGGCGGCAGGGCCGCCAACCAATACGAGCTACTGCTCGGCACGAATGGTCTGCTCCCGGCAAGTCGCGGATCTTTGTGAAAAACTCCACGATCTTTGAGGTTAGTAGTACAGGGCGGCAGGGCCGCCAACCAATACGAGCTACCGCTCGAGCTGAAAACAGCCTGCTCCCGATGGTCGCGGATCTCTGTGAAAAACTTCACGATCTTTGAGGTTAGTAGTACAGGGGACAGTCTACGTGATGGTTGAAGACAACGCAATCAGAAGGCGTGAACACGAACCATCACACGAATAATCGACATGCCATTATTCACCATACTCAAGCAGCCGCCGCTCTCCCTGAAGGCCACGCAGGCGAGTCAGGTCCTGGGTCACCTCGAGTGTGCCCGCGTACTTCCCGTTCTCGTCTCGCACAGCGAAGTAGCGGATGTGGATGAACTTCTCCTGAAACTCGATCCAGAACTCGGCAACGTTCTGCCGCCCGGATCGGAAATCGTCGAGAATCTGCTCCACAATATGGGCGCTCTTCGGCGGATGGCAATGCTGCACCTTCCGCCCCAGGATCGCCTTGCTTCGCGCGAACACCCGATCGGGACCCTCCGAGAAGTAACGCACGCAGTCGTCGGCGTCGACGAACGTCAGGTCGACCGGCAAGGCGGCAAACAGCCCGCGCAACTGGTCGTAGGTGAGCGAGCCGGTGGGAAACACCACGGCCCGGTCCGCAGGAATCTCCGTAGGTTCCGGCCCGCTGGTCGGTTTCGGAGGCGCGTAGCCCTCCCGCGGTTCGACCAGACACCAGCCGTACTCAGGCGACTGCCGCCAGATCTCGCCCCACTCCTCCTCCGTCAGCGTGCCGGCCGCCATCGGGAGAAGGATCTTCTCTTCCTTAATGATCATCTCGTCGACCGCACGCAGTGCCGGTTCCAGGGCGGCCCGCACCGCCGGCAAGGCCTCGCCCGCGGACCGACTCTCGGCGCTCTTGAGCGTTTCGGCGGCCTGCTTGAGCAACCGGCGCACTTCGTCGTCCTTGCCCCACATGACTTTCGACGGGCCGGTGATCCCGTGCCGCTCCAGACAGGAAAAGAGCAGGTTCTCCTTGCGCTGGTAATGCTTGTCGATGTCCATGAGCCGGTTGGCCGCCTCGCGCAAAACGAGCAGATCGCCCCCGGCCGGGCTTGATGGATCCTGCGCACCCAGACCGGCAAGGCCGCCGCGCAGTTCGGCCACGACCTGCCGGATCGCCTCGTTCTCGCGCTGGAACGTGTCGATCGGATGCCCGTGCAGCACCTTGGGCCGCTCCGGCTCAACAAGGATCTCCTGAAGCACTGAAGAGTGCAGATCGCACATCGACTGCACCTGCTCCACCGGCATCCCCTCGCCGATCAACTGCTGCTCCATCGCGGCGATCTCGGAAGAGTCCGTCTCGCGGACCAATTCCTTGAGTTGGCTGCGGACCTCATCCGGCTCGCCCCCCTCGTGCAAGTGCCGGATGATCTCCTTCATCGTGCGAATGCGAAACGCCCTGTTGTCGATGATTTCGGTCATGGGATTGCCCTTCGATTCAAATGGCTTTCTGCGAGATTCCTGCCAGAAGCTGACAGCCACCTTTTGCCGGAACCGCCGGACCTTCCCTTCGGCTGGTGCCCAGTGCTTCGCACAAAAGGTGACCGTCACTTTCTTCCACCGGTCAGTTGAGGATCGCCGCGAGATCCTCTTCCGGGGTGCTGATCGGCTTGATTGCGAAGTTATCGACGAGCACTTGGAGGACATTCGGCGTGACGAAGGCCGGCAGGCTCGGGCCCAGCCGGATATTCTTGACCCCCAGGTGCAGCAGGGCAAGCAGCACGGTGACGGCCTTCTGCTCGTACCAGCTCAACACCAGCGACAGCGGCAGATCGTTCACGCCGCAGCCGAAGGCCTCGGCCAAAGCCCCGGCCACCTTGATCGCCGAGTAAGCGTCGTTGCACTGGCCCATGTCCAGCAGCCGCGGGATGCCGCCGATATCGCCGAACTGGAGCTTGTTGAACCGATACTTGCCGCAGGCCAGCGTGAGGATCACGCAGTCGTCTGGCACCTGCTCGGCCAACTCGGTGTAGTAGTTCCGTCCGCTCTTGCGGCCGTCGCAACCGCCAATCAGGAAGAAATGGCGGAGATTGCCTGCCTTGACGGCCTCGATGACCTTGTCGGCCACCCCCAGCACGGCCTGGTGGCCGAAGCCCACCAGGATCGTGTTCTCCGGTTCATCTTCGGTGAAACCCGGTGCGGCCAGGGCCGCTTCGATCACCGGCGTATAGTCCTTGTTAGGGCCGATGTGGACGACCCCCGGCCAGGCGACCAGACCGGTAGTGAAGATCCGGTCGTGGTAGGTGTCCTTGGGTTTCTGGATGCAGTTGGTTGTCATCACGATGGCGCCGGGGAAGGCGTCGAATTCCTGGCGCTGGTCCTGCCAGGCGCCGCCGTAGTTGCCGACCAGATGGCGATACTTCTTGAGCCCTGGATAGGCGTGGCAGGGGAGCATCTCGCCGTGGGTGTAGACGTTGATGCCCTTGCCTTCGGTCTGCTTGAGCAGTTCTTCAAGGTCCTTCAGGTCGTGGCCCGATACGAGGATCGCCTTGCCCTTGACGGACGTAATGCGAACGGCAGTCGGCTCCGGATGCCCGTAGGTGCCCGTATTGGCGGCGTCGAGAAGTTCCATCACCCGGACGCTCAACTCGCCAACCTTCAGCGCCCAACCCAGGAGATCGTCGAGTGACGGTTGCTCCTGGGCGAGGAAGTCGAGGGCGGCGTGGAACGTGGCGTACACCTCGACGTCTTCCTTTCCGAGGACGATGGCATGGTCGGCATAGGCGGCCGCACCTTTGAGCCCGTAGGTGATCAGCTCCTGGAGCCCGACCACGTCTTCGCCATACAGGGCTTGCCGCACGGGGATCGCCAACTCCTGGCCTTGGAACTCCAGCGCCTCAGAATCGGTTTCCGGCTCCCAGGCGGCCGGTCCGGCCAACTCCTCCGCTTGCCTCGCGGACTTCGCACAAGCGGCCTCATACATGCCCCTTGCCGCCGATCGAACAGCCACCGCCCGTTCGATCAAAGCTCCCAACCGCCCAGGGTCGAAATCCACGTTGGTCACCGTCGTGAACAGGGCCTCGATCACGAACGTATCCACCTCGCGGCTCCGCTCGCCCAACTCGGCCGCCCGGTGGGCATACATCGAAACCCCCTTGACGAGGTGGGTCAGCACGTCCTGAAGTGCCGCGGTCGTTTCGTCTTTGCCGCACACTCCGACCTTAACACATCCGGTTCCCTTCGCCGTTTCCTCGCACTGATAGCAGAACATGCTCATTACTTGTTCCTTCTGGTTAGTCCGTCAGATCTCGTTCAAATCCCGCCATTGAAGGAAGTATCGACCAGGCAACGGCGGAAGGCCTTGATCCAGATCAATTCGAGAGAAAAAACTGTGCCTTGAGCGACAACTAGAATTCCCGGTTTCGGGTGCCAGCGGGAGACATCGCTAAGTCGCGGTTCTCATACAATAGGTTGAGCTGCAGTCGCCAATGTCACCCCAACATAGAGTCGCGTTGTCGCGACTTAACGCTGCCGTGCTAATACAGCCATGCCGAGGACCAGATCCTCGGCATGGCGGCGGCATGCTGGAGGTTGGCGAACCACTGCGCGGCGCGAAACAGCCAGTCACGAGGGGCCTCAGGCTGTTTACGGAGAATGCAGATTGGTTTACCGATTAACCGTAAGATCAGACCGCCAACGAAGCACTGTGGGCATGAATTTTCCGCACCGCTGCGAGAATGTGGTCCACATCGGTGCGATCGGCCAGGAGCAGAGTGTTGAATACCCCAACGGTCGTCCGGCAGACCTGCTTGTTGCCTTTGAGTTCCTCGAAGCTGGCCCGATAGTCCTTGAGCCGCTGGGCGGAGAATAGACGCTTGAAGCCGTCCGACTCTATGGCTTCGTCGAGCAATCCGTCGTAATACTGTTCGTGATAGTCGCCGCTGCAGGGAATGCCTTCGCCTTGGAGGGCCTGGAGAAACTTGTCTCGTGGCAATTCGTTGAACTGCGCCGCATCGTAACGGAACGCGTACAGATGCCATACCGCCCGGCGATTTTCCGGCAAACGCACCGGCTCAACGCCGGGAATCTCTTTCAGGCCGGCCGTCAGATAGTCGCCGTTTTCCTGTCGGCGTTTAGTCTCCTACATCGCCAGGTATACCTTGCGGATGGCCGCGACAATGTCGTTCAGGTCCTCATCCGTGAAATTGGGGTCCATGATCACGCCGCCCAAGCGTCCCTGAACATCGATCGTCTGCGGGCAAGACTCGTGCCCGTAGCGGATGGCCTTGCCTTGAGGTGTATTGAAGGAAGGCCAGTCAGGGTGGACCGTAAGCTTGTTCTCAACCCGCTCATCGATGGGCAGAATCACCGATCCGCCCGGAGGCGAGGCCGAGATTCCCTCGGCTCGTACCGCGCGGAGGAAGTAGTCGCGTCGCTCTTCGGTACCGTGGTCCAGAAAAATGGTAACGCCCAAATCTCCCTCAAGGTCCGGCGTCTTCCGCATCTTGAGCCCCGGCAGATCGGCGATGCCCTCTCGGACCTTCTGTGCATTCCTCCGCAAGGCCGCGCAGATCGTTTCGAGGTCTTGCTCCTGGGCCTTGAGAATCGCGCCGGTGAATTCGTTCATGCGGTAGTTCGAGGCGGCGAAACCCGGGATCTGCCCACCGCCAAGATCCTCCTTGTATGGAGAGCGGAGGGAGCCGACGTCGTGGGCGCGCACCGCGCGTTCGAAAAGCTTTGGATCGTTGGTGACGACGGCACCTCCCTCCCCTGCCGTGATGGTCTTGCTCTCCTGAAAGCTGCTGATGCCGATGTCGCCCATCGAGCCCAAGTACTTGCCCCCATAGCGTCCTCCAACGCACTGGGAGAAGTCCTCCAAGACGCGGAGCTTGTGCTTTCTGGCGATCTCAAGGATCGGGTCCATGTCGGCCGGGCACCCCTGCAAACTGACGGCGATGATCGCCTTGGTCCGCGGCGTAATTCTGGCCTCAATGTCGGTCGGGTCGATGTTGAGCGAGCTGTCGACCTCGGCGAAGACCGGCAGGGCTCCCGCAAGCACGATGGTATCGTAGTCGGCGTACCACGTCCAAGCGGGAAGAATCACTTCGTCACCGGGTCCAATTTCCAGAGCGGCCAAGGCCGCCGACAGGGCGGTTGTGCCCGAGGTGACCCCAATGGCATATTTCACGCCGATGTGAGCGGCGTAGGCCTGTTCGAACTGCAGGGCTTTGGAACCGTCTTTCCACCACCGGAAAGGCCTTCTTGACTCGAGGACTTCGAGAATTTCGCGTTTCTCAACTTCGTTGTAGAACTGCGGCCCGTAGGCCTGGTGACTCAGCAGGCTTTTTCGTACCGGTTCCCCCCCGTCGATAGCAAGCTTCTCCTTGGCTTCGGCCCCGAGGCTCACCCTCGCCCCGGCAGTTCCCGCAACAATTGACGAGGCCCCGGCAGCACCCACCGTTTTCAGGAACTGGCGGCGGTTTCTACTCAACTCGTTCATCGGATGGTCCTTTCGGATAAGCGGACTTTCGTGAAGGAAGGTCGACGTGGATCGCCTTCATGTTCGGCAATCCGCCCGCGGCGATCTTGTTGTGCACTGACTATGCCATTCCTACTCGACCCGCCGCGAGTGCCAACCGATCAGTACGTGAAAACTACCGAGTCAGCATGCAAGTGGTCGAAAATCTGTTTTCGATCCTTGATCATTTCGATTCCCGGCGTGAGTTCGTCCGTTTCCACGCCGGTTATCTCGGCGCACATTGGACACACCACCATCTTCGCCCCTTGTTTGAGGAGGTCGGCTACCATGGTGCGAACCGGTGGCATTTCCTTGAATCTTACAGAGTCATCAAGCGTCTTTCGGGCCAGTGGTGGGGCCTTCACGTTGAAAAAGACTACGACTTGCCGTCCATCCGCCAAGCCATGTTCTGCGAAGTGAAGTCCCATGACGACGGCGTGAAGATCCTCGACGCCGCTGGTAAGGTTGATCACGAGCGTAGGCTTCTGCCTATCAGGTGCGGCACGATCATCCGCGTTGGTGATGTAGGCAGCCACGAACACAAACGAAATAACCAGCACAGTCCAGAACGTGCGATTCATTGTTCGTCTCCTTGTCGTAAGTAGTTGCTTGTGACTTTCGTAACACAGTACATCGCCCCTTTCGAGTCTGGAAACACACGTAGTGACCAACCAGTATTGCCGATGAAAACTGTTGGGGACATCATCGATCACTTGTCTGCAATTTTACCAGGCTCATCGGACAGCGGTGGTGCCGGCAACGGCGGCAGAAGTGCAGAGGAACGACGATCCCGCCCGTCACTGTCAGTGCCCAGAATATGCCAAACAAACTCCACTGTCCCCAAAGCCAATACTGGGGAATGGCGACGATCCCAAAGAAGACCAGGGCCGAGAGTGCGTTCCTGAACCAAGGAATCGGTTTGGTTCGCATCATCGTCACTGAGGCAACGAGTTGATACGGGAAAAAGAGGCAGTCCGAGTGCTTGAACGGATAGGGACAATAGACGCAGAGGGAGTCGTACATGACGACGAGGCCCCCGAGGACAACGAAGAGAAGGTACCCGGCGGCTACCAGGGGATCGCTTCGGTAGATGGCAAGAGCACCGACGCCCACCAGGGCGACGACGCCGCCACGCATGGACAGCTTCTCATACGAAGTGAAACCGTTCTTGAGTTCAATTTCCTTCTCGCTCATGACTTGGCACCTTCTGACCAGTCGGTTACTGACGATGCCAGAACAGAACTCCGGCATACCGCGAGCATACCGGGGTCCTGTTTGGCATCGGGTTTGCGCCGCCGCTCACTTCCACATCGGTGGAAGGTCAAGCTTGCTCTTCGGAATCTCCCTGAGACACATGAACCAATCCAGGCACTTGGCGCCTTCCTTGCCTTCGACTCGTTCCTGGGCCGTGCCGCAGGAGCCCGGCGGCGGGACGATCACGTCGTCGCCCGGCTGCCAGTCGGCCGGAGTGGCGACCTTGTGCTTGTCGGCGGTCTGCATGGCCACGATCATTCGCAGGATTTCCTGGAAGTTTCTGCCCATGCTGGACGGGTAATAGAGGACGGCCCTGACCTTCGCCTCGGGGTCCATGATGAAGACCGCTCGCACGGCGTGGGAATCGTCGGCCGAAGCATGGACCATGCCGTACTTGCGGGCGACGTCCATTTTCAAGTCGGCGATCACCGGGAAGGTGACCTCGACGTTCTCCATGCCCTTGTACTTGATCTTCTCCTTGATCGTCCGCAACCAAGCGATATGGCTGAAGTTGCTGTCGATCGACA
>CAYSCH010000361.1:0-9661 GCA_964429355.1 uncultured Planctomycetaceae bacterium | reverse complement strand
TGGTCGGCTGCGGATCGCGGGGCAGCGGGGCGGCTGCCCAGGCCCTGCAGACAAAAGGGCCGATCAAGTTGTGGGCCATGGCGGACCTGTTTTCCGATCGCCTGGAGGCGAGTCTGGCATCGCTCTCCAATGCCGCACCGGCGGTCTACGACCGCGAGGCCCACCAGGGGCTGGCCGACCGGATCGATGTGCCACCGCAGCGGCGGTTCGTGGGGTTCGATGCCTATCGGCAAGCCATCGACAGCGGCGTGGACCTGGTGATCCTGGCCTCGCCACCCCATTTTCGCCCTGCCCATTTCGCTTACGCAGTCCAGCAAGGCAAGCACCTGTTTGCCGAAAAGCCGCTGGCCGTCGACAGCCCCGGTATCCGCCAGATCCTGGCCGCCAACGAGGAGGCCAAACGCAAGAACCTGAAGATTGGCGTCGGCCTGATGTTTCGCCATCGGAGCGGTTTCCAGGAGACGATCAAGCGGCTCCAGGACGGTGCAATCGGCCGCATCCCGCTTATGCGGGCTTACTGGAACACCGGATACCTGCGCGACACCCCCGCAAGGGCGGTCGACGTCACGGAGATGGAGTATCAACTCCGCAATCCTTACCATTTCCTCTGGTTGAGCGGGGATTACTTCGTCGACGCACTGATGCATTACATCGATGTGTGCCTCTGGCTCAAGGGCGAGCATCCGGCCAGCGCGCAGGGGCAAGGCGGCCGGCAGTCCAAATCTCCCACCCAGCACGGCGACATCTTTGATCATCACGCTGTGGAATATGCGTTCGCCGACGGAACGGTCATGTTCGCCATGACCCGACAGATCTCCGGATGCTGGAACCATGCCACGGCCGAACTGACCGGCCTGCAGGGCACGGCCGATATCGGGCGGATGCAGATCGAAGGCCCACGCCAGTGGCGGTTCCGCGGCGAATCGGCCAACCCCTACCAGGTGGAACACGATGTCCTCATCGACGCCATCCGCAGAAATCGGCCGCACAACGAGGTTGACTACGCCGCCATGACCACGATGACCGCCATCCTGGGACGCATGGCAAGCTATTCGGGCCAGATGATAAGTTGGGACGATGCGATCCAGTCGACGGTGCGGCTGGCGCCGGAAAAGTATGCAATGGATGCCACGCCGCCGGTAGTTGCCGGCCAGGACGGGCGTTACCCCGTGGCCATGCCCGGCATCACGAAGGTCCTCTGACCTTGACATCGCGCTGGCCGGCCAAGCGACAAGAGACCATAAGCAACGAACAAGCATTCTACACGGATTGACCTGGACCACTTCGGATTCTGTTTGCGGTTGCCCGACGAGGGCACGGAGGAAACTACGATGGCGCGACATGAAACAACAAGACTTACCCGGCGTCAGGCGTTGGCAGTGTCGGTCGGGGCGGGCATTGCAGCCCTGGGCGCCAAGCCGGTTCTGGCAGCGCCCGTGGCGAAGAAGGCTCCGATGAAGCTAGGGTGTGGAACCGTCAGCTTCCGCAAGCAGCCCTTGGAGGAGGCCCTGGAGCGGATCCGGCGAGCCGGCTACGAGTATTGCGAGACCCAGGCCACCGCGCCGTTCTGCCCCCACGTGGATCCATGGAAAGATGATCCGGCGAAATTCCGCAAGCTGACGACCGACCTGGGCTTCAAGGGGGTGACGGCCCTCTGGGCGTGCCACGGCGCAATCATTCCCGATGCCGAGAGCGTGGCGGGAATCTCGCAAGTGATCCGCTGGGCCAAGGAGGCCGGCATTCCCGTCGTCAACGCCGGCGACGGGCGGAAACCGGCCGGCATGTCGGACGACGATGCCCTGAAACTCCTCGGCGAGCGGCTCGCCGCTATCCTCGAGGTGGCCGAACAGTCGCAGGTCTACCTGGCCATCGAGCCGCACGGCACATTCTCGCTCACGGCCGATGGGCTCAAGAAGATCCTGGGCCTCTCCGCCTCCAAGTGGCTGGGCGTCAACTACGACACGGCCAACGTCCATCGGGCCACCTACGTCGAAACCGCGGCCGGCGGCTACTCCTGGACACCCTTCGGCCAGCGCCAAGACGAGGTGGCGACCCTGCGGGCCATCGTCGACCGGGTCGTCCACCTGCACGTCAAAGACGTGGCGGGCACCAAATGCGTGGCCCTGGGCGAGGGAACCGTAAACGTGCTCGGCTGCCTGCGGGTGCTCCGCGAGGCCGGCTACAACGGCGCGGTTTCCCTGGAAACCGAAGGCGAGTTCGGCGCCGAAGAGGGGCAGAAGCTCATCGAGGCCAGCTACCGCTACCTCGTGGCCGCGGAAGACAAGACCTGAAGCCCTACTGGCAGGGCAATGCAGTTTGCAGCCGGCTGCCGGGTCGCTGTCGGTTCGTTGGCTGTGGCCAAATGTGTAGATGGGTGGCTACCGAACGCCCCCATTCCGTGGCGGATAGGGGCGGCCGGGGATCAGATGCTGGCCGTCCGAAAAACCTTCGGGGCGAGTGGCCAGCCGCTCGATGAGCCGTTTGCGCCAGTTGACCAGGAGATCCTGTGCCACCGGGTCGGCCGCCATGTCGCGATCTTCCTGGGGGTCGGCGTCGAGATCGAAGAGATGCTCGCGGCCGTCCAGTGGACGCCAGATGTACTTGAAATGGCCGTCGGTCAGGGCGTGAAACGCCTGGGCCTTGCTGTAGCAGTTGGCATGTTCGAAGTGGAGCCACGGCCGGATCTCGGCCTCGCGGCCCTGCAGTGTGGGAACCAGGCTGACGCCATCCACCTTGGGGCACTCGGCACCGGCCAGCTCCACCAGCGTTGGAAGCAAGTCTTCGAGCGCAACCGGCTGGAAGCAGCGACCTCCCGGCGTGAAGCCCAACTCGGCCGAGCCGCAGACGATCAGCGGAATGTTGGCCGAGCCCTCGAACGGTTCGCACTTGCGGAAGTAGCCATGGTCCCCCAACATCTCCCCGTGATCGGTGGTGAGAACGACGAGCCACGGCCGGCCCGCCTTCCGGCTTCTCGCCTGAAACTCCTCGATCAGCGGTGCGACCCGATTGTCGATGTGTTCGATCAATCCGAAGTAGCCGGCCTGAGCCTTGCGGAGCGTCTCTCCCTCCAACAGCACCCGATGGCCGCCGTCGCTACCCTTGGGAGTCAGCAAGCTCCAATCCACCCAATCGCCGTAGGCCGGTGAGGGGAGGTCTTCTGCCAGGTAGTCATCAAAATACTTCCTGGGTGGGAAGAGCGGCGGGTGGGGCGCATAGAACGAGGCGGTAAGGAACAGGGGGCGTTCTGCGGCGGCCTCCGCAACGATCTTGCGGGACTGGCCGACGATCCAGGCGCTGGGATGGAGCTCGTCGTCGAGCGGCCACGCCGTCGCCTGCCAGTGGTTGTAGGAAAGCCCCAAGGTTTGTTCCACCCACTTGCGGAAGTCGGCGATCTCGGGCACCGCCTGCTTCAAGTCGGCCGCGTACTGGTCGTCGGAGACATAAGTGGAGCCGAGAACAGCCGTTTCGTATCCCAGCGCCGAAGCGTCGGCAATCTGGTGCATCTCGCGGCCCACGAGCACCGTTCGGTAACCCGCGTCGCGCAGAAGTCGGGGCATCGTCGGGCAATCGATCGGCTTCTGTTTAAACCCCACCACGCCGCTGGTCTGCGGAAAGAGCCCGGTCATGAGGGCATAACGTGCGGGAATGCAGGAAGGGACGGTGGAGTAGGCCCGTCGGAAGAGGACTCCCTGCTGGGCCAGCCGATCGAAGTTGGGAGTCCGGACGGCCCCGTGCCCGAGGATCGACAGACAATCGCCGCGCATCTGATCGGGCATGATCAGGAGGATATCGGGCCTGGCCGGTTCTTCCCCAGCGGGGGCAACACGAGCCCCGAGGAGCATCAGGATTGCGAGCAGGCCTGCGACGGGCGGGCAATTGGGCATGAATCGCCGCTCCTTCTCAAGGCGAAGTGGACTCGAGGGGCCTGCTGGTCAAGAGCCCGATACAACGACCTTTGTTGCCGGTAGCGCAGTAGTACATGTAGAAGGTATCGTTGGTCGGATTGTGGACCAGCGAGATCTTGTGAGCGTATTGGCGGTCGAGGCCGTCGGGATGTCCCCCCGCCTTGTAGAGCGGCTCGGCGTGGGCAGTCCAGTGGAGCAGGTCACGGGAGAAGGCGACCATGATATGGGCACCGCCGCGGCCGACCCCGAAATAGAACATGGTCCAGTGGTCGCCGTCGCGGAAAACCTTTCCGTCCGAGCAAAACTGTTCGTCGTAGCCGCCGGGGCGGTTGCGGACGACGGGGTTGCCGGCGTACCGCGTCCAGTCGACCAGATTGTCGGAGGTGGCCAGGCCGACCTGCTCCACCCCGCCGTTGGCCGCGTTGTAGAAGTTGTAGAATCGGCCCGCGTGTTCTACCAGCCACGGCTGGTAGATGCAGTCCCTTTCCCAATCGCCTGCGTCCGGCTCGTGGACCGAAAGGATATAGGAGGGTTTTGCCCGGCGCCAAGCCAGTCCGTCATCGCTGATCGCCACGCCCTCGTATCCCGGCCGCAGTTCGTAACCGCCCTGGAGCGGATAGCATCCGTAAAGGGTCCAGAACTTCGCCTCACGTGGCTTGAGAACGCGAGGAGCCTTGATGTCGTACGATTCGTACAGATAGGCCCCGACCACGCAGCCGCCGTGATCGAACTGGCCTTCGGGGCCAAAGCCCATGGCCAGTCGAGGATTCTGCCAGTGAATCAGGTCGTTGCTTTCGACGACGAAACTGTTGTAGCCCTTGCCGTTGAAGGCGATAAAACTCATAAGCCACCGATCACTCTGACCGGGAAGCTGATACACCGTGGGACAGTCGGTGCTCTTGAACTCCTCCAGCCCCGGTATTCTCGGATCGGCCGGAATGATCGGCTCGTCCCAGTAGTACCAGCCCCGGTAAGGGGCAGACCACGCATCGAGCGTAGCCGGATCGATTTCCGCGGCCATTTCCTCCTGGGCGCGAGCAGTGAGGGGGCACACGTGCAGGCACGAGGCTGCGATCAGGAACGTCGAAAGAAGAAGGCCACTTGGTTTTCTGGTTTGCATCGTGTTATCCGGCATGCCTTGTGAGACTCGGTGTATTGGCATGGATTTCGTGTCTCTCGTTGATCCAGATCAGTCTGTTGTGCGCAATTGGCTGCCTTTACCCTGAGTCAGGGTTACCAGCCGGTCGATTTCGATCCCCTCAAATATCTCCCCATCCGTTCCCGGCCAACGGACATGGACGCGGTCGATACGCGTGCGATCTCCCAGGCCGAAGTGAAGGCGCGAACCGTGGTAGCCCTGATAGCCGCGGCCACCATGAACTTCTGCGATCTGCGTAAGGTCGCCGGACACGAGAGTCACCCGAGCGCCGACAGCGTCACGGTTGGATACTGTGCCAAGCAGCTGAATATCGAGCCAGTGATTGGAGGAGATTGACTCGTTGCGAAGGATCGTGGGCCCCGCCTGCGCGTTGAGGATCACTGCGTCGATGTCTCCGTCGTTATCCAGATCATCCAGTCCAACGCCACGACTGCTTTCAACCGGGTCCATTCCGTCGCCGCAACGGTCCGAGACGTTAACGAACCTGCCTTTCCCGGTGTTCATCATCACGACGTTTCGGACCCGGTATTTCGTGCTGTCGTCGCGATAATCGGCATTCTCGTCGGTATGGCCGCAAGCGATGAAAATGTCCAGATCCCCGTCGTTGTCGAAGTCCACCATGCCGGTTCCCCATTTGACATGAGGGAAAGACCCTTGGCCCACTCCGGTGGCCAATGTCACATCTTCGAAGAAGCATTCTCCCTGATTGCGGAAGAGCACCGGAAGCTCTCCTTGATAATCGGTCATGAACAGGTCGAGACGGCCATCATTATTGTAGTCGCCACAGTCGACGCCCATGCTTGCATTCTCGCGACCGTAAAGGTCGTAGGCAACTCCGGCAAAAAGGCCGATCTCCTCGAAGTGTCCCTTCCCGTCGTTCTGAAACAGGAAATTCGCCTTGATGTCGTTGCAGACGAACACGTCGCTGTCCCCGTCGTCGTCAAAGTCACCTGCCACCATCCCCATTCCGGTTCCAGCAACCGCCCCGATTCCCGACTGTTCCGTCACATCGGTGAAGGTACCGTCGCCATTGTTGCGGAAGAGATTGTCTTTCTCGGGGGGATAGGCCCTCGGACCAACGTGCCAGCGATAGCCATCCACGGTGATCGGAACATGGGTGTCGTAGCTGAAGACCACGTAATTCGCCACATAGAGGTCGAGGTCGCCGTCATTCTCAATGTCCAGGAGGCAAGTTCCCGCACCCACCTTGTTGCCTCGCCCCACACCCGCCGCTTGCGTCACGTCGGTGAAGGTACCATCTCCATTGTTGCGATACAGGATGTTTGGGCCGAAATTATTGAGATAGAGGTCGGAATCGCCGTCGTTGTCGTAGTCTCCCACCGTCACCCCCAAGCCGTAGCCGGTATCACCGACTCCCGCGGCGTCGGTGACGTCCGTGAAGGTCCAGTCGCCATTGTTGCGGTAGAGGGCATTCTTGAGTGGAGTCTTGAAGGTACTTCCTTTGAGTGGCGCGCCGTTGAGAAAATAGATGTCGACCAAACCATCGCGATCGTAGTCGAACAGCGCCAGACCTGCTGACACAGCCTCCATGATGTAGCGTTGGCCGCTGCCTCCGTGACTGTGCCGAAAGGTGATTCCGGAAGATGCCGTGGCATCGCAGAGCCGGATCCGGCAATCGTCGAGAGGCTCCGACGATTCGCTGCCAGCGACGCCGAACAGGATCACGCAGAACGAGGCAAGTGCGATGGGTATGTGCATGGCAGGCGATAATGCGCTTATCTGGAAGGGTCTTGTCCTGGTCCCATCGGCGACTGCCGCCCATCCCTCGATGCCAGTCGACGCATGTCCTTCAAGGCGTTTTCCGATCCGACGGGGTCGTTCAGTTGCCGGCAGGCAGCGGCCAGAAGCAAGTAACCGGCCGGTGTCGGTTCGAGACGAAGCCATCCTTGTGCAAGGGCACGGGCTTGTTGGGGTTTACCCGTCTTCATGCAGAGCTGGGCGAAACATGAGTACACAATGGCCGTTTCCGGGTGATTATCTAGCGCTTGTTGAAGAATCTCTTCAGCCTCGGGGAGATCTCCGCTCCGAACGACCAGGTTCGCCAGGTTCACGTGATTGAGAACGTTCTGCGGTTCGATCCGGACCAGCCGTCGCTGGACGGTGATGGCGTCTGGAATTCTGTCCTGCGCTCGGTAGAGAGAAGCGAGAACTCTGTAGGGCTCGGGGAGTCCGGGAGCAATGGCGGCCGCGCGCAACAGGAGACATTCGGCTTCCGACGGATCGCCATGGCAGAGGTAGACGCTTCCCGCTCCACACAACGTGGCCGCAGTCCGCTGCCTCACCATCTCGATATCGGGCGCCAGTGCCAGGCGATCCTCCATCTGGCGATCCCGGGCCTTGAGTTCGGCGAACCGCTTGCGGTGGGCGATTCCGGCCTCGCGATCCCCTCGACGCGTGCAGACGGACGACAGAGTGTAGTGGGCGTCGGTGTAGTCGGGGGTCAGTTCGATGGCTTTCTTCAGGGATTGTTCGGCTTGTTCGAGATCGTTCTGTTGGATCTGCGCCTGGCCGAGCAACAACCAGCTCCTGGAAGATCTCGGAAAAAGCACCAGCCCTTCACCAAGAATCGCAACGGCCCGATCGAAGCTCCCCAATCGAATCAGAGCAGTGGCCAGGGTTTCGTACACTTCCGGCGACGAGCACCCGACAGCAATTGCCTCCTCGAGCGTGTCGGCAGCCAAACGATCCTCTCCCTGGTCCAGATAGACGAGGGCTAGTCCGGCACGTGCACGAGGGTCCGCCGGAGCCAGTTCTACCGACTTCTGCCAATACACCGCCGCTTCGTCGGTTTGGCGGAGCGATTTCTCCAGCAGTGCCATGATCTGGTGGGCTTCCGACGACTGGGGGAATCTCGAAAGGAGTTCGCCCGCCGCACGGCGCGCCTCCTCGTGCAACTGCTCGATGGTGGCGTTGGCCGGAACCGTCGAGAGAACGAGCGCCGGTCGCTGCGACGTGGCGACTGGAACCCCCGAGGGGTCCGTCGGGGCTTTTTCCCGAGAAGTGAGAGTAACCACGATGAAAAGGACCGCAAGGAAACCGGCCGTAGTGGCACCGGCAATCCTGACGTACCTGGAACGACGAGTGTCAGGTTGGCACGCGGCACGTGAGACATGTTCGGCCGCGAGACGATCCGACGTGGCTTTCCGATTGGCCATGCCATTGCTCCCTGCGCCAGACCAGGGAATAACACGCTGCAAAACAATCGACTACCGAATTGAAAGTTAACGCCAGGGCGCAAGTCCTCCGGTTCTGTCGTACCGAATGGCTCACGCTGTTCCTCGAAATCGGTAACTTATTGTCCGGCAACGGCTAATCAACGCGGGTGTATCACGAACGGAAAAGACAGACAGGATTCGCCTTCACGAAACCAGCAAGTACTGCACACGCCATTCTAGAGTGGAGCAACTCCGAACACAATTCAACAGGAGTTCGGACTTCAACCCGGACGTGCCGAAAACAAAGACGCCTGCCCAAGGGGCAGGCGTCTTTCTCATTCCTGGGGGGCCTTACAACTACTTGCTCGTCAGCGCGAAATCGATCGGGTCTGAACCCGATACTTCAGCAGTCAGAGTCGATTCTTCGTTGTACTGCTTCGGAATGTACTGCTCCCGGAGAGGAACCTCCACGCCCGGGTTGGAGGTGTCCATCTTGCCGGGGACATCCCGCATGGCGGAAATCTCGACTTTCTTGCTGCCAGGCGACGATTCGAATGCGTACTTCCCGTTCGTGATCGGGCCGCCGTAACTCTTGCTCTGCCCGGCAGCATCGCGGAACGTGATGGCACCGTCGGCAACCGGCTCTCCATCGAAGGTGACCGTTCCTGTCACCGCCTGGGTTTCCGGACCAGTCGGTGCGCAGCCAACAAGCAGGACCATAGCGCACGCAAAGACAGCGAATGTGCAAAGGCTTTTCATGTGAGTCGTCAACCTCCAGACGAGTCGAGACGGACCGCTTCGCCGCGGCCAAGTCGAGTTCCTGTCGTTTTTGTTACCAAGAGAAACGATTGTCACTGCTGCGGCGAGCACTACGTCGACATTCCAGTGAACTTAGTATGCTCCGCTCTCAATCTCCGGTGACATCCGGCACGATTGCTCATGGCACAGACTCCCGATGCGATTGCTCAGAAGTCGCCAAGCACTTCCCCCAGCCTTCGAGTGCCAAGGGCGCGGTAGGTGGCGAGGTTGATGGTTTCCGAGATGAAACGGACCGATCCGTCGCCCAGCACAAAAACGGCACCACCCGGATGATAGCTGCGGGCAAAGTTCACGTGATCGGCCGCGGAGGCTGTACTCAGGCAGGGGGCCTGCGTCCACGTGGTGCTCTTGCAGCTGTACACACGATCGGGAAGCGGACTGTTTGGCGGTTCCATCGTCGTGAATCCAAAGCCGCCGTGGGGGGCACCACCCCAGTATCCTCCGGGATCTCCCCACGTGTCGGTCGGGTTCTTGCCGCGGATTATGCCCTCGCTGGCCATCAGCGTATTCGTGGTGCCGTCCACCACGTCCGCAAAGGTCACTTCAGAACGCCGATAGAACATTCCCGTCAGGGATTCGGCCGGCGCACCGTAGGGGAGGAC